>NZ_JBHUXA010000026.1:0-97074 GCF_042669725.1 Nocardia sp. NPDC057227 | reverse complement strand
GACAGGGCCGTACCAGGGCGGCCCGCCGCCGAACGGGCGCCCCGCCCCCGGCGGCCCACCGCCGAACGGACGCCCCGCCCCCGGCGGCCCGAGACCCCCGGCGCAGAACCAGGGACGCCCGCCACGCCGCGACGGCGTGCCGTCCGGGCCGATCCCCGGCCCCGGCGAGCCGGCCAACCGCACCCAGCGCATCGCGCGCCCCGGCGAGCCCGCGCAGCGCGCGGGCAGCGCCGAGCGCACCCGCCCCGGCGCGAGCGACGCCGTCCGGCGACCCGTGACCGGCGAGGCCGCGCGGCGCGCGGCCCCCGCGGGCACCGGCGGCCGCGCCGCGGTCCGCCGCGATGGCACCGCAACCGGCGAACGCAGCAGGCAGGGTGGCCCGCCCGGCCCACCCACCCGCCGCGACGGCAAGGGCGGTGGCCGCGGCGGCGGCGGGCAGCGGAAGAAGAAGTTCCCGTGGAAGATCCTGCGCCGCACCCTCTACGTGCTGGTCGCGCTGATGATCGTGGTGCCGAGCGCGGTGTTCCTCGTCGCCTACAGCACGGTCTCGGTGCCGAAGCCGGGCGACCTGGAGACCAACCAGGTCGCCACCATCTTCGGCTCGGACGGCACCACCGTGCTCAGCAAGGTGATCCCGCCGGAGGGCAACCGCACCGAGGTCGGCATCGACCAGATTCCGCCGCACGTGCGCAACGCGGTGATCGCGGCCGAGGACCGGGACTACTACTCCAACCCGGGCTTCTCGCTCTCCGGCTTCGCCCGCGCCGCCAGGGACAACCTGCTCGGCAAGGAGAGCGCGGGCGGTGGCTCGACCATTACCCAGCAGTACGTGAAGAACGCCATGGTCGGTGACGAGCGGTCGCTCACCCGCAAGATGCGCGAGCTGGTGATCTCGGCCAAGATGGCGCGCCAGTGGAGCAAGGAGCAGATCCTCGCCGCCTACCTGAACACCATCTACTTCGGCCGCGGCGCCTACGGCATCGACGCCGCCGCGAAGGCGTACTTCGGCAAGCCGGTGCAGGAGCTGACCGTCTCCGAGGGTGCGGTGCTCGCCGCCACCATCCAGCTGCCGTCCGCGCTCGACCCGGAGAAGAACCCGGAGGGCGCCAAGACGCGCTGGGGCTACGTGCTCGACGGCATGGCCGCGGGCGGCAACCTGCCCGCCGCGGAGCGCCAGTCCATGCAGTACCCGCCGGTCATTCCGCTGGCCTCGCTGCAGGACAACGAGCTGGACCAGGGCCCGGAGGGGCTGATCAAGACCCAGGTGCTGCGCGAGCTCTCCGCCGCAGGCATCAGCGAGCAGCAGCTCAACACCGACGGCCTGCAGATCACCACCACCATCGACCCGCAGATGCAGGAGGCGGCGGTGAACGCCGCGCGCACCAAGATGGAGGGCGAGCCGGAGCAGCTGCGCACGGCGGTCGTCTCGATCGACCCGCGCACCGGCGCGGTCCGCGCCTACTACGGCGGCGAGGACGGCCAGGGCTACGACTTCGCCAACGCCGGGCTGCAGGTCGGCTCGTCGTTCAAGCCGATCGGCCTGGCCGCGAACCTGGAGCAGGGCATTCCGCTCTCGCAGATGTACGACAGCTCGCCGGTGACGGTGAACGGCATCAAGATCACGAACGTCGAGGGCGAGCAGTGCGGCACCTGCACCATCGCCGAGGCGCTCAAGCGCTCGCTGAACACCAGCTTCTACCGGATGCAGCTGGACATGCAGAACGGCCCGCAGAAGATCGCGGACATGGGGCACAAGCTCGGCATCCCGGAGTCGCTGCCCGGCGTCGGCAAGACGCTGACCGAGGCGGACGGCACCGGCCCGAACAACGGCATCGTGCTCGGCCAGTACCAGGCCAGGGTGCTCGACATGGCGTCGGTGTACGCGACCTTCGCCGCCTCCGGCATGTACCACGCGCCGCACTTCGTCTCCCGGGTGGTGACCGCCGACGGCACCGCCCTGCTCGACCGCGGCGACGTCCCCGGTGAGCAGCGGGTCTCGGCGGCGGTGGCGGACAATGTCACCGCGGCGATGAAGCCGATCGCGGGCTACTCGCGCAACCACGGGCTGGCGGGCGGCAGGGAGTCCGCGGCCAAGACCGGTACCGCCCAGCTCGGCGACACCGGCGAGAACAAGGACACCTGGATGGTCGGGTACACCCCGTCGCTCGCCACCGCGGTCTGGGTCGGCAGCACCGACAACTCGGCGCTGCGCAACTATGGCGGTTCCATGATCTACGGCTCCAGCCTGCCGTCGGACATCTGGAAGCTGACCATGGACGGCGCGCTCAAGGGCTCGTCGAACGAGACCTTCCCGAAGCCGGCGCCGATCAAGGGTCAGGCGGGCGTGCCCGAGTGGACCGCCCCCTACACCCCGCCGTCCAGCACCGAGGCGGAGCCGCTGCCGCCGGTGGTGATCACCCCGTCGCAGGTGGAGATCCTGCCCGGCATCACCATCCCGGTGCCAGGCATCGCGCCGCAGACCCAGCAGCAGCGCCCGCAGCAGCAGACCCAGCCGGACGCCGGGCCGCTGCCCGGCCAGCCGACGGCGACCGGCGCCCCCGGCGCGGGCGGCAACGAGGAGTCGGAGGGCGGCAGGCCGAGCGGCTCCCGGTAGCCTCGGATTTCGTGACCGAGCAGCAGGTGGCCGACGATCGAGCGGCCGGCGGTACCGTGCCGGCCGCCGGTTCGCCGGGCACCGGCCCGGACGCGGTGTACCACCCGCGGGTCGGCTACATCTCTCCCGCGCCGCTCGCGCCGGATCTGCGGTCGGCGGACGGGCGGGACAAGCCGAGCCGAAACGATTCGCTCGCCGCGCAGCTCAGCACCGCGGTCGGCGGGCCGGTCGGCGATCACGCGCTGATCGGCCGGGCCAGGTACTGGACGCCGCTGCGCGTGCTGCTCGTCTTCGCGGTGCTCTTCCTCGCGCTCGGCTGGTCGACCAAGGCGGCCTGCATCCAGCAGACCGCGGACGGCAACGGCCAGCTCTCGCTGGACTGGAACAACGGCCGCCAGTACGTGGCCATGTGCTACTCCGACACCGTGCCGCTGTACGGCGCGGAGCGGCTGAACGAGGGCGCCTTCCCGTACAAGAAGTACTGGATCGAGCAGACCCCCGAGGGCGGCACCGAGGTCAGGTACATGGAGTATCCGGTGCTCTCCGGGCTCTACCAGTACCTGGCCATGCGGATCGCGAAGACCTACGACATGCTGCCGCTGCCGGGAGCGGGGGCGCTGCAGGTCGTCGTCTACTTCAACGTGGTGGCGATCGGGCTGGCGCTGGCCTGGCTGGTCACCGTCTGGGCGACCACCCGCTCGGCAGGCAGGCGGCCGTGGGATGTCGCGCTGCTGGTCTGCTCGCCGCTGGTGATCGTGCACGCGTTCACCAATTTCGACGCCATCGCCACCGCCTTCGCCGCCACCGGCCTGCTGGCCTGGGCCCGGCGGCGACCGGTGCTGGCCGGGGTACTGCTCGGCCTCGGCGGCGCCGCCAAGCTGTATCCCCTGCTGCTGCTCGGCCCGCTGGTGATGCTGTGCCTGCGCGCCGACCCGCTGCACCGCGCTCCCGGCGCCCGCACCGGCCCCCCGCTGAGCTCGATCCGTAACCTGGACACCTTCCTGGACTGGTGGGACGGCAGGCGGCAGCGGCTCGAGGTGCTCAGCACCCGCCCGCTCGGCGCCGCGGGCGCCACCGTAGCCGCGGCCCTGCTGACGTGGGGCCTGGTGAATCTGCCGATCGCCCTGCTCTACCCCCAGGGCTGGCGCGAGTTCTTCCGCCTGAACACCACCAGGCACGCCGACCCCGACTCGATCTACAACGTGGTCACGTCGTTCACCGGCTGGTCCGGCTTCGACGGAGAGCTGGTGCACGGCGAGGCTCCCGGCATCCTGAACACGGTCTCCCTCGCCGCCTTCGCCCTGGCCTGCCTCGCCATCGCCTACCTGGCCCTCAAAGCCCCCCACCGCCCCCGCCTCGCCCAGCTCTGCTTCCTCCTGATCGCAGCCTTCCTGCTGACCAACAAGGTGTGGAGCCCCCAGTACTCCCTCTGGCTGGTCCCCCTGGCGGTACTGGCGCTCCCCCACCGCCGCATCCTCCTGGCCTGGATGACCGTCGACGCCCTGGTCTGGGTCCCCCGCATGTACTACTACCTCGGAACCGACCGCAAGGGCCTCCCCGAACAGTGGTTCACCGCCACAGTCCTGCTCCGAGATCTGGCAGTACTTGCCCTCTGCGCCCTGGTGGTCCGCCAGATCTACCGACCCGCCGAAGACCCGGTCCGCCGCGACTACGCCGACGACCCCCTCGGCGGCGTCCTCGACCGGTCCCCCGACCCCCTACTCCCCTGGCTCCCAGAACCCCTCCGCCCAAAGCCAGCCCCCCTCTGACTCAACCACTACACGCTCCGTAAGAACCGAGCCTGCCGCCCCGGCTCCTGCGGCAACAGATCCAACGCCAACTCCCAAGCCGACCCCGTCCAGGGATCGAACAACGGTGTCCCGGCGATGGTCGGCAGATGCCGACAAGACTGCGACAACGCGGCCAACGCACTCTCCGTCGAGTTCGACTCGTTCGCCCCCACGAACACCACGGACAATCCGATCAGCCCCCCGCGCAGCACCAGCGTCGACAGCCGCTGCACATCAATCCCCTGATACCCGTGCGGGAAATCGGCAGCCACCAGAATCCGATGCTCCCCCGGCGGTACCCCCGCCCCACCACTCAGAGCCAGCTCGGCCAACTCGACAGCCTCGACCAACTCCTGCAATCGCCCGGAAATGTCGGTGTGGTCGCTGATAGGCGCCCCCTCCAGCACCGGCGCGAGCAGCGGGGTAAGACTCCGAAACCCCTGACTCAAGTCGATGAGATCGACAGCGGTCCGCCGCTCCGGAGCCGCCGAGATCAACCGCGCCAGCAGCGCCCCCACCACCGGCGCGACAGCCGCACTGGACTCGGTATCGATCCAGAGCGGCCGATTCAACGGCACCGGGACGCAATACGGCACCCGCAGCGATCCGCGCTCGATCGCGTACAGCTCGCCGAGCCGGATCCCGTCCGACGCCGCGGGCGGACGATCCCATGCGGGTGCCTCCCAGGAAGCGAGCGCGGGCGGCAACAACCGATCCGCCTCGGCGAGCTCCCGCAGCAGCTGCTCACTGTCCCTGCGGTGATTCCCCTCGGCTATCCCGATCAACTCGTCGTAGCGCCGCTGCGCGAGTTGCCGCGCCTGCTCGGCGGCAGGGGTGTTCCGGGTAGCCGGATCGGAGACAGCAGCGGAAAGCTCCTCGTCCAGCCGCTTGTCGGCATAGTCGCGAGCCGCGATCAGCGCCGCCGCGGACCGCGCCGCATCCTCGAAGATCATCCAGATCCGCTCGAGACCGTGCGCCACCTCGAGCGGCGCACCGGGCACGGCTGCGCCTCCCGCGGTGGGGGCGGTGCCCCCACCGGGTCCGCCGGCGCTCTCCGGCGCGGGCGCGGCGATGCCGTGCGCGGGCAGCAGCGCATCCATCCCGCCCGCGTACCCCTGCCCGACCGCGCGCAGCTTCCACCCGTTCCCGCGCCGGTACACCTCGAAGCAGATCAGCGCCGTCTCCCCCGCCGACGGGGTGACGGTGAACCGCGCGATCCCCGCCCCGTCCGCCCCGGTGAGCACGGCATCGACCACGCCGACCCCACCGGGCGGCAGCGGCACCGCCGGGTCGACGGCCGCGACGAGCAGCACCGCCTGCGCGTCGGCCCGCACGGCAGGCGGGTCGACGACGACGGCGCTGCCGGTGAGCGCGACGCCCGGCGCGGCCCGGCGCTCGGCGGATATGTGATCCTCCGGGCCGGTGACCCGCAGGTTGTCCGCCACCACCAGGGCCGCGAGGCGCAGCGCCGCACCGGCGGATGCCTCGAATCGCACGGCCCCGCCGGTGAGCGGGATGTTCTGCCCGGCCTGCAACTGGATCACGACATCTGCTCCGCTCAGCTGTTCACCAGGAATCGGCCCAGCTGCGGGACCGCCTCGCCCGGGTGCTTGGCCTGGAATCCCTCGCCGAGCGCGACGAATTTCCAGTCGCTGCCCGCGCGGTAGATCTTGGCCATCGCCATGGCGGTGAACGGCATGCCGCCTGCCAGGGTGAAGCGCGCCAGCTCGGCATTGTTGCTGCCGTCGACCAGGCGGCAGAACGCGTTCTGCACCTGTTCGAACGAGTGCCCCTTGTAGGAGGTGACGATGAAGAGCAGCGTGTTGACGTGCGCGGGCACCCGGGTGAGATCCACCAGGATCACCTCGTCGTCGCCGTCGCCCTCGCCGGTCAGGTTGTCGCCCTGGTGCCGGACCGAGCCGTCCTTGGAGCTGAGCTGGCCGTAGTAGGCCACGTCGACCAGGTTGGTGTCGGCGAACAGGGTGACCGAGGCATCGAGGTCGATGTCGACGGTGCGGCTGCCGAACATGCCGCGGGTGCGCACCGGGTCCCAGCCGAGCCCCATCTTGACGAAGGTCAGCTGCACGCCGCCCTCCTTGCGCAGCGTGACCCGCTGGCCCTTCTCCAGGCTGACCGGCCGGTCCTTGCTCAGGCTCACCTCGGCGGGCGGTTGCTGCGGCGGGGCGGCGGGCGGGTAGCCGCCCTGGGGGTGACCCTGCTGCGGGTAGCCGCCCTGCTGCGGCGGCGAGCCCTGCTGGCCGCCCTGCTGCGGCGGCGGCGGGTAGCCCTGCTGGCCGCCTTGCTGCGGGGGCGGGTAGCCCTGCTGGCCGCCCTGCGGCGGGGGCGGGTAGCCGCCCGGCCCACCCTGCTGCGGCGGGGGCGGGAAGCCACCCGGCCCACCCTGCTGCGGCGGCGGGTAGCCCTGGGTCGGCGCCGACTGCTGCGGCGGCGGGTACCCGCCCTGCGTCGGCTGCGCGACCTGGGTCGGCGCGGGCGGCGGCGGGGGCGGCGCGCTCTGCGCCTGCGGGGCGGGCGAATCGTCGACGCTCACACCGTGATCGGTGACCAGCGCCGCGAACCCGCCCGCGTAACCCTGCCCGACCGCGCGCACCTTCCAGGCACCCTGGCGCCGGTACAGCTCCAGCGCGATCACGATGGACTCGCTGGCCAGGCCGTCGATCCGATACTCGAAGAGCTGGTTGCCCGACGCGTCGGAGACGATCGCGGTCGGGGCGGGGAACCGGCCGAAGTTGCTGTTCGAATCCTCCAGCGTGATCACCGCGCGGATCTGCGCGATGTCCGGCGGCACCTGCGCGAGCGAGACCGCGAGCGCCGCGGGTCCCCCGGCCGCGGGCACCAGGTTCACGCCGGGACCGCTCGGCTGATTGAAGAAGACGAAGTCGGCGTCGGTGCGGACCTTCCCCTGTTCGGTGACGAGCAGCGCGGAGAGATCCGCGGGAGCCGTGAGCTGGATGGAGACCACGACGTCGTTGACTGCCAGTGGGCCGTTCTGGCCTTTGGCGAGTGATGCGGACAAGTTCGACCCTTCGCTTGTCGGTGCGTTCGAAGCCACTCTACGAGAATCGCCCGCGGGCGCGGCAGCGTGAACATCCTGGGGACAATTGGGGACAAATCGGAACCTGTGCACAACCGGCGTTCGCGAAGACCGCAGGCCACAGCCGGATCGGTTACTGTGTCGCTCGCACGGAACACCGCGAACCCTGCGCCGTTCCCCCGAGACCACAGGCGACTTCCTATGGCACAGCTGTTCGAGCAGTCGAAGAAGGTGATCGAAGCCCACCTCGCCGGCACCAGTGTCCGCGCGATCTCCGGCTCGATGATCGCCTACGAAGGAAACGTGCAGTTCAAGTCCGCCGGGTTCGGCGGCGGCGACGGCGTGCTGGCCGGGCTCAAGCGCCGCGCCACCGGTGAGAAGCTCTCACTCATGGAGTGCGGCGGCAACGGCCGCGTCTTCTTCGCGGTGAACGGGCAGAACGTCACCGTGGTGAACCTGAACAACGAGACGTTGCAGGTGGAGTCGCAGCAGCTGCTCGCCTTCGCGGGCAATCTGCGCACCGACATCCGCTTCGCCGGGGTGCGCGGCGCCAGCACCGGCGCGGGGCTGTTCACCACGACGGTCACCGGGCAGGGCCAGGTGGCCCTGCTCTCCGCGGGCGGCCCGCTGATCCACCTCGAGGTCAGCCCGCAGTACCCGCTGATCGTCGATCCGGATGCCTTCGTCGCCGCTCAGGGCAATCTGAACCAGTCCTTCGTCACCGACGTCTCGTGGCGCACGGTCATGGGGCAGGACGCGGGCGAGGCCTTCTCGCTGCGCTGGGACGGGCAGGGCGTCGTACTGATCCAGCCCGCGGAACGGTAAGGGGCGCAGCATGTTCGAGAAGGTCAACGGCAAGGTCGTCAAGGTCAACACCGGCGCGGCGGGCGGCGTGGTCGCGCGCAAGGGCGCGATGCTCTTCTACACCGGCGACGTCTCGTTCTCCCCGCACCAGATCGCGGGCATGGGCGGCGGCGGCATGGGCGGCATGGGCGGCGGCATGATGCGCATGGCCGGCCGGATGATGGCGGGCGAGCACGAGAGCACGATGCTGGCCCAGGGCAACGGCGAGGTGCACTACGGCCTGGCCGGGCTCGAGGTGCACGTGGTGCAGATGCAGCAGGGGGCGGTGCTCCGGGTGGAGGCCTCCCGGCTGCTGGCCAACTCCGCGCAGCTGCAGAGCTCGATCGTCTCGGTGGCGAGCTCGAACAGCGGTGGCGGCGGCGGTGGTGGCGGCGGCATCATGGGCGCGCTGCGCGGCGCCGCCTCCGGCGCGCTCACCGGGCAGGGCATGTTCACCACCCAGCTCAGCGGCCAGGGCTCGGCGGTGCTGCTCGCGCACGGCGGGTTCCTGGAGCTGCAGGTGGGCGGGCCGAACCCGATCGTGGTCGATCCGCAGGCCTTCGTCGCCGCGTACGGCAATGTGCAGACCGAGCTGAAGACGGCGATGAGCTGGCGGGACGCGGTCGGCCGCGGCGCCGGTGAGGCGATGCAGCTGCACTGCGTCGGCCAGGGCATCGTCTACGTGCAGGCCTCCGAAGAGAAGTTGTGAGCCATGAGCCAGATCCTGAACCCCATGAATCTCGGTGAGAGCGACAACATCCCGGGAAACAGCTACGCGTACTCCATCGACCTGAACAAGCCCTGGTTCATGCGCAAGGGCGCGATGATCGCCTACTACGGGCAGATGAACTTCCAGGTGCTCACGCACGGCCTGCACGGCGGGCTGCTGCACATGGTCTCCACCCAGTTCTCCGCGCCGCTCTTCACCGGTGACTACGTGGTGGCAGAGGGGCACGGGAAGCTGATCATCGGCGACCGCGGCTACGACATCAACTCCTACGACCTGGACGAGGGCAACCTCACCATCCGCGCGGCCAACCTGCTCGCCTTCGAGCCGGGGCTCTCGCTGAACCAGTCCATCGTGCCCGGCTTCCTCACCCTGATCGGCACCGGCAAGTTCCTCGCCTCCTCGAACGGCCCGGTCATGTTCGCCGAGCCGCCGTTGCGGGTCGACCCGGAGTCGCTGGTCGGCTGGGCGGACTGCCCGTCCCCGAGCCACCACTACGACCAGCGCTGGATCACCGACTTCCTGGCGGCGGGCGCGGCGCGGTTCGGCGTCAGCTCCGGCGAGGAGCGGCAGTTCGACTTCACCGGCGCGGGCACCGTGCTCATCCAGTCCAGCGAGAAGGTGCTCAGCGATTCCCAGGTGGTCCGCACCATCGAGGGGCAGTTGCAGAGCGGGATGACGGTCGGCGGGCTGCAGCGGTTGCAGGGCGTGATCGCCCAGCAATTGGCCGGACAGCAGCAACAGTACTGAGAACGGCTGCGCGCCGGTATATTCGGGCGCGCTCCGCCGATCGATTCGGTGGGCCGCGAATTCTCGCGGTTGCAGGACGAACGAAGGACGAGGATGTCGATCCGCCGCGCCGGTAGGCGAACCATGGTCGCGGCGGTACTCGCCGCCTGCCTGATCGGCTCGGTGAGCCCGGCTCTCGCCGAACCGGCACCGGCCCCGAACGTCGTGACCGCCAAGGCGGTCGCGCCGGGCGGCTCCTACGTGGAGAAGGTGGAGGCACTCGACGCGCGCAACGTCCGGCTGCACATCCACTCGGCCGCCATGAACAAGACCCTGATGGTCGACGTGCTCCGCCCCGCCGACACCTCGGCGCCGCGGCCCTCGCTCTACCTGCTGAACGGGGCTGGCGGTGGCGTCGACTCGGCCTCCTGGCAGCGGATGACCGACGCACTGCAGTTCCTCGGCGACAAGAACGTCAACGTGGTGCAGATCATCGGCGGCGCCTGGACCTTCTACACCGACTGGAAGTCGACCGACCCGGTCCTCGGCGTGAACAAGTGGAAGACCTACATCAGCGAGGAGCTGCCGCCGCTGGTCGACGCGGTGCTCGGCACGAACAAGGTGAACGCCATCGCCGGGCTCTCGATGTCCGGGGTGTCGGTGCTGAACCTGGCCATCGCCAAGCCCGGGCTGTACCGCAGCGCGGCCGTCTACAGCGGGCTGGCGCAGACCAGTGACCCCATCGGCCAGAACATGGTGAAGGTCACCGTGGAGACCTGGGGCGGCGGCGACGCCGAGAACATGTGGGGCCCGGCCGACGATCCGCTGTGGAAGGCGAACGACCCCATCGTGAACGCCGAGCAGCTGCGCGGCACTGACCTGTTCGTCTCCACCGGCAGCGGGATCCCCGGCGTCTACGACGAGCCGGGCGGGAAGTTCCGGCTGGAGAAGCCGGCCGATACCCCGCAGACCGTCGCGATCGGCGCGGTCATCGAGGCGGGCGTCAACTGGTCGACCCACAACCTGGACAACCGCCTGCGCGATCTCGGCATCCCCGCCACCTTCGTCTACCGCGACAGCGGCACCCACTCCTGGGGCTACTGGCAGGACGACCTCAAGGCCTCCTGGCCCGTCCTGGAGAAGGGCCTGAACTCCCAGCCCTGACGAGCCGGTGGGGTGCGGGGTAGGCCGAAGGCCTACCCCGCGAGCCTTTTCGCCGCCGTGGCGGCGGACGCACCGACGCCGGTGTGGAACCACTCCACCATCTCGGCCCCCGCATCGGCCCCCCGCGACTCCGTGAGCACGAGATTCGGACTGCTCCAGCCCAATTCCTCCAGCTCCCCGTGCCGCGGCCGCACAGCGAAATCCGCCGACGCCAGCAACTCCGCGTCCAACGCCCCGTCCCCCGCGGCGAGCAAGGGCGCGTCGAGCGTCAACCGACCTTCGTCGAGCAGCCGCCGCCGAACCTCGGCAACGGCAACGCTCTTGCACACCGCCACCGGCATGGCATAGATCTTCCGCCCCTGCTGCGAGGCACTCCACCCGTGCGCCCGGCACCACCCGTCCCACTCCGCGAGGAACCCCGCCGGCATGGCCGCCACGTTCACCACCAGGTAGCAGAAGAGCTCGTCCGCCTCCCGGAACTTGAGCACCCAGGAATCGTCGATCCGCCGCAGCAGCTCGGCCCGCACCTCGGCCAGCCCGGCCCCGCCCGCCGCCGCATCCCGCCCGGCCGCAGCCCGCCACGCATCATCCGGCTCCCCGTCGACAAGCAGGTTCCCGCCGTTGCTCGTCACCGCGTACCGGAACGGCCCGCCGGGCAGCGCGATCCGCCGGTACTGCTCGATGGTCCTGGTGGTGGTCGGCAGCACGACGGCGAGCCCGGCCAGCTCCCGGAGCCGGAGGGCGGCCCGCTCGGTCATGAAGGAGAGCGGCTCCCCGTCCAGATACTCCACGCAGACCAGCGCGTCGGCGTCACCGCTCGCCGCCCGCGAGTAGATCATGGTGCGGTCCAGGTCGGTGGCCACCAGGGCCGGTAGAGCAGAGCTCACTGCACGTCCTTGATCAATCCCATACACGAATAGGCCAGGTCGGGCACGACCTCGACCGGGACATCCCGCGCCGCGGCCAGCATCCGGATGTGCGCGTGCTCCGGCGCGTCGGCCTCCCGCACCAGCACCCGCCACGGCACCCGGCGCAGCAGCACGCGCGTGGTCTCCCCGACCCCGGGCTTGACGAAATTGACCGTGCCGATGCCGTACTCGGCGCGCACCCGCTCCACCGACTCCCACCCGGTCCAGGTCGGGGTGCGGTCGCCCGCCCGGAGCGCCGCCACCTGCGCGGGCACCCGGTCGCGCACGGTGTCGAAGGCCGCGGTGACGGTGTCGAGCAGCCGCCCGGAGACGTCGTCGGCGGCGAGTTCGCGGTAGAACTTGGCGCCGTGGAAATCGCGGGGGCCGATCAGCTCGGCGTTCAGCACGGTCCGGGAGACCAGCCCGGAGACGGTGGAATTCAGGCAGGCCGAGGCGATCAGGAAGTCGTCGCGGGTGCCGAAGGTGCGCACGCAGTGGCCCGGGTCGGCGAGCACCGCGAGCTCACCGTCGAAGCGGGCGCCGCCCGCGGCGCGGTACTCGTCCAGCGCGGCGGTGAGCTCCCTGGCGATGGCACCCTTGCCGGTCCAGCCGTCCACGAAGACCACCGAGGCGGGGTCGTGGTGCGCCGCCAGGTAATCCAGCGCCACCGCGTCGATACCTCGATCGCGCACGATGGACACGGCGTAGTGCGGCACCTCGAGTGCCGGGCTCCGGCGCTGCAGCCAGCGCCGCATGAGGATGCCGATCGGCGTCCCCGCCCTGGCCAGCGAGGCCAGCACCACGTCGTCTCCGCGCTCGGCGACCACCAACTCGGCCACCGTGCCGACGGCGAGCGCGAGCCGCTCGGCGCTGTCGGCGAGGACCTTCTCGAACAGCTCGCGGTAGGCGGCGTCCGGCTGGAACTCGATCGGCAGCGACTCCGCGTAGTGCGCGACCCCGGCCTGGATCCGGCGCTCCCGCTCCGCCACATCGGCCTCCAGGTCGAGCGCGGAGAGGTCTGTGAGCAGCCAGGCCACCTCGTCGGCGGCGTAGGAGCCGAAGTCGGGGCCGTACAGCGGCTCCGGCAGCGCGCGGGCCGCGCGCAGCGACCGCGGATCGGCGCCGGGAACCACCGCGACCAGCACATCGGCGCCCCCGGCGGTGAGCACGTCGAGCAGCCCGCCGGCGGCGATGAGCGCGGGGGTGTCGGCTGGTTCGTCCAGTACCAGCACGAGCAGCGGGTCGGCGCCGCCGGGCCAGGCCGCGTTGTAGAGGTAGCGCGGCGCGTCGTCGCCGGACTCCGGCGCGGTGAACCGGAAGCCGCGGCGCAGCGGGTAATCCGGCTCGTCCAGTACGTACGCCGGTGAGCGCGTCGTGGTCTGGAACCGCGCCGGGGTACCCGCCGCGGCCAGCGCATCGGCCAGGCGAAGCGGCAGGTACATGAGCTCCTCGTGGCCGACCACGACAACCGGCCGGGCAGGGTCGAGCCCGCTCCGCAGCGCCGCCGCGGCGGCGGTCAGCGCCTGCTCGAACCCGGGCAGATCAGCGCGCAGGAACCCGTGCCGCCCGCCCTCCGGAACGGCGTCGGGCCACGGCAGCCGCACCCGCGCCACCGAACCTCGCCGCGCGGCGACCGGGTTCAGCCGGTGCTCGGGCAGCGCCGCCACCGCGGCGGGCAGGTCGGCGGGCACCTCGGCGCGCCCCGCCGCCAGGCACACGGTGTCGATCCGGGCGCCCAGCTCGGCGGCCGCGGCCTCGACCTTCGCCCGATCCGCCGCCGTGCGCATGTCGACCAGGCTGGCCAGCACGTAGTGCGTGCGCGGCGCGACGGCGTGCAGCGCGCGCAGGGCCTCCACCGCGGTGGCCCCGGTCGAGATCTCGTCGTCGACCAGGACCAGCGGCAGCCCGTCGGCGAAGACCTCGGCGGGCTCCGGCTGCAGCAGGTGCGAGGTGGCGTGCGAGTGTCCCTCCTCGAACCCGGCGAAGGTGTGCGCGCCCGGCACCGCGCGGCGGGTGGAGTGCAGGTAGCACCTGGCGCCGATCCGGGCGGCGACGCAGTGCCCGAGCCCGGTCGCGGTCTCGGCGAAGCCGAGCACGACGGCGGCGCTCTCGCCCAGCCGCTCGCGCACCAGGTCACCCAGGCGATTCCCGGCGTCGAGCACCGCGGCGGGGTCGGTCGGGATGTGCTTGCCGAGCACCGTGGAGACCAGCAGGTGCGCGCGCCGCGGGTTGCCCCTGCGCAGCCCCGGCTCGATCAGCTCGGGCACGGTCGCCGTGCCCGAGCCGTGGTGTACGCCGAAGCCGAGCTCCCTGGTCGCCCAGCTCATTCCGTCACCAGCGCGGTGAGCAGGTCGACGAAGGAGACGCCCTTGTTCGCCACCCCGAAGACCCGCGCGCGCAGCACGGTCTGCCTGGCCCAGCTGCGGTGCGGGCGCATCTCGTTCATCTTGTTCCGGTAGCCGGAGGCCGCGACCCCGCCGACGTCGGCGCGCAGGATGTCCAGCGCGTCCGAGTACTCCTCGTGCGTCACCACCGAGAGCGCGTGCACGGCGGCCACGTGCGACGGGTGGATCACCGTCTTGCCCTGGATGCCGTTGGCCCGGTCCAGCGTGATCTCCCTGAGCAGCCCGTCCAGATCCCGGCTCACCAGGTACTGGCGAAATTTCACCGCGTCCGACTCCTCGAAGGGGGCGGTGCGCAGCAGCGGCCGGAACATCCGCTCGTGGTCGGCGAAGTACTCCCAGACCGGGCCGGTGATCACGAAGCCGGAGCCGTCGGCGCGGCCCAGGTAGTTCACGATGTCGGCGATCACGTCGGCGACCACCCGGACGTCGTAGATGGTGAGGTCGCGGTCGCGGCGGATGCCGAAGGTGGCGCACATGTCGGTGGCGCCGACCCGCACCGCGAGCACCTGCTCCCGGTGCGCGGCCAGCAGCTCCGCGATCCGGGTGAGCTCCCGGTCCCTGGTCTGCCGGTGCACCAGCGCCGCCGACTCCAGCACCGGCATGGCGTACACGGTCCGGCCGAGCCGCTGCGTCGCCACCGCGAGCGCCGCGAAATAGGAGGGGCCGGTGAGGCTGTCGAACTTGGGGAAGACGAAGCCGGTGAGTACCGCGGCGCCTGCACCGAGCGCCTCCGCGATCTCGGTGATGGTGGCGGCGTCGCGCACCCGCACGAAGAGCATCGGGTTGGGGTCCGGGTCGGCGGCGAGCTCGTCGAGCACCGCGACCGCCTGCGCCTTCGCCCACTCGACCTCGTGGTCGGCGACCGCGTCCTCCAGGTCGATCACCATGGAACAGACGCCGCGCGCGGCCCGGCGCCGGATGGTTCCCGCTAGGTCGTCCCTGGTCGCCGGGACGTACAGCGTCGCGCCGAGCGCGATCGCGAGCAGCTCCCGCTCATCGCTGTCGCCGAACGACTGCGGCCGCCGGTGGAACAGCTCCGGCGCCCTTCCCTCCGGCAGCTGCCGGAAATGGCACAGCAGCTTCCGTTTGCGCAGGGAGACCTCCTGCGCGACGGCAACGCTCGCGGTCATCGCGGCCCCGTCCTCATCCTCGTCGGTGTCCTGGTTCTTTTCGCATTCGATCCACCACGCCGGTGATGAATTCCGCGATGGTGTCGAGCTCTGTGACGTATGCCCAGTAGTTCGGGTGCCTACCGGTCAGGGCGGCGGCGGCGCGGTCGATTCGGTCGATCTGGGCATCGAGTACCGAACCCCATTCGGCGACGAGCCCCCGGCTCACCGCGAGCATCTGCGCGTCCCGCAGCCGGAATCGTACGGCCTCGGCCTTGGAATTCGGGTTCGCGGCGACCTCGCGCAGCAGGGTGAGTCGCCGGGTGACGGCATCGACCTGCTGCTCGGCCGCCGCGAGGCTGGCGCGCGCGGAAGTGGTCAGTTCAAGCGCGGTCTCCGGATCGTGCGCGGCCGCCGCGGCCCGCGCACCCGCGAGTGCGGTGTCCGCGGCGGCGACGGCCTGCTGGCTCTCCCGCTCATTGTTGGTCAGATCTGCCGAACTCGCAGCGTTGAACTCGCGCAGCAGCGCCGAGTAGGCGGCGGCGAGCCCTTCGGCCCTGGTCCGGACGGCGGCGATGCGGGTGGTCACCGAGGCGATCGCATTGGCCGCGGCGCCGCGCCGAGAAGGGGCCTGCGCCAATGCTTCCGACAGCAGCGCGGTCAGCTCGCGCAGCGCGGTCGCGGCGGCGCGCACCCGGCCCGGCCCCGCCGTGGTGGCCGCGGCCAGTGTGAGCAGCGCCTCATCCACCGCGGCGACCCCGGAGCGAATCGAGCGGTATCCGGCGTACTCCGAGCTCGCAGCGGCACCGAGCACCCGCTCCGCCTCGGCGCTCACCTCCTCGGCGAACCGGGGCACCGCGCCCAGCACCGCGACCGCGTCCTCCAGCCGGGCCCGGTTCGCGTTCCAGAACTCGTCCACCGCGCGCGCCGCCTCGGCGAGCTGCCTGGTGACCTGCTCGGCGCGCGGCGCGCCGCCCGGCACCGGGGTGCCGTCCCGCTCCGCCGCCTCCAGATCGTCGTTCAGGGCCAGATACACCCCGGCCGCCGCGTAGCAGCGGTTGCGGACCGGTTCCCAGCGCCGCGCGAGCGCCGGATCGGGCCGCACCTCGGCGACCGCGAGCACCGCCGAATCGGCAGCGCTCTGCCGTCGGTCCATGTCCAGAAAGGCCGCGACCACACCGGCCCGAGCCTGCTCGATCCACTCGTCGCGCCCCGACGAGCCGAACCATCCACGCCTGCGCCCTGCCACGCCCCGATCGTAGGAGATGGCCCTGAGCGCCGGTTCCTACGCAAGTTCGCCGAAACCTACTAGTGTCGTATGGCGTACCCGGCGATTCGGACATGTCGGGATCACACACCGACCATCGAAAGGGATTCCCGCATGGGTGTCAGTCTGTCCAAGGGCGGCAACGTTTCGCTGAGCAAGGCAGCCCCCAACCTGACGGCCGTCGCGGTCGGCCTCGGCTGGGACGTTCGGACCACAACGGGTACCGACTTCGACCTGGATGCCAGCGCCATCGCGGCAGGCGCGGACAAGAAGGTCGTGTCCGACCAGCACTTCGTGTTCTTCAACAACCTGAAGTCCCCGGAGGGCGCCATCGAGCACGCCGGCGACAACCGCACCGGCGAGGGCGAGGGCGACGACGAGGTCATCAACGTCGACCTGGCCAACACCCCGGCGAACATCGAGAGCATCGTCTTCCCGGTCTCGATCTACGACGCGGAGACCCGCCAGCAGTCCTTCGGCCAGGTCCGCAACGCCTACATCCGGGTCTCGGATCGCAGCAACGGCGAGGAGCTCGCCCGCTACGACCTCTCCGAGGACGCCTCCACCGAGACCGCGATGGTCTTCGGCGAGCTGTACCGCAACGGCGCCGAGTGGAAGTTCCGCGCCATCGGCCAGGGCTACGCCTCCGGCCTGTCCGGCATCGCGCGCGACTACGGCGTGAACGTCTGACGCACGACCACGTGTGAGGGGGCCCGGTAACGGGCCCCCTTCTCGTGCGGCGTCGTCCCAGGTGGACAATGCGCGGCGACGCATTCACCCTGGACGGCGGTCAAGTTCGGCCTCGACAACGAAAGGTCCCCCCGGTGGTCCTGCGCATATTCGGCCTCTCCGGCCTCGTCACAGTGATCTCACTGGTCGCGGCCTTCCTGTACGGCGGCCCGACCGCACTGTTCCTCTGCCTCATCCTCGGCATCCTCGAGGTGTCGCTCTCCTTCGACAACGCCGTCATCAACGCCACGGTCCTGCGGCGGATGAGTGAATTCTGGCAGAAGATCTTCCTCACCGTCGGCATCCTGATCGCCGTCTTCGGCATGCGGCTGCTGTTCCCGCTGGCGATCATCTGGGTCACCGCGGGGCTGAACCCGGTGCAGGCGTTCGACCTCGCGCTGAACCCGCCCGCCGACGACGCCGCCTACTTCCCGGACGGCAGCGCGAGCTACGAAACCCTGATCACCGACGCGCACCCGCAGATCGCGGCCTTCGGCGGCCTGTTCCTGGCGCTGCTCTTCCTGAACTTCATCTTCGAGGAGCGCGAGATCACCTGGCTGAGCTGGCTGGAGAAGCCGCTGGCCAAGGCGGGCAAGCTGGACATGCTCTCGATCGTGGTCTCCGGTATCGCGCTGGTGCTGGCCGCGGAGTTCCTGGCCGACGACGACAACCGCGCCACCGTGCTGCTGGCCGGGCTGCTCGGCATGATCACCTACATCGCCGTCGACGGCCTCGGCTCGATGTTCCACACCGAGGATGTCGAGGAAGACCTCGACGAAGCGGGCAAGGAGCTGGAGGGCAAGCGCACCGGCCCCTCCGACCTGGCCAAGGCCACCGGCAAGGCGGGCTTCTTCCTCTTCCTCTACCTGGAAGTCCTGGACGCCTCGTTCTCCTTCGACGGCGTCATCGGCGCCTTCGCCATCACCGCCGACCCGATCATCATCGCGCTCGGCCTCGGCCTGATCGGCGCCATGTTCGTCCGCTCGATCACCGTCTACCTGGTCCGCCAGGGCACGCTGTCCGAGTACGTGTACCTGGAGCACGGCGCGCACTGGGCGATCGGCGCGCTCGCCACCATCCTGCTGGTCTCGATCGGCGTGCACATCAACGAGATCATTACCGGCCTGGTCGGCGTCGCCTTCATCGGCGCCGCCTTCTGGTCCAGCATCCGGCGCAACCGCAAAGCGGCCGCCGCGGAGACCGGCAACGAACCGGCGACCACCCCGGTCGCCTGACCGCCACGCACCACCCCGCCCCGGAGCGGCAGCGAAATTTCGCTGCCGCTCCGGGCATTTCCGGGGTCGCGCGCGTTAGGCTCGGAGCCACCTGACCACCGTGTCGAGTTGGAGGGGGATCGCGATGGCGGCCGACAACCGGGCCGGGACCGGCGGCGTCGACCTGAACAAGGTGACGCTCTCGAAGGCGGCGCCGAGCGTCGACCTCGCCAAACCGGGGGAATCGCAGGGGGTTCTGCGCGTCAACCTCCGCTGGGCCAGCGGCAAGCCCCGGCTCTTCCGCCGCGGCGGCTCGATCGATCTCGACCTCGGCTGCCTCTACGAACTCGCCGACGGCAGCAAGGGCGTGGTGCAGGCGCTCGGCAACAACTACGGCTCGCTGCACGCGCCGCCCTTCATCGAGCTGGACGGCGACGACCGCAGCGGCGGCTCGGTCGGCGGCGAGACCATGCGGATCGATCTCGGCCGCCCGGAACAGTTCCGCCGGGTGCTGATCTTCGCCTTCATCTACGAGGGCGTGCCGAACTGGGCGGCCGCCGACGGGGTCGTCACGCTCTTCCCGACCACCGGCCCGCAGATCGAGGTGCGGCTGGACTCCCCGGTGAACGACGCCCGCTCCTGTGCCATCGCGCTGCTCAGCAATACCGGCGGCCGGATCTCGGTGCGCCGCGAGGTGAACTACATCAGCGGGGCGCAGCAGGCACTGGACGAGGCGTACCGCTGGGGGATGCAGTGGCGCGAGGCGCGGAAGTGACCCGGTCGTCGCGCTGCTCCGCCCGCAGGAACAGCACGAAGAACACCGCGAGCAGCACCGCCCGCCCCCAGACCCCGAACTGCACCACGTTCTCCAGCGGCTCGACGCCATCGCCGGTGCCGAGCGCGGAGAAGTAGCGGAAGACGCCGACCCCGATCGCCACATCCGCGACCAGGTACGCGCCGACCAGCCACCACGGCACGACGAGCAGCACGAGGAACGGCACGAGCCACAGCGTGTACTGCGGGCTGTGCACCTTGTGGAAGAGCAGGAAACCGCAGAGCATCGCGCCGCTCACGCCGACCCACGGGTATACCCCGCTGCGCTGCCAGCGGCGCCGCCCCAGCCACAGCGCCAGCGCGAACGACGCCAGGATCAGCACCGGCGAGGCGAACGAGACGGTGTGCTGGAAGTTCTCCTCACCCGCTGAGCTCGCCGGGTAGAGCGGGCGCAGCCCCCAGTACCAGAGCGAGTTCGTGGTGATGTCGGCCTGGCGCAGCCGCTGGAAGGCGAACGACGCCAGCCAGCCATCGAACCCGGCCAGCGCGAACGGCAGGTTCACCAGCAGCACCGTGCCCGCGGCCGCGGCACCGGTGAGCAGCGCGCCGCGCACGTCCCGCCGCCCGCCCGGCCCGGCGCCGCCGGTGAGCACGTACGCCATCAGCGGCAGCACGAAGATGCCCGGGTAGAGCTTGAGGCAGAAGCCGAGGCCGAGCAGGACCGCCGCCGCCACCCCGCGGGTCCGCAGCGACCAGCGCGGCACCGTCACCACGTACACCGCCGCCACCGCGGTGCAGACCACCGGCAGCTCCCAGTTGTGGAAGGCGTAGAGCACCAGCGGGGTTCCGATCGCCCACAGCAGCGCGGCGGCACCGGCCATCCGGGCCAGCATCCACGCCGTGAGCAGCGCGAACGGGGCGAGCAGCAGTGCCGACCAGCGCAGGAAGTCGGCGTCGGTGTGCGCCGGGATCGCGCCGAGCCACATCAGCACCCCGCTCAGCACCGGGTACTCCACGACGCCGCCGACCAGCGCGCCGTCCGGGGTGATCGAGCCGCCGATGTACGGGAAGACGTGGTTGTCGATATCCCGGCCCAGCCAGAGGAACTGGATATCGGAGTAGCAGACGTCGGCGTCCTTGGCGGAGTCGAAGACCGCGCTGCGGCCGTCCGGGTGGAACGGGGCGCCCGCGCACCTGGCCTTGTTCAGGTAGCCGAGCACGAGGGTCAGCCCGCAGAGCAGCAGCACCGCCGTCGCGAGCGCCGCACGGCGGGTGACCCGGCGTCCGATCGGCATGGAACCCACCCTAGAGGAGGGGTCGGCGCGGGGACGGGGTCGGTCAGTGGGCCCGCAGGCGGGTCCGGACTTCGGCCGCGTGGGCGTAATCGTGCTCGGTGTCGGGGCCGGTCGGGCTCAGGATGAGGCGGCGCACCCCGGCGGCGGCGAAGGCGGCGGCCTGCTCGGTGGTCGCGTCGGGGCCGTCCGGGCTGAGCGGCGCCACCAGCGAGACCGCAGGCACCGGGCGCCCGAGCTCGGCGGCTAGCGCGCGCAGCTCCGCGATCCCCTGCTCCAGCGCCCCGACCTCGGGCCGCAGACTCAACCACTCCGCCCCGAACCGCACCGCCCGCCGCCGCGCGGCCCGCACCTCTCCGGCAACCACCAGCGGCGGCATCGGCGCGACCGGCGCCAGCGCGATCGGGGCGCCGTACGCGCCGACCGGCTTCCCGGCGATCAGGTCGGGCAGCAGCTCGAGCGCCGCGTCGGTGCGGGCCGCGCGCTCGCCGACGGGAACACCGGCCGCGCGCCAGGAGCCGTCACCGTGCGCGGTGTTCCCGGTCCCGACGCCGAGGACCAGCCGATTCCCCGACACGTGCTGCAGCGTCGCGACCTGCTTCGCCACCCACGGCGCCGGCCGCAGCGCCAGGATCAGCACCCCCCAGCCGAGCCGCACCCGCTCGGTCACCGCGGCGGCCGCCGCGAGCACGACGGCGCCGTCCAGGATCGGCGCCGAGGCCACCAGCTGGTCGGTGGCCCACACCGAATCCAGTCCGAGCCGCTCGGCGGTGCGCGCCGCGGCGACCACGTCGCCGATGATCGGCCGCTCCGGGTCCGGCGTCGACGTGGGCAGGAAAACCCCGATCTCGGGGACGCTCGCAGTACTCATGGCTTCGACGGTAGGCCGGATGCGAGAGTGTTCCCATGCCGCCGACGCTCGATTTCCTGTCCGGAACGCTCACCTTCTCCGAGCACGCCGGCCTCGACCCGGTCTCCGGGCTGATCGCCGCGGCCCGCACCGGCCGCCCGGCCGCGGGGCTCTTCGTCCGGCACGCGCCGTGGGGCAGGCGCTACCCCGTTGTCCCCGGCGCCGGATTCCACGTGGTCGTCGAGGGTTCCTGCGTACTCAGGGCGGCGGACGCCGAGCCGGTCACCCTGCACGCAGGCGACGTGCTCTTCATGCCGCGCGGCGCCGACCACGACCTCGCCGACGCCACCGGCTCCGCGATCACCGAAACCGCGCACCCCGGCGAGCCGCGCATCGTCGCAGGCCAGGGGACGCGCTGCGTCCTGCTCTGCGGCGCCTACGAACTCGACGGCGACCGCGCGCACCCGCTGATCGGCACGCTGCCCGAGTTCGTGCACCTGCCCGGCCGCCCGGAGCGGCACCGCGCGCTGAACGCCGCGGTCGACCTGCTGCTCGCCGAGATCACCGAGCGCCGCCCCGGCGCCGACGCCGCGATCCCGGCACTGCTCGACACCATGCTGCTCTACGTCCTGCGCGCCTGGCTCGCCGAGCAGGCGGCGGCCGAGCACCCGGCGGGCTGGGCCGCCGCGCTCACCGATCCCGCCGTCTCCGCCGCGCTGCACGCCATCCACGCCGATCCGGCCCGGCCGTGGACCGTCACCGCGCTCGGCGCCAGCGCCGGTGTCTCGCGCGCGACCATGGCCAGGCGCTTCACCGCCACCGTCGGCGAGCCGCCGCTGGCCTACGTCGCCCGCTGGCGAATGCTCACCGCGGCACGGATGCTGCGCGAATCGGACGCCACGCTCACCGCGGTCGCCCGCGCGGTCGGCTACGCCTCCGAGTTCGCCTTCGCCAAGGCGTTCAAGCGCGCGTACGGCACCGCGCCCGGGCGCTACCGCAGGCGGGGCATCGATTTCGCCGGTCAGGGCCCCGTCGGGTAGCCTTGCCGGGTTGCTGACGCAACGACCCTCCTGCCACGGAACGTCCGTGGCCGATTCGAGTCCACAGGAGGTGAATGGTCCGTGCGTCAATATGAAGTGATGGTCATCCTCGATCCAAGTCTGGATGAGCGCACCGTCGGCCCGTCGCTGGAAAATCTGCTCAGCGTCGTCCGCACCGAAGGCGGCAAGATCGACAAGGTCGATATCTGGGGCCGCCGTCGTCTCGCCTACGAGATCAGCAAGCAGGCCGAGGGCATCTACGCCATCGTCGACCTCACCGCCGAGCCGGCGACCGTGAGCGAGCTCGACCGCCAGCTGGGTCTGAACGAGACGGTGCTGCGCACCAAGGTGCTGCGCCACGGCAAGAAGTAATCGCACTGCTGCCCCTTCGGAAAGCGTCGGTGCCTGTCTCTAGGCTCTAGCGCAACCGAGCGAGCAATCGCTGATCCCCCCTTCCCAGGAGGAACCTCAATGGCAGGCGACACGGTCATCACCGTCATCGGAAACCTGACGGCCGACCCCGAACTCCGATTCACGCCCGCGGGCCAGGCGGTGGCGAACTTCACCGTTGCCTCCACCCCCCGCGTGTTCGATCGCAATTCGAACGAGTGGAAGGACGGCGAGGCCCTCTTCCTGCGCTGCAACATCTGGCGGGAAGCGGCGGAGAATGTCGCCGAGAGCCTGACCAGGGGCGCGAGGGTGATCGTCAGCGGCAGGCTCAAGCAGCGCTCCTACGAAACCCGCGAGGGTGAGAAGCGCACCGTGGTCGAGCTGGAGGTCGACGAGGTCGGCCCGTCCCTGCGGTACGCGACGGCCAAGGTCAACAAGACCAGCCGTGGCGGTGGCGGGGGCGGTGGTTTCGGCGGCGGCTCCGGTGGCTCCGGTGGGGGCGGCGGCGGATACAACAACGCGAACAGCGGGGGCGGCAGTAACCGGGGCAGCGGCGGCGGTGGCGGTGGCAACACCAACAGCGCCGACGACGATCCCTGGGGCAGCGCGCCCGCGGCAGGCTCCTCCTTCGGGGGCGGCGGCCGCAATGACGACGAACCGCCGTTCTGACGAACGGCTTCCCGGCCCGGGTAACCGAGGGCCACATGAAAACGGAGTAGAAGACGATGCCGAAAGCGCCCGCGCGCGAAAAGGTGCTGAAGAAGAAGGCCTGCCAGTTCTGCAAGGAGAGCAAGACCGGCACCGTCCACATCGACTACAAGGACACGACGCTGCTGCGCAAGTACGTCAGTGATCGCGGCAAGATCCGCGCACGCCGGGTGACCGGCAACTGCGTGCAGCACCAGCGTGATGTCGCTGTCGCCGTCAAGAACTCGCGTGAGGTGGCGCTGCTGCCTTACGTGTCCACCGCTCGCTGAGAAGGAGGCACACGCAGATGAAGCTGATTCTTACCGCTGACGTGGACAACCTCGGTGCGCCCGGCGACACCGTGGAGGTCAAGGACGGCTACGGCCGCAACTACCTGCTGCCCCGCGGCCTGGCGATCGTGGCCAGCCGCGGCGCGCAGAAGCAGGTCGAGGGCATTCGCCGGGCGCAGGACGCCCGCCGGGTGCGCGATCTCGACCACGCCAACGAGCTGAAGCAGGCCCTCGAGGGGCTGACCGGGGTCAACCTGGCGGTCAAGACCGCGGGCACCGGCAAGCTCTTCGGCTCGGTCACCCAGTCCGACGTGGCCTCGGCCATCAAGACCGCGGGTGGCCCCGTGATCGACAAGCGCAGCATCGAGCTGCCGAAGTCGCACATCAAGAGCACCGGCAAGCACGACGTGGTGGTGCACCTGCACCCCGACGTGGCGGCCAAGCTCGGCGTCGACGTCGTCGCCGCGAGCTGATTCGCACGCTCCGCCAGACCGTTCCCCAGGCACCTCGGGGAACGGTCTGGTGGCGTGCGCACTCCGGTCATGCATCCGGGGGTGCGGGCGCGAATCCCGCCACACTTCTCGGTTGCGCCGAATTAGCCTCACCGCCGGTGCTACCGCGCGGAACCTTCCCGGTCCGTTCACCTGCGCACACTCCCCACCGTGGGACAGCCCTGTGGATTACCGGAAAAACCGACCGGCCCCGCTGTGATTCAGGTCATGTTTCCTCCATGCCCCGTTCACCCAACACGCCCGGCTGTTCATCTCGGCCGACACGCCGGAGCGAATTCGATCCACACCCCTGCGAGCCCGTAAATGGCCGTTTATCTGGGCATTTCCCCGCTGTGACCTGCGTTTTCCCCAAGTTATCCACAGGGGGTGCACACCGAATGGTTAACAGTCCCCAAGTTATCCACAGGTTTATCCCCACGTCGGTTTGGCGCGGTCCGCATGGTCACCTAGGTTCGTCATCGTGGCCGTTTCCGACGGCCCGGTGCGGTGCCGTCCCGGCGGTAACTGGCTGTCCGGTTCCGGCGGTACCGTTCCGGTCCTGCGCCCGGCGCGCCGAGCCGCGACCTGTCGTACCCACGCGGTAGAACGAGACAGGACGCGGACCAGTGCAGGTGATTCACGGGCCGCGCTCGTGCGGAGAGAGGACGGTCGAGTCAGGTGGCAGTCGTCGACGACCGCGGGCACTCCGAGTACCCGCCGGAGGCTCCTGGCGAGGATTTCGGTAGGCAGCCCCCGCACGACATGGCGGCCGAGCAGTCCGTGCTCGGCGGCATGCTGCTGAGCAAGGACGCCATCGCGGACGTGGTCGAGGTGATCCGCCCCGGCGATTTCTACCGCCCTGCGCACCAGGCCATCTTCGATGCCGTGCTCGACCTCTACGCCCGCGGCGAACCCGCCGACCCGGTCACCGTCTCCGCCACCCTCGACCGGCGCAACGAGCTCAAGCGCATCGGCGGCCCGCCCTACCTGGTCACCCTCACCCAGACCGTGCCGACCGCCGCCAACGCCGGCTACTACGCCGAGATCGTCGCCGAGAAGGCCGTGCTGCGCCGCCTCGTCGAGGCGGGCACCAGGATCGTCCAGTACGGCTACGCGGGCGCCGACGGCCAGGACGTCGCCGAAGTCGTCGACCGCGCCCAGGCCGAGGTCTACGAGGTCACCGAGCGCCGCACCACCGAGGACTTCCTCCCGCTCGAGGAGCTGCTCCAGCCCACGATGGACGAGATCGACTCCATCGCCAGCCGCGGCGGCATCTCCCTCGGCGTCCCCACCGGCTTCTCCGAGCTCGACGAGGTGACCAACGGGCTGCACCCGGGTCAGATGATCATCGTCGCCGCCCGTCCCGGCGTCGGCAAAAGCACCCTCGGCATGGATTTCATGCGCAGCTGCTCGATCAAGAACGGGCTGGCGAGCGTGATCTTCTCGCTGGAGATGAGCCGCACCGAGATCGTGATGCGGTTGCTCTCCGCCGAGGCGAAGATCAAGCTGGGCGACATGCGCTCCGGGCGGATGAGCGACGACGACTGGACCAAGCTGGCCAGGCGGATGAGCGAGATCAGCGAGGCACCGCTGTTCGTGGACGATTCGCCGAACCTGACCATGATGGAGATCAGGGCCAAGGCGCGGCGGCTCAAGCAGCGGCACGATCTCAAGCTCATCGTGATCGACTACCTGCAGCTGATGTCCTCGGGCAAGAAGGTCGAGTCGCGGCAGCAGGAGGTCTCCGACTTCTCCCGGAATCTCAAGCTCCTCGCCAAGGAGCTGGAGGTTCCGGTGGTCGCGATCAGCCAGCTGAACCGTGGTCCGGAACAGCGGACGGACAAGCGTCCCATGGTGTCCGACCTGCGCGAATCCGGGTGCCTGTCGGCCTCGGCCCGGGTGCTGCGGGCGGACACCGGCGCGGAGACCACGCTGGGCGAGCTCCTCGAGTCCGGGGAGCAGCCGCTGGTCTGGTCGCTGGACGAGCGGATGCGCATGGTCGCGCGGCCGATGGTGAAGGTGTTCCCCAGCGGGCGCAAAGAGGTCTTCCGGCTGCGCCTCGCCTCGGGGCGCGAGGTCGAGGCGACCGGCAACCACCCCTTCCTCACCGTGGACGGGTGGATCCCGCTGGAGCGGCTCGGGGTGGATGACCGGCTGGCCACGCCTCGGGTGGTTCCGGAGCCGGTACACACCGAGCGCATGCCCGACGCCGAGGTGGTCCTGCTCGCGCACATGATCGGCGACGGCTCGTGCGTGCGTAGGCAGCCGGTGCGGTACGCCAGTATCGACGAGGAAAACCTCGCCGCGGTCACCACGGCGGCGCAGCACTTCGGGGTCACCCCGGTGCGCGACGACTATCCCGCCGCGCGGGTGACAACGCTGCGCCTACGGGCGCCGTATCGGCTCACCCACGGCAAGCGGAACCCGATCGCGGCCTGGCTCGACGGGCTCGGGCTCTTCGGGCTGCGCAGCTACGAGAAGTTCGTGCCCGAGCGGATCTTCGCGCTTCCGACCGATCAGGTCGCGCTCTTCCTCCGGCATCTGTGGGCAACCGACGGCTCCGTGCGCTGGGACGAGAAGGGCAACCAGGCCCGCGTCTACTACGCCTCGACCAGCAGGCGGCTCATCGACGACATCGCGCTGCTGCTGCTCCGGGTGGGTGTGCACGGCCGCATCAAGCAGGTGCGCAAGCCCGGTTACCGCCCGTGCTGGCATCTCGTCGTGGATGGTTCCGACAACCAGACGACGTTCCTGCGCGATGTCGGCGTGCACGGCGCCCGCGGCATCGCAGCGGAGCGCGCGCTCGAGCAGCTGGCGCCGCTGACCCGGAACACCAATGTCGATACGGTGCCGAAGGAGATCTGGTCGAAGGTCAGGACGTTGCTGGCCACCAACGAGATAACGCACCGGGAGTTCGCCTCCGCGATGAATTCCCGCTTCTGCGGCTCCACCATGTGGAAGCGCTCGCCCAGCCGGTCCCGGCTCGCCCGGGTCGCGAACGTGCTGCAGGACGCCGACATCGAGATGTTCGCGACCAACGACGTGTTCTGGGATCGCATCGTCGAGATCACCAGCCTCGGCGAGCAGGACGTCTTCGACGGCACGGTGCCGGGCACGCACAACTTCGTGGCGAACGGCGTCGCGCTGCACAACTCGCTGGAACAGGATGCCGATATGGTCATCCTGCTGCACCGCCCCGACGCCTTCGAACGCGACGACCCGCGCGGCGGCGAGGCCGACCTGATCCTCGGCAAGCACCGCAACGGCCCGACCGCCACCATCACGGTGGCGCACCAGCTGCACCTGAGCCGGTTCGTGGACATGGCAAGGGGCTAGAGCTCCTCGGCCAGCCCGACCACGATCCCCTCCGGCCCGCGGACGTAGCAGAGGCGGTAGATCCGCTGGTACTGCTCGATGCTGCCGACGAGTTCGGCACCGCGGGCGCGCAGCCGGGTGACGGTGCCGTCGATATCGTCGACGGCGAACATGATGCGGCGGATGCCGAGCGTGTTGGTCGGCGCGTCGACCGGGGTGCCGCGCTGCGCGGCCGGCGCGTGGAACTGCGCGAGCTCGACCTTGCCGTTCCCGTCCGGGGTGCGCAGCATCGCGACCTCCTGCCTGACATCGGCGAGCCCGATGACCCGCTCCACCCAGGTCCCCTCCGCGGGCCCGCGGTTCTCCAGCTCCATCCCCAGTTCGACGAAGAACTCGATGACGGCATCGAGATCTTCGACCACGATGAGCACGTTGTCCATGCGTTGGATCGCCATCCGGAAAAAATATCCCGCGGGGATGTCGAGAACGCGCGACCCGCTCCGTCCCAGGGGTACACGAACCGAACGAAGGAGCACGACATGGCGAAGTACCTGCTGCTGAAGCACTACCGCGGCGCCCCCGCCGCGGTGAACGACGTGCCGATGGACCAGTGGACGCCGGAGGAGATCACCGCGCACGTGCGGTACATGGAGGAGTTCGCGACCCGGCTGGAACGCAACGGCGAGTACGTGGATTCGCAGTCGCTGACCGCGACGGGCACCTGGGTGCGCTCGGACGGGCCGGGCAGGCCGCCGGTCACCGACGGGCCGTTCGCCGAGACCAAGGACCTCATCGCGGGCTGGATGATCATCGACGTCGACTCCTACGACCGTGCGCTCGAGCTGGCCGGCGAGCTCTCCGCCGCGCCGGGCAAGGACGGCATCCCGATTCAGGAGTGGCTGGAGATCCGGCCGCTGATGACCGCGCACGGCCCCACCGCGGAGTGACGACCGAGCTGCGCGAGCTGATCCCCGGTGTGCTGGCCGCGCTGGTGCACCGGGGAGCGGACTTCGCGACGGCGGAGGACGCGGTGCAGGAGGCGCTGATCCGCGCGGTCGAGACCTGGCCCGCCAAGCCTCCCACCGACCCGAAGGGCTGGCTGATCACCACGGCCTGGCGCTGCTTCCTCGACCTCGCCCGCTCGGACGCCGCGCGCCGCAACCGCGAGGTCAGGGTGGTCGACGAGCCGGAGCCGGGCCCCACGGTGAGCACGGACGAGACGCTGCGGCTCTACTTCCTCTGCGCGCACCCGAAGCTGACCCCGGCGTCGGCGGTGGCGCTCACCCTGCGCGCGGTCGGCGGCCTCACCACCGGGCAGATCGCGCGGGCCTACCTGGTGCCGGAGGCGACCATGGCGCAGCGGATCAGCCGCGCCAAGCGCACGGTGAGCGGGGTCCGGCTGGACAGCCCCGGCGATCTCGGCACCGTGCTGCGCGTGCTCTACCTGGTGTTCAACGAGGGGTACAGCGGCGACGTCGACCTCGCCGCCGAGGCGATCCGGCTGGCGCGGCAGCTCGCCGCGGTCAGCGGCGACCCGGAGGCGGCCGGGCTGCTCGCGCTTTTCCTGCTGCACCACGCCCGCCGCCCGGCCCGCACCCGCCCGGACGGCAGCCTGGTGCCGCTGGCCGAGCAGGACCGCACCCGCTGGCGGCGCGATCTCATCGCGGAGGGCGTCGAGCTCCTGCAGGCCGCACTGGCAAGGGATGCGCTCGGCGAGTTCCAGGCGCAGGCCGCCGTCGCGGCGCTGCACGCCGACGCGCAGACCGCCGCGGAGACGGACTGGGTGCAGATCGTCGAGTGGTACGACGAGCTGCTCCGGTTCACCGACAGCCCGGTGGTGCGGCTCAACCGCGCCGTCGCGGTCGGCGCCGCGGACGGTCCGCGCGCCGGGCTCGCCGCCATCGCCGAGCTCGACCCCGAACTCCCCCGCCACACCGCCTCCGCCGCCTACCTGCACGAACAGGCGGGTGAGCTGGAGAAGGCGGTGCGGCTCTACATCGAAGCCGCAGGCAAGGCGCAGATCGTCGCCGAGCGCGACCACCTCACCCGGCGGGCGGCCGAGTTGCGACAGAAACTCGCCTGACCCGAACCACCGGACCCGCTAACTGAAACGTGTTACATTTCCGCTCCAGCCGGTTCACCGCCGATCCGGCACGGCGCTGCGGGAGGCCGGGATGGAGTCCATACGAGCGAGCAGGGCTCGATCGCTTGCCGTGGTGACGGGGGCCTACCTGCTCGCCGTCGCGGTGGCGGCGGCCTGGCTGGTCGCCGGGCCGGACACCGGGCAGCTCTGGCTGGACACGCTGATCGCGGACGTCCTGGCCACGCTGGTGATCTTCGCCTTCAGCCGGGCCTTCGGGAACTCCAGCTTCTACGACCCGTACTGGTCGGTCATCCCGCCGCTGCTGCTGCTCGCCTGGTGGCTGGAGACGCCGGGCGCGGACACCGTGCGGTGCGCGCTGATCGCGCTGGTGGTGGTCGTGTGGGCGGTGCGGCTGACGGTGAACTGGGTGCTGTCGTTCCCCGGGCTGCGGCACGAGGACTGGCGCTACCCGCAGCTGCGGGAGCGGGCGGGGCGCGGTGAGTTCTTCGCGGATCTCTTTCCCATCCACCTGATTCCGACGGTGATCGTCTTCGCCGGGATGCTGCCGGTGTACGTCGCGGTCACCGCGACCGGCGCCGATCTGGCGTGGCTCACCGGGGTCGCGGTGCTGGTCGGGCTGGCGGCGGTGTGGCTGGAGCTGGCGGCGGACGGGCAGCTGCGGCGGTTCGCGCGGGATCGGCGGCCGGGCGAGGTGATGGATCGCGGGCTGTGGGGGTGGTCGCGGCATCCGAACTACTTCGGCGAGTTCGGGTTCTGGGTGGCGATGGCGCTCTTCGGGATCGCGGCGGCGCCGGGCGCGTTCTGGTGGCTGTGGATCGGGGCGGCGGCCATGCTCGCCATGTTCCTCGGCGCGAGCATTCCGATGATGGAGCAGCGCAGCCTGGAGCGGAGGCCGGAGTACGGCGCGGTGCTGGAGCGGGTGCCGCGGTTCGTGCCGTGGCCGCCGCGGCGGGCATAGCGGTGGGCGGAACCCGCGGCGCGGCCCGGCGCCGGGTGGTGATCGCCGGGCTCGGGGACAGCGGCGTGCTCACCGCGATCCGGCTGGCTCGGCACTTCGACGTGGTCGGCATCTCGGCCGCGCCCGGCTTGGTGAGCGGGCAGGAACTCGGCCTCCGGCTGACCCGGCCGCGGGAGTGGGCGCGCGACTACTGGATTCCGTTCGACCGGTTCCGCGGGCTGGACCGGGTGCGCACGGTGCACGGCGTGCTGGTCGGCGTGGATCTCGACGGGAATTCCGTCACGGTGCGGGACGCCGCGGGCGCGGAGCGCGCGGAACCGTTCGACATCCTGGTGCTCAGCACCGGTGTGCGCAACGGCTTCTGGCGGGTCCCCGACCTACGCTCGGACACCGAGGTGGCGCGGGAGCTCAGGGAGACCAACGGGCGGATCGGCGCCGCGCACCACATCGCGGTGATCGGCGGCGGCGCGGCCGCGGTCGGCAGCGCCGCCAACCTGGCCCGCACCTGGCCGGAGAAGCGGATCGCGCTCTACTTCCCGCGCGACCGCGCGCTCACCGCACACCACCCGCGGATCTGGGACCGGCTGCGCCACACGCTCACCGAACTCGGGGTGGAGCTGCACCCCGGCCACCGCGCCGAGGACCCCGCCGACGCCATCACCACCGGACCCGTGCGCTGGCAGACCGGACAACCCGACACCGCCGCCGACGCGGTGCTCTGGACCGTCGGCCGCACCATCCCGAACACCGGCTGGCTCCCCGCCGAACTCCTCGACGAGCACGGCTTCGTCCGCACCACCCCGGAGCTGCGCGTCCCCGGCCACCCCGGCGTCTTCGCGATCGGCGACGTCGCCGCCACCGACCCGCTGCGCGGCTCCGCGCGGAACCGGGCCGACGGGCTGCTCGCACGCAACATCAGGGCCGAGGTCACCGGGAAGCAACTGCGCCGCTACCGGACGCCGCGGCGGCGCTGGGGCTCGGTGCTCGGCCCGCAGCCGGACGGCCTCGACGTCTTCGCCCCGAACGGCAGGCCGTTCCACTTCCCCGGCTGGTCGATCGACCGGGTGCTGCGGCCGTGGATCACCCGATGGGGTATCTATCGCGGGGTCCGCCCCAACACGCCACTGGAGTGACACCGTGCCCGGCCACGCCGTCGCCGCCGCCTACGACGCGGTGGCCGAGCTCTACACCGACGTCACCCGCGACCAGGTCGCCACCGACCCCTACGGCCGCGCGCTCTTCACCGCCTTCGCCGAGCAGGTGCGCGGCCCGGTGCTGGACGCGGGCTGCGGCCCCGGCCGGATCACCGCCCACCTGCGCGACCTCGGCCTCGACATCGCGGGGCTCGACCTGTCCGAGCGCTTGATCGAAACCGCCCGGTCCGAGTACCGGGGGATCCGCTTCGACCTGGGCGATCTGAGCGCGCTGCCGCACCGGGACGGCACGCTCGGCGGCCTCGTCTCCTGGTATTCGTTCATCCACGTGCCGCCCGAGCGGCTGCCCGCGGTGTTCGCGGAGTTCGCCCGCGTGCTCGCACCTGGCGGAAAACTGCTGCTCGGCTTCTTCGCCGAAGCGCCGGGCGCGCAACCGGCCGCGTTCGACCACCGGGTGATCCGGGCCTACCGCTGGGCCCCGGACCGGCTGGCCGGGCTGCTCGGGACCGCGGGATTGACCGCGACGGCCTGGCTGGTCCGGGAGCCGTACCCGAAGGAACGCTTCCGGCAGGCGATCTTGCTGGCCGAGCGCACGCGGCCCGACGTGTCCCCGTGACCCGGGCGGGTATCCCCACCGAGCACGTGATATCCACCACAGTGGGCGCACGCCTCGTGCACACCACCACTGTTCGAAGGGCCGACGCATGGAACTGATCGCACCGATCGACGCCGTTTTCCTGCTGGCCGAATCCCGGGAGCAACCGATGCACGTCGGGTCGGTGCAGATCTTCGAGCCACCGGAGGGCACCGAGCGCGAGTTCGCGCAGACGATCCACGCCCACCTGCTCGACTGCGCCGACGTACAGCCGCGCTTCCGCAAACGTCCGGCCACCATCTTCGGCGCCCCGCGCGCGGCCTGGACCTACGACGACGACGCCGACCTGAGCTACCACGTCCGGCGGGTCGGGCTACCGACGCCCGGCGGCCGGGACGAGCTGCTCGACCTGGTCTCCGGGCTGCACGGCGCGCTGCTGGACCGGCACCACCCGCTCTGGGAGTTCCACCTGATCGAGGGGCTCGCCGACGGCCGCTTCGCCATGTACTCGAAGATGCACCACGCCCTGATCGACGGGGTGACGGCGCAGCGGCTGCTGCAGCGCACCCTCACGCAGGACCCGGCCGAGCCGGGGCACGTGCCGTGGAACGTCCCGCGCCGGGAGAAGGGTGCGGCGCCGAAGGGCGGCGGCGTGCTCGGCGCGGCGCGCGAGCTCGCCTCCATGGCGGCGGGGCCGACGCTGGCGCGGCTGGTCGGAAAGACGGTGCTGAAGCAGCAGGTGGCGATGCCCTTCGACGCCCCGCGGACGATGTTCAACGTGCCGATCGGCGGGGCGCGGCGGATCGCGGCGCGCTCCTGGCCGCTGGAGCGGCTGCAGCAGGTGCGCAAGGCGACCGGCGCCACCATGAACGACGTGGTGCTCGCCATGTCGGCGGGTGCGGTGCGCTCCTACCTGCTCGACCACGACGCGCTGCCGGACAAGCCGCTGATCGCCATGGTGCCGATGTCGCTGCGCGCGCCGGGCGAGGCCGACACCGATGGCGTGAAGGTCGGCGCCATGCTCTGCAATCTCGGCACCGACCAGACCGATCCGGTGCAGCGGCTGCAGGTGATCTCGGAGTCCATGCGCGCGAGCAAGGCGGCCTACGACTCGCTCTCCGCGATCCAGGCGATGGCGGTCTCGGCGCTCATGCTCAGCCCGCTGGCGGTGACGCTGGTGCCCGGGCTGATCCCGTGGACAAGCCCGCCGTTCAACCTGGTGATCTCCAATGTGCCCGGCACCAGGAAGCCGCTCTACTGGAACGGCGCCCGGCTGGACGCGGCCTACCCGCTCTCCATCCCGTTCGACGGCCAGGCCATGAACATCACGCTGGCTGGCACCGGCGACAACCTGGACTTCGGGCTGGTCGCCTGCCGCCGCACGGTGCCCGACCTGGAGCGCATGCTCGACCACCTGGAGCGCGCGCTCGCGGAGTTGGAGCACGCGACAGCCTGAGCATCCCTGTACGGCAAAACTAGAACGTGTTACATTCGATCCGGGAGCCCCGAACGCGCCTGTGCGCGTGGCGGGGCCGCCGAGATTTTTGCAACCCGTTTCACGAGTGCTACAGGGAGACGAGCAGGCCATGCGCACCGAGATCTGTGATCGGCTGGGAATCGAGTTCCCGATCTTCGCCTTCACGCACTGCCGCGATGTCGCCGCCGCCGTGAGCAATGCCGGTGGCCTCGGTGTGCTCGGCGCGGTCGGCTTCACCGCCGAACAGCTGGAGGTCGAGCTGGCCTGGCTGGACGAGCACGTCAACGGCGTCTACGGCGTCGACCTGGTGATCCCGTCCAAGTACGAGGGCAAGGGCATCGAGGGGCTGAGCCCCGAGGAGCTGGAAGCCCAGCTGGTGCAGCTGGTTCCGCAGGGCCACCGTGATTTCGCGGAGAAGCTGCTCGCCGACCACGGCGTCCCGGCGCTGCCCGAGGGCGAGCAGCACGCGCAGCTGCTCGGCTGGACCGCGACCACCGCTGGCCCGCAGGTCGAGGTGATCCTGAAGCACCCGAAGGCCAAGCTGGTCGCGAACGCGCTCGGCACCCCGCCCGACGATGTGATCGAGCAGGTGCAGAGCTCGGGCCGGCTGATCGGCGCGCTCTGCGGCTCGGTCAAGCACGCGCTGAACCACAAGAACGCCGGGCTGGACTTCGTGGTCTGCCAGGGCACCGAGGGCGGCGGGCACTGCGGCGAGGTCTCCTCGCTGGTGCTCTGGCCGCAGGTGATCGACGCCGTCGGTGACCTGCCGGTGCTGGCCGCCGGTGGCATCGGCAACGGCCGCCAGGTGGCCGCGGCCATGGCGATGGGCGCCGCGGGCGCCTGGACCGGCTCGATCTGGCTGACCGTCGAGGAGGCCAATGTGCCGCCCGCGCAGATGCAGAGCTACCTCGAGGCCACCAGCCACGACACCGTGCGCTCGCGGGCCTGGACCGGCAAGCCGGCCCGGATGCTCAAGAACGACTGGACCGAGGCCTGGGAGCAGAGCGACACCCCGGACCCGCTGCCGATGCCGCTGCAGATGATGGTGGCGCTGGACGGCGTGAAGCGGGGGCACCGCTACCCCGAGGCGGCCAAGGACGTGAACTTCAACCCGGTCGGCCAGGTGGTGGGCCAGCTCAACAAGATCGAGCGCTCCGCCGACGCGGTGAACCGGCTGATCCAGGAGTACGTCGAGGCCTGCGACCGGCTCACCAAGCTGAACGGCTGAGGCGGTAGGGCGATCCCCGGGTCAGGCGGTAGCGGCCCGGGGCGCGCTCTCCTCGGCGGGGCCGAGCAGCAGCTCCTCGAAGCGGGTGACCACCTTGTCGTGGTACATCCCGAAGAGATCCTCGAAGAGCGCGAGCTGCGCCTCGGACGGCTCCGAGCCGGAGTCCCAGACCGCGAGCAGCGCGCGCCAGACCAGCACGTGCAGGTCGGCGGCGCCGGCGAAGTAGGCCTGCACCGCGAGCGGCACCTCGAGCACCATCTCGCCGATCGAGTTCAGCACGGCGCGCTGCATGCTGGAGCCGAGCACGGAGAGCAGCCTGCGCACCAGCCCGACCTCGAGCCCGAGGATCCGCTGGTGGTCCGGCTCGTCCTGCCTGGCAAGCGATTCCAGCTCGTCGACGGTGGCCTTCAGCTCGGCCGGGTCGAGCCGGTCGCGGCAGCCGGTGTAGGCGAGCAGCGCGTCCATCACGATGCCGCGCTCCACCTCGACGATGTCGTGGAACATCTCCACGGCGACCTCGGGCATCGGCACGGAGAAGCGGAAGAGGTGCCGGTAGACGTCGATCCCGCCGGCCTCGCGCACGTCGCGGATGGTGAAGCCCTTGCCGCGGCGAGCCTCGACGAAGCCGTAGGACTCCAGCCGGCCCAGGGTGAGCTGGGCGGTAGCCCGGTTCATCGAGAACTCCTCGGCCACCTGCCGCACCGAGGGCATGAGTTCGCCAGGGCCGTATTCCCCCGCTGCCACCCGCCGCGCCAGTTCGTCGGCGACATCGGCGACAACCGTTTGGGAACCCATTTCTTCGACAACCTCTCATCTGTGGCGCGTGTCACGTCCCAGACAGTCTAAGGCCTGCGAGGTTCGTTCGCACGTGTGCGAAACTGAGCATCGCACAATGTGAGGTGACTCATGACCGAACGCGGGGGCACGAGCACTCCCGGCGCCGACGCCGGTGGTGAGCGGGTTCGCCGATTCCGCCGAACAGCGGGGTCGGCGGCGGGTTTCGGCCGTGCTCAGGGCCGGGGTGCGGGGCGGTTGCCGGTGCGCTCGGCGGTGCGCGGGGCGCGGATCGCGGCGCTGCCGGTCGCCTACGCGGGCAGGCAGGCGGCGGGGCTGGGGCGCAAGGCGATCGGGCGCCCGGCCGACGAGGTCGACCGGGACATCCGGCTGCGCACCGCGCAGCACATCTTCGAGGTGCTCGGCGAGCTCAAGGGCTGCGCCGCGAAACTCGGCCAGCTGCTCGCCATCTACGAGCTGGCGCTGCCGCCGGAGATCGCCGAGCCGTACCGGATCGCGCTCGCCAGGCTGCAGGACTCCGGCCCGGTCATGCTGCCGACGGTGGTGCGCGCCGTCATGGCCGAGAGCCTCGGCCCCGAGTGGCGCTCGCTCTTCCTGGAATTCGACGATCGGCGGGCCTGCGCGGCCTCGATCGGGCAGGTGCACCGCGGGGTCTGGCAGGACGGGACGCCGGTCGCGGTGAAGCTCATGTACCCGGGCGGGCGGGCCGCGGTCGCCGCCGACCTCAGGCAGCTGCGCAGGCTCAGCACGGTCGCCAAGGTCTTCCTGCCGAGCGCCGACGTGCTCGGGGTGACCGAGGCGATCTGCGACTGCGTCGAGCGGGAGCTGGATTTCGCGGCCGAGGCCGAGAGCCAGCGCACCTTCGCCGCCGCCTACGCCGACGACCCCGACTTCCGCGTCCCGCGGGTGATCGCGCAGCGCGGCGACGTGCTGGTGACCGAATGGCTGGAGGGCACACCGGTTCCGGCCATCGTCGAGCGCGGCAGCAGGGAGCAGCGCGACCGGGTCGGCATGCTGCTGGTCCGCTTCATGGCCTCGACCTGGCTGCGCAGCGGGCTGCTCTACACCGACCCGCACCCGGGCAACTTCCGGCTGCTGCCGGACGGCAGGCTCGGCGTGCTCGACTTCGGCGCCTGCCTGCCCTGGCCGCCGGACGGCTTCGACGCGCTGGCCGAGGACTACACCCGCGCGCTCTTCCGCGGCGGCCCCGACGATCTCGGCAGCACCGCGCGCAGACACGGCTTCGCGGAGCCGGATCGGCCGATCGACGACAGCGCGCTCTACAAAGTGGTCTCGCCCTGCATGGAGCCGCTGCGCCACGACACCTACCGCCTCAGCAACCCCTGGCTGCGCAAACACGTGCTGCGGGTGACGAATCCGCGGCTATCCAACATCGTGCGGCAGCTGACCATGCCGGTCTACATGACGCCGTTCGCGCGCGCGGTGCTCACCGCGGTCGGCGCGCTCTGCCAGCTGGAGGCGGAGACCTCCTACCGGGACGAGATCGCGCGCTGGTTCCCGCACCTGGACGCCATCGCCTACGGAACGGCGGAGCCGGGCGAGCCGGAGGACGCGCCGGGCAGGCTGCAGGGCCCGGTCGAGCTGGCGCTCGTGCGAGAACGCAGGCGAAAGGGCAGGCAGCCGCGCTCTTCGATCGAGCGAACCGGATAATCGGGCGCGTCGTCTGAGACACGATGTCTCAGCATCGGGTGCGCACCGACACGCGGACCGACCTGACCGCCGCGTACCCGGCACTCCCCCCGTGTGCTGGTATGTATCGTGCGCCTGGGAGCACGCGGCCCCGCGTCCCGAGAGACGATCCGAAAGTACCGATACGCCATGCGAGTCGACGGGCGGGAAATTCCGGTCACCGGCAGCCTGCTGCCGCCGCTGATCAGGCGGACCAGCGATATCATTCGCGTGGTGCTCGCGGCGCTCGGCGTCGGGGTGGTGGTGGTCGGCTCGGTGATCACCCGGCCGGAGTGGCTGGCGCTGGAGCGCTCGGTCTCCAACATCATCGGCTTCCTGAATCCGGCCCAGTCCAATCTGGTCTACCTCTGCTACGGCGTCGCCATCCTGATCCTGCCCTTCGCCATCCTGATCGAGCTGGTCTGGCGGCGACAGTGGAAGCTGATGGCCGGGTACGCGGCGGCCGGGCTGGTGGCCGGGCTGCTGCTCTCCATCACCGGCACCGGGCTCTCCGCGCCGCAGTGGCACCTGCAGGTACCGGACCGCCTCGACACCTTCCTCTCCCAGTTCCTGGACGACCCGCGCTGGATCGCGGGCGCGGCCGCGGTGCTCACCGTCTCCAGCCCGTGGCTGCCGACCCGGGTCCGCCGCTTCATGTGGTTCCTGCTGCTCGCCTTCGCCCCGATCCACCTGGTGGTGAGCACCGTCGTGCCCGCTCGCGCCATGTTCGGGCTGGCGGTGGGGTGGCTGGTCGGCGCGGTGATCGTGCTCGCGGTCGGCACGCCCGCGCTGGAGGTTCCGCTGGATGCCGCGGTGCGGCTGCTGGCCGGGCGCGGGCGAACGGTCACCGCGTTCACCGTGCTCCGCCCGGCCGGGCCGGGACCGCTGGTGCTGGCCGCCGCGGTGGACGGCGCCGAGCGCGAGCTGATCGTCGACCTCTACGGCAAGAACCAGCGCAGCCACAGCGCGCTGCGCCAGCTCTGGCGCAGGCTCACCTTCCGCAGCAGCGAGACGCCGTCGCCGTACGGCTCCATGCACCGCGCGGTCGAGCACCGCGGGCTGCTCGCGCTGGCGGTGCGCGACGCCGGGGTGGCCGCGCACGAGCCGATCGCGGTGAGCGGGCTGGCCCGCGGCTGGTCGCTGTACGCGCACTCGGTGCCGCACGGCAGGCCGCTCGCCGAGTCCGGCGCCGAGATCCTGCCCGCGGTCTGGGCGGCGCTCGGCACCCTGCGCGAGCACCAGATCGCCCACGGCGACCTGCGGCCGAGCGAGATCCGGGTGCGCGACGGGGTGGTGCTGTTCGGCGGCTTCGCCAGCGCCGAGTACGGCGCCAGCGACACCCAGCTGCAGTCCGACATCGCGCAGCTGCTGGTGACCACCACCTCGCTCTTCGGCAGGGAGCCCGCGGTGCGCACGGCCATCGAGGCGCTCGGCGAGCCTGCGGTGCTCGACGCCTCCCGCCGGCTCACCAAGTTCGCGCTGCCCCCCGGCATGCGGCGCTCGGTGCCGGACTGGAGCGACCGGCTCGGCGAGGCGCGCTCCGAGGTGCGCAAGCAGACCGGGCAGGACCGGATCGAGGCCGAGCAGATCACCCGGTTCAGCCGCAACCAGATCATCCAGCTGGTGCTGCTGGTCGGGCTGGTCTACGTGGCCTACCCCTTCATCAGCGCGGTGCCGACCTTCTTCACCCAGCTGCGCACCGCCAACTGGTGGTGGGCGCTGCTCGGGCTCGGCATCTCCTCGCTCACCTACGTCGGCGCCGCGGTGGCGCTCTGGGCCTGCGCCTCGCGCGGGATCAGCCTGTGGGGGCTGATCGTCATGCAGATCGCGAACACCTTCGCCGCGACGACCACCCCGGCCCGGATCGGCGGGCTCGCGCTGAGCGTGCGGTACCTGCAGAAGGGCGGGCTCGGGGCGGTGCGCGCCACCGCCGCCGTCGCGCTGCAGCAGGCGGTGCAGGTGCTGACGCACATCACCCTGCTGCTGTTCTTCAGCGTGGCGGCCGGGACCTCCGCCGACCTGTCGCACTTCGTGCCGGACGCCACCGTGCTCTACCTGATCGCCGGGGTCGGCGTCGGGATCATCGGCACCTTCACCTTCGTGCCGAAACTGCGCGGCTGGCTCAACGACTCGGTGCGGCCGCAGCTGCAGGAGGTGCTCGGCGAGCTGGTCGCGCTCGCCCGCGACCCGAAGCGCTCGGTGCTCATCGTGCTCGGCTGCGGGGCCATCACGCTCGGCCAGGCCGGGGCGCTGTGGGCCTCGGTGCAGGCGTTCGGCGGTGGCACGACCTTCATCACCGTCACCATCGTGACCATGATCGGCGGCACGCTGGCCTCGGCGGCGCCGACACCGGGCGGGGTCGGAGCGGTGGAGGCGGCGCTGATCGGCGGGCTCGCGGCGTTCGGGTTGCCCGCCGAGGTCGCGGTGCCGTCGGTGCTGCTCTACCGGGTGCTGACCTGCTGGTTGCCGGTGTTCTGCGGGTGGCCGATCATGCGGCGGCTGAGCGCGCAGAACAAGATCTAGGCGGGTTTCAGGGTTCCCTTCAGCGTGGTGCCGAGGGGGCCGGGGAAGCTGTAGCCGATGCTGCCGTCGGGGTTGGCGGTGAGCGTCGAGACGCTGCCGTCGTCGGTGCAGTCGGCGGGGCCGCCGGTGAGCCGGGCGCGCAGCGACACCTCGGTCTCGCTCGCGGCCAGCAGCGTTTCGGCGCGCTCGCAGGTCTGGCTGAAGATCACGCCGGTATTGCTCGCCTCGCCGACCTCCTCGCCGACCTGGCCCGAGCGCAGGGTCAGCTCGATGTCGAGAGCGGCGAGGCCGTCGGTGACGCGGCCCTTCCAGGTGCCCGCGAAGCGGTCGGGGAGGGCGGGGATCGAGCCGGTCGGGTCGGTGGTCTCGGTCGGGTCGTCCTCGGTGGGGGCGGTGGTCTCCTCGGTCGTCGTTTCGGTCGTCACGGTGACGTCGCCGACGGAGCCGCCGTTGCGGAGGGCGAGGGTGACACCGGCGGCGATCGCGAAGACCAGCAGGATCGCGGTCACGGCGAGGAGGGCGTTGCGGCGGCCGGTTCTCCGGGGTGCCGGGCCGGGGACGCCCCGGGCGGTGCCGTGGTCGAAACCGGCCGGTGGCGGGGCCGTGCGGTAGGCGGTGGCGGCGTTGCGCTGGTCGTGGCCCGCGGGCGGGGTTCGGGGTGCGGGGTCGGCGTGGCCGGAGGGCGGCAGGGTGGTGGCGATCCGGTGCTCGCTGCCGGTCGACCAGTTGACGGTGGCGGGGGCGACGGTCGCGGCGGTGCCGTGGTTCCAGGCGGCCGGATCGGTGAGCGCCCGGCGCGCGGCATCGACGAATTCGGTGGCGGTGCCGAAGCGTTCGGCCGGGTCCTTGGCGAGGGCGCGGGCCAGGACGTCGTCGAGGGCGGGCGGGACGCCGGGGCGCAGCTCGCCGATCCGCGGCGGAGGTTTGTAGAGGTGGCCGAAGATCTGCTCGGCGACGCTCTCGCCCGCGAAGATCTTGCCGCCCAGAATGCACTCGGCCAGCACGCAGCCGAGCGCGTAGATGTCGGCGGGCGGGCCCGCGACGCCCTCGAACCGCTCCGGCGCCATGTACGCGATCGTGCCGAGCGAGGCGCCGGTGCTGGTCAGCCCGGTTTCGTCGTCCGGCTTGGCGATGCCGAAATCGATCAGGTAGGCGAAGCCGGTGCGGTCGATGAGGATATTGCCGGGCTTGATGTCGCGGTGCACCAGCCCCGCCGCGTGCGCGCCGTCCACCGCGGCGCCGATCTGCGCCAGCAGCTCCACCGCGCGCACCGGCGGCATCGGGCCGCGCTCGCGCAGCAGGGCGCTCACGTCCACGCCATCGACCAGCGCCATATCGATGTAGAGCTGGTCGCCGACCCGGCCGAACGAGTGGATCGCCACCAGGTGCGGATTGTGCAGCCGCGCCGCCACCCGCGCCTCCCGCTCGAAGCGGCGGCGGAACTCCTCGTCGTCCGCGAGTTCGGCGGGCAGCACCTTGAGCGCGATGAAGCGCTGGGTCGGCTGGTGGAAGGCGCGCCAGACCTGGCCCATTCCGCCGCGGCCGATCACGGAGTCGAGGCGGTAGTCGCCGAACCAGCGGGTTGCGTTCACCGGGTTTCCGCCCGGACGGGCGTTTCGGGTGCGGTGGTGGAAACCGGACCGGAGGTCGGCTCGATCGGAGCGGCCGCGGGCTGGGTGGGAGCGGGTCCGCCGGGCTCGGTGACCGGGCCGAGGGCGGGCTCGATGGGGGCCGCGGCGGGCTGGGTGGGGAGGCTCGGCTGGGTGGAGGTCGAGGTCGGCTCGGTCGCCGTTGTGGTGGCGGGGGTGGTGGTCGACGGCGTCGTCGTCGGCGGCTCCGTTGTCGGCTGCGGAGTGGTGACCGGGACCGTCGTCGTCGGCGGCGGGACGGTGGTCGGTTGCGTCGGCTCCGGCACGCTGGTGATCGGCGCGCCGACCGGCACCGACGGCAGGGGCGGGCGGGCGACGTCGACCGGCGGTGCCGGTGCGGGCACCTCACCCGCGGGCGGCGGGGCGAGCACGGGTTCGGTGCGGGCGCCGGGCACCTCCACCGCGACCGGTGCGCCCGAGCTCGGCGCCGGGTCGGCGGGCGGCGCGGCTACGCCGGGCGGTTGCTGACCGGGCGAGGTGCTGGCCGGGCCGATCACCGAGGTCGGCGCGGTGCCCGCCTCTTCACTCGGACCGCCCGGAGCGGCGAGCAGGAGGGTCGTGGTCAGCACACCGGCGCCGAGCACGCCGAGCACCGCGGCTGCCGCCCGGACCGGAAGCGCTTTCGGCCGTGCCGGTTTCGGTGCGATGAGGATCGGGTCGCGCAGGGTCACCCGGCCACGCCCGACGGGCGGCGCCGAATCGGGTTCGGGCAGAACGGTGGCCGGCTCACCCGCGATCGGCGGCTCCGACCGCGGCTGCGAGTCCGCCGCTTCCGCGGCAGCCTCCGGCGGCTTCGCGAAGGGGTCGGCTGCGTCCACGACAGCGGGCGGTACCACCTTCGCGGCAGGGGAACTCGCATCACCGTCCGCAGGCACGGCGGGGGGCGACACATCGTCCGCAGGCGGGGCGGGGGGTGGCACATCGTCCGCAGGCAGGGCGAGTGGTGGCGCACCGTCCGCAGGCAGGGCGGGGGGCGGCACATCGTCCGCTAGCGCGGACGCCTCCTCGGCGGCGGGGCTCGAGGCGCCGTCGGCTCCCGCCGTCGGCTGCACCGGCTCATTCGCGAGTCCGGGCGTCTCCGCGACGGCGGAATCGACGGCTATCGGTGCGGATTCGGCAGAGTCACTGCCGGCGGCCGGGAGCGCGGGCGTTTTCGCGCCACCGACCTCGAGCTTCGACGCGCGCGCGGGCGACTCCGTCTCGTCCCCCGCCCCGAGCACCGGCGTCGCGACCCCGCGCACCACCAACCGCTCGGCCCCGGACTCCGCCGACACCGGCGAGGGTGAAACCGACACCGGCACAGCGACCGGCTCGGAGACGAAATCCGCCGCCTCCTCCAGCGCGCCCCAGGCGGCCAGCGCGAACTCCCCGGCACTGCCGAACCGCTCCTCCGGCCGCTTGGCCAGCGCCTTCGCGATCACCCGATCCAGCGCGGGCGGCACGTCGGCGATGAGCGTGCTCGGCCGCGGCGGTGCGTGGTTGAGGTGCGCGTTGATCTGCTCGGCGTGGCTGTCCCCGGGAAACGCCCTGCGCCCGGTGAGACATTCGACCAGCACGCAGCCGAGCGAGTAGATGTCGCTGCGCGCCGTCGCCTCGCCGTCGAAGCGCTCCGGCGCCATGTAGGCGATGGTGCCGATGGCGACGCTGCCGGTGGTGAGGACGGTGCCGTCCCGCGGCCTGGCGATGCCGAAGTCGATGAGGTAGGCGAAGTCGTTGCGGCTGACCAGCACATTGCCCGGCTTGATGTCGCGGTGCACGAGGCCGGCGGCGTGCGCGGCGTCCACCGCCGAGGCGACCTGGCCGAGCAGGTGCACCGCCCGCTCCGGCGCGATCCGCCCACCGTCGATGAGCAGCGCGGCGAGATCGTCACCGTCGATCAGCGCCATGTCGATGTAGAGCTGGTCGCCGACCCGGCCGAAGGAGTGGATGGCGACGACGTGCGGGTCGCTGAGCCGGGCCGCGACCCGCGCCTCCCGCTCGAAGCGGCGGCGGTACTCCTCGTCGTCGGCGGCAGCGGCGGGGAGGAGCTTGAGCGCGACAAACCGCTCGGTCGGTGCGTGCCAGGCCTTCCAGACCCGGCCCATCCCGCCTCGACCGACTTCCCGGTCGAGCCGATACTCGCCGAACCAGCGCTCCCCCGCCTCTGTCATTCCTTTTCAACCTGCCGATCGCCGTCGGCCCCCCGCGCGTGCGACGGGCCGCCCCCGATTGTTCCACGATCGGCCTGCCGGGTGCCCGCCGGATTCCGGCGGGCACTCCGAACAAGATCAGGACGAGAAGTCTTTCCGCAACTGCACCTTCACGACCTTGCCGCTGGCATTGCGCGGCAGCTCCGCGACCACGACCAGGTCCTTCGGGTGCTTGTACCGCGCCAGGCTCTCGTTCAGGAACGGCTCCAGCTCCGCCAGCGTGAGCTCGGCATCCGCGTCGTGCAGCGCGACCACCGCGACCGGCACCTCGCCCCACTTCTCGTGCGTGCGCCCGATCACCGCGGCCTCGCGGATCTTCGGGTGCGCGAAGAGCACGTTCTCCACCTCGGCGCAGTAGATGTTCTCGCCGCCCGAGATGATCATGTCCTTCTTGCGGTCGACCACCCAGACGAAGCCCTCCTCGTCCTGCTTCACCAGGTCACCGGAGTGGAACCAGCCGCCGGCGAAGGCGTCCGCGGTGGCCTCGGGCTTGTTCCAGTAGCCGGACATCAGGGTCGGGCCGCGGTAGACGATCTCGCCGACCTCGCCGGGGGCGACGTCGTTCAGCTCGTCGTCGACCACGCGGGTCTGGATGGTCGGGATGGGCTTGCCCACCGACCCGAGCTTGCGCAGCGCGTCCTTCCCCTCCAGCACGCAGGTGATCGGCGACATCTCGGTCTGCCCGAAGACCGCGACGTTGGAGGCGTTCGGGAAGCACTCCGCCATCGCCTCGAGCACGCTGTTCGAGGCGGGGGCCGCACCCCAGCTCAGCACCTCGAGCGCGGCCTTGCGGTCCTTGACGCCCGGCACCGCGCAGATCGCCTGCCACTGCGCGGGGACGCAGAACGCGGTGGTCGCGCCCTCGGCCTCGACCGCGTCCAGGAACTCGACCGGGTCGAAGGCGCCGAGCGGGTGCAGCACGGTCTTCGAGCCGAGCAGGAAGGCGGGCGCGAGGCTGCCGAGGCCGGCGATGTGGAACAGCGGCGAGGTGCAGAAGCCGACCGTGTCCGGGGTCGAGGAGAGCGCGCGGATACAGGTCAGCGCCTGCGCGTTCATGTTCGCGTAGGAGAGCACCGCGCCCTTCGGGCTGCCGGTGGTGCCCGAGGTGTACATGATCAGCGAGGGGGTGTCCTCGGGGATGTCCCGCGCGACGTGCGCCTCGCCCCCCTCCGCGAGCGCGTCGTCGAAGCCGATCACGCCGTCGCCGGAGGCGCCGTTGATCACGAACACCGACTCCAGCCCCGGCGCCTGCGCGCGCACCGCGACGGCGAGCGGCTGCAGCACGCTGTCGGTGACGACGGCCTTGGCGCCGCTGTCGCTCACGATGTAGGCGACCTCGGGCGGGGTGAGCCGGAAGTTCACCGGCACCGCGATGGCGCCGAGCGCGTTGATGCCGAACACCGCCTCCAGGTACTCGGGGTAGTTCAGCGCCAGGATGAGCACCCGGTCGCCGAAGCCGACGCCGCGGCGGGCGAGCGCGTCCGCGAACTTGCCCGAGCGCTCGTGCAGCTGCCGCCACGTGGTGTCGGCGCCCTTGAACCGGAGCGCCACCGCGTCCGGCCGCATCTGCGCGTGCGTCGCGAGCTGGTTGTTCCAGTGGTTGCGACGCGAGCGGATCGGCTCGTCCAGCGCCTGTGCACCTGTGGTCATCCCACGAACTCCTCTCGAACCGCCACCCGGCCGGGCCCTGAGTGACCCACACCACTGGCGGCAGATTTCCGGGCCAGAATATCAACTAACTTTTGCGCACGGCAACAGATCGCTATGGGAATCCTCGTTCAGGAGACGAATCCGGGTGATTTCTCTCAGCAACGATGTGGAACTGCCGTTTTTCCGCTACTTCCGGGCGCCAATCCTGGACGATCAAGGAACAGGTTTGCGAATCTCGGCTCACTTGTGGGTTGTAGGCGGGTGGATCGACGTGTCACGATCGTCGGGTCCGGGCGAATTCCGGCACGCCCGCGCGAACACGAGGAGAGAGCGCAATGCTGCGGACCAGGTTCACCGAGACATTCGGCGTGGAACACCCGATCGTGCAGGGCGGCATGATGTGGGTCGGCCGGGCCGAGCTCGTCGCGGCCGTCGCGAACGCGGGCGGCCTCGGCTTCATCACCGCGCTGACCCAGCCCACCCCCGACGACCTGCGCAAGGAGATCGAGCGGACGCGGGAGCTCACGGACAGGCCGTTCGGCGTCAACCTCACCATCCTGCCCTCGATCAACCCGCCGCCGTACGAGGAATACGCGCGGGCGATCATCGAGAGCGGCATCAAGATCGTCGAGACCGCGGGGAGCAACCCCGAGCCCTTCCTGCCCGCCTACCGCGAGGCCGGGGTGAAGGTGCTGCACAAGTGCACCAGCGTCCGGCACGCGCTGAAGGCGCAGAAGATCGGCGTCGACGGCGTCAGCATCGACGGCTTCGAGTGTGCCGGGCACCCCGGTGAGGACGACGTCCCCGGGCTGATCCTGATCCCGGCCGCGACAAGGGTGCTGGACATCCCGGTGATCGCCTCCGGCGGTATCGCGGACGCCCGCGGGCTGGTCGCCGCGCTCGCGCTCGGCGCCGACGGGGTGAACATGGGCACCCGCTTCCTCTGCACCGCCGAGTCGTCCATCGCGCAGCAGGTCAAGGAGCAGATCGTCGCCAACTCCGAGCGCGACACCCAGCTCATCTTCCGCACCCTCGGCAACACCGCGCGGGTGGCGGACAACGCCATCAGCCGCAAGGTCGTCGAGATCGAGAAGGCGGGCGGCACCTTCGAGGACGTGCGCGAGCTGGTCTCCGGCGCGCGCGGCCGCAAGGTGTTCGAGGAGGGCGACCTGGACGCGGGCATCTGGTCCACCGGCCTGGCCCAGGGGCTGATCGAGGACATCCCGACCTGCGCGGTGCTCGTCGAGCGCATGGTGCGCGAGGCGGAGGAGCTCATCACCGGGCAGCTCGCCGGGCTCGTCGCCTGCTAGGACGTCGCCGCCGCGAACGGCGAAAAGCGGTGGCGACCTGGGTGCCGCGCAGGGGTGGCGAGCCACTACCCCTGCGCGGTACCCGCATTTCCCGGGACCCCGCGCGAGTTCCTCGGCACCGCGCGATCGGCTGCCGCCCGGCGGCGCGACGTTCCGCGCCGAGTGGGTCCGCGCCGAGCGCGACCGAGCCGAGCGCGACCGAGCCGAGCGGGTTCGAGCCGAGCGGGTTCGAGCCGAGCGGGTTCGAGCCGAGCGGGTTCGAGCCGAGCGGGTTCGAAGGGCGGGGTGTGCGGGCAGCGCGTCAGCGCTGGGGATTTCGCGCTGCTCGGGCTGTGACGGCGGCGTGGTCGTGGCTGGCGATGAGCTCGATGCCGTCGGGGAGTGCGTGCAGGCGGTGGATGGTGGCGAAGGTAGCGTCGCGGTCGGCGTCGAAGAGCTGGCCGGGCATGGGGGCCTTCTCGCGCAGCGTGTCGACCTGGAGTTTGCTCCAGACCGCATCGCCGGCGAGCAGCACCCGGCTGCCGTCGTCCACCGCGAGCAGCACGCCGACGCTGCCGGGGGTGTGGCCGTTCAGGTCGAGCAGGAGCACCGCACCGTCGCCGAAGAGGTCGTGGCTGCGCGGGAAGCCGAAGACCGGCGGGCCGTCCAGCTCGAAGGGTTCGGTGCTGCGATCGCGCAGCGGGCCGCGAGCGACGCCGATCGGGGCGCGCGGCCCGGCCAGCGCCCAGTCCCGCTCCACCGCGGGCAGCCGCACCGGGACCCGCTCGGGCAGCTCCAACAGGCCGGAGACGTGGTCCCAGTGCAGGTGGGTGGGGAGCACGAACTCGATCGAGTCCACCGCCACGTCCCGCGCCGCCAGCGCGTCGGCCAGGCCGAGCACCGGCTTCTCCGGGGCGACCAGCAGCGGCACCGGGAAGGGCAGCTCGGGCAGTACCCGCTCGTGCACGCCGGAGCAGAGCGCCGGGTCGATCAGGAACCGCGCCTTCGGGTGCTCGACCAGGAAACTGCCCATGACCAGCGTCATCCGGCCGAGTTCGCGGGTGCCCTCGGCGACGATGGTGGTCGGGGCGTGCATGGTGGCCTGGGTGAGCACGGTCAGCGCGACGGTCGCCCGCGCGGGCGGCGGGTCGGCGAGTCGCAGCCCGGCCAGCAGGGCGGTGTCCGGTTTGCGGGGGCGGAGCAGCCGCCCCGGGGTCGCGGCGAGTGCGGCGCAGCAGCGCAGCAGGGTCGGCACCGTCGCGGTGCGGTCGTCTCCCGGCATGGGGTCACTGTAGCGACGCAGGGGCCGCGCGGATGGCGTCCGGCCGCGCGCTTGCGCGGCACCGCGGATCGCGCACCGCCCGCGCGCTGACCCTTCGCCGCCCCGGTCTGCGGGCGACGCTCTGAAAGACCCAGCTGCGCAGCGCATTCGCTACTTCCCTCGGGCATAATCGTCGGGGGATTCCCGGCCGCGAGCCGGGCAGAGGGAGGTCGCGATGCGCGCCGGGGTACCCGAGGGAAGGGCCGCACGGCGGGCGGCCTTCACGGCCGCGGCGGTCGCGGCGATCACCGATCTGCTCCCGGCCGACGCGGGGCCGGTCTCGACCACCGCGCCCTTCACCGACCTCGGGCTGAACTCCACCCAGCTGGCCCGGCTCACCGGCGTGCTGGAGGACGCGCTCGGCGTGGCGATTCCGCTCGTCGCGCTGTACGACCACGCCAGCATCGAGCAACTGGTCGAGCACCTCGCCGCATGACCCCGATCTCGATCGTCGGCATCGGCTGCCGCCTCCCCGGCGCGGACGGCCCCGCTGACTTCTGGCGGCTGCTGTCCACCGGGCTGGACGCCACCGGCGCGCCGCCGCCGGACCGCCCGCTCACCAGGCGCGGCGGCTACCTGCGCGGCATCGACCGCTTCGACAATGCCCGCTTCGGCATCCCGGACCGCGAGGCGGCGGTGATGGACCCGCAGCAGCGGCTCGCGCTGGAGGTGACCACCGAGGCGCTGGACGACGCCGGGATCGGCCACCGGGCAACGGGTTCCGGCGCCGCGGTGCTCTTCGGGGCCTGCACCTTCGACCACGGCATCGCGGTGCTCGGCGCGGGCGGGCACGATGCGCCGTTCGCGGTCACCGGGTCGGCGCTCAGCATCGTCGCGAACCGGATCTCCTACGCGCTCGACCTGCACGGGCCGAGCCTGGTGCTGGACAGCGCCTGCTCCTCCTCGCTGGCCGCCGTCGACCTGGCGGTGCGGCTGCTCGCCGACCCGGAGGTGCCGTTCGCGGTGGTCGGCGGGGTGAACCTGGTGCTGCTGCCGCACACGTCGGAGTACCTGGCCGACGGCGGTTTCCTGGCGCCGGACGGGCGGTGCAAGCCGTTCGACGCGGCCGCCGACGGATATACGAGGAGCGACGGCTGCGCGGTCGTCGTGCTGCAGCGCACCGCCGACGCGGTGGCGTCGGGGGCGCGGATCTACGCCGAGGTCGCGGGCAGCGCGGTCGGCTCGGACGGGCGCTCCAACGGGCTCTACGCGCCGAGCGGGAAGGCGCAGCAGGAGGTTGTGCGGGCGGCGTGGCTGCGGGCCGGGGTGGAGCCGCGGCGGGCCCGCTACCTGGAGTGTCACGGCACCGGGACGCCGCTCGGCGACGCGGTGGAGGTCGGGGCGCTGGCCGCGGTCCTCGGCGGGGCGCCCGTCTGGCTGGGGTCGGTGAAGTCGAACGTCGGGCATCTGGAGGCGGCGGCGGGGGTGACCGGGCTGATCAAGACGGCGCTCGCCGTCCGGCACGGGGTGATCCCGCCGACGCTGCACGTGCGCACGCCGAACCCGCTGCTGCGGCTGGCCGAGCACGGGCTGCGGCCCGCCGTGCGCGCGGTGGATTGGTCGGCCGTGCCACCGGGTGAGCGGTGGGCCGGGGTGAGTTCGTTCGGGTTCGGGGGGACGAACGCGCACGTCGTGCTGCACGGGGTGGCCGAAACCGAGCCGGTGCATGCGGCCGGGCCGGTGCTGATTCCGCTGAGCGGGCGGGATGCGGAGGAGGTGCGGCAGCGGGCGGCCGCCGTTGCCGACGAACTCGCAGCGGGGCAGTCACCCGGCGCGGGTGCCGACTCGCCAGGGGCGGGCTCGACGGCGCAGCCGGACTCGGGCGGCTCGGCGACGCAGCCCGACGCGGGCGGCTCGGCCGCACAGCCGGATACGGGCGGCACGGCGGCGCAACCGGATGCGAGCGGCTGGGCGGCGCACCTGGGCGCGGGCGGCTCGACGGCACAGCCGGGCGCGGGCGGCTCGACGGCACAGCCGGGCGCGGGCGGCTCGACGGCACAGCCGGATGCGGGCGGCTCGACGACGCAGCCGGACGTGGGCGACTCGACGGCACAGCCGGGCATCGCGCGGGTCGCGGCACTGGCAGTGGCCGAGGCCCGCAGGCTGCCCGAACCTGTCCGCGCGGCGGTGCTCGCCGCCGACGCGGAGACGGCGATCGAGCGGCTGCGCGCGCTCGCCCGATCCCGGGAGATGCCGGGCGTTCTCGGGCCGGGCACCCCGGTACCCGGCGGAGTCCTGTTCGTCTTCTCCGGCCAGGGCGGCCAGTTCGCGGGCATGGGCAATGCGCTCGCGACCCGGTTTCCCGCCTTCGCCACCGGCCTCACCGAAGCAACCGATGCCGTGGTCGCGGCGGGCGGCCCGGCGGTCTGGACGCCGGACGGCGGCTTCGTGACCGACGAGGCCACGGCCATCGTGCAACCGGCGCTCTTCGTCTACCAGATCGGCATGCTGCGGCTGCTCACGCACTGGGGCGTCCGGCCGGACGCGGTCACCGGACACAGCCTCGGCGAGGTCGCGGCCGCGGTGGCCGCGGGCGCACTCGCGCTCGGCGATGCCGCACTGGTCGCGGTGGCGCGCGGCGCCCTGCTCGGCAGGCTCGACGGCCACGGCGCCATGGCAGTACTGGAGGCCGAACTGCCCGTCGCGGAGACGCTGGTGGAGCCGGTCGCGGCGGAGGTGGCGGTGGCCGCGGTGAACGGCCCGCGCTCGGTGGTGATCTCCGGATCCCGCCGCTACGTGGACATCCTGCTGCGCCGGGCGAAGCGGCGCGGGCTGTTCGCGCGCCCGGTCGCGGTGCGCTTCGCGGCGCACAGCCCGCAGGTGGCGCCGGTGCTCCCGGAGCTGCGCGCGGCGCTGGCCGGGATCGAGCCCCTGGTGCCCAGCCTCCCGCTGTACTCCACCGCGCGGGCGGGCAAGACCGTCGGCACCGCCGACACCGATGCCGGGTACTGGGCCGAGAACGCCTTCGGCACGGTCCATCTCGGTGCGGCGCTGGAGCGGGCGGGCGCGGACGGGTTCGGCACCGCGCTGGAGATCGCCCCGCACCCGGTGCTGCTGCCCGCCATCCGCGACACCCCCGCGTTCGCCGACAGCGCGCACGCCACCGCGAACCGCGACGACGAGGTCGCGGCACTGCTGGCGTGCCTCGGCGCGCTGCACGTGGCCGGCCGTGCGCCGGACTGGTCCGCGCTCGGCCCGCTCACCGAGCCGCCGCCGCGCCGCCGCTGGCAGCGCCGCCGCTTTCCGCTGCTGGTGCCCGCGCCGCCCGCGCTCACCGAGGCGGCCTTCCCGGCCGACGACCCCACCGATCACGTGGTGGCGGGGGTACCGCTGATTCCGGCGGTGTACTGGCTGCTGCGGCTGCTGCACGCGGCCCGCGCCAGGTCGGGGGCGTCGGCGGTGCGCGGTTTCGCGGTGCACGAGCTCACCCGCTCGGATGCCGTGCCCGCCGTCACCTACCGGGAGGAGGCGGGCGGGCCCGGTCTGCGGGCGGGGGTCACGGGTTCCTCGGCGCTGGCTTCGACTCGGTCCGCCGGTGACCCCACGCCCGGGGATATCGTCGCATGGATGCGGGTGGTCGATACGAATCGCGCCGCCCGCCCGCGCATGCGCACCGTGCAGGTGCCGCGCTTCTACGCGGAACTGCGCGAGCGCGGGCTGGAGTACGGTCCGGCCTTCCGGCCGCTGCGCGGGCTCGCGGTGCAGCGCGATCGAGCGATCGGCGAGCTGGAGGCCGCCGACCCGCACCGCTCCGCCACCCTGGACGGGTGTCTGCACGTGCTGGCCGCGGCGGCGGGCGGGCTGCCGGAGGGGCGGGTGCCGCTGCCCATCGGGATCGAGAACGCCTGGCTCAGCACCGAACCGGGGCGCACGGTCGGCGAGGCGCACGCCCTGGTCCGGGAGCGGTCGGGGGCCGGGCTGGTCGGCGATGTGGTCGCCACCGACCAGCACGGGATTCCGATGCTCGCGCTGCTCGGGGTGCGGGTGCGGTTCACCGATCCGGAGCTCCCGGTGCACTCCGCGCCACACCGCGCCGACGTGCTGCGCACCGAGCACTGGGTGCCGCTGCCGGAGGGTTCGGCCGGGACCGATCAGGGCTCGCCCCCCGCGGACACCTCCCCGGCGACCGCCGCTGCGGGCGAACCTGCGGCTACGACCGGAGCGGGCACTTCCGCGCCGGACATCCGGCGCGCGCTGGTGATCGGTGACTCCGAGGACGCCGTGCTGCTGGCCCGCGCGCTGGAGCGCACCCTGCCGACCGAGCGGATCGCCCGCGACCCCGACGCCGCGCTCCCGCTGGTCCAGTCGGTGCTCACCGGCCGCACCGCAGCGGCCCGGCTCGCCGTCGTCCTCGTCTGGCCGACGCACCCGCACCGGGACAGCACCACCGTCGCCGCCCTGACCAGGACCCTCGCCGTCCTCCAGCACGTGACGGCGGCACCCGCGACGGCCACACTGACCGTGCTGCTGCCCAGCGAAGCGGCGGCATCGACGACCGGCCTGCACCCCGCGGCCGCGCTGGCGGGGCTGGTGCGCAGCCTGCAGCTGGAGTCCGCGCTGCGGGTCCGGCTGGTGTGGCGGGTAGCTGGCACCGACAACGCCCTGGTCCGCGCGGTCACCGACCCCACCCTTCCGCTCGAGCTCCGGGTGGCGGGCACCATGTCGGTGCGCCGCTTCGTGCGCGCGGACCCGGCGGCCGCCGCACCGGTCTCGATCGACGCGACCGGCACCTACGTGGTCACCGGCGGGCTCGGCGCGCTCGGTTCGCTGGCGGTGCGCTGGCTGCTCGCCGACGGCGCACGCGACGTCGTGGTGCTGACCAGGGCGCCGCGCCCCATGCCCGCGGTGCTCGACGGCCTGGAGGACCGCATCGTCGTGGTCCGCTGCGACGTCACCGACCGCGCCGACCTGGCCGCCGCGCTGCGCGACATCCGCGAGTGGGGATCGACGGTGCGCGGAATCATCCACGCGGCGGGCAGCCTGGAGGACGCCGCCTTCTCGGATGTGACGCCGGAGCAACTCACCGGCATGCTCGCCGCGAAGGCCACCGCCGCCAACCACCTGCTGGAGCTGACCGCCACCGACCCGACCGACTTCGTCCTGCTCTTCTCCTCCGCGACCGGCGCCTTCGGCGCGCCGGGCCAGGCTGCCTACGCGGCCGCGAACTCCGCCATGGACGCGCTGGCGAGCGCGCAGCGCGACCGCCGGGTGACCAGCGTCGGCTGGGGCGTCTGGTCGTCGGGGCTGGCCGAGGCGGCCGGCGGCGCGAGCCACCTGCGCCGGGCCGGGATCCGCGCCTTCGATCCGGAGCGCGGTGCCGCGCTCTTCGCGGAGGTGCTCCGGCACGAGGTGCCGTACCTGCTTGCCCTCGACTGGTCCGGGTCCGGCGACCACTCCCCCGTCGGCAGGCGGCTCAGCCAGACCCTCGGCGGCGGCGCGGAATCGGTGGCGCCGGTCGAGCCGGTCCGGGTCGATGTGCAGCCGCGCCCGCTGGCCCACATCGTGCGCGCGGCGCTGGCCGCGGCCATCGACCGCCCCGCGGACGAGGTCGATCCGGCCGCCGACTTCAACGATCTCGGCCTGACCTCGCTGCTCGGCATCGAGCTGCGCCGGGTTCTGGAATCCCGCCTCGAAGTGCGGCTTTCGACTGCGGAGATCTTCGGCAACCCGACCGTGGCCGCGCTGGCGGCCATGCTGGCGGAGCGGCTGGGCCGGGGTGATCCCGGATGACCGAGCACCTCATCGGCAGGCTCGCCCGGTGGGCCCGCGAGCGTCCGGACGCCCCCGCGTACACCGCCCTGCGCTACCCCGCCCCTGGCAGCCCGGACGGCACCGACTACATCCCGCACACGCTCACCTACGCGGAGCTGTCCTCCGCCGTGGCCTCGCTCGCCAGGGAAATAAGCGCCCGCACGGCACCCGGCGATCGAGTCGCGCTGCTCACCGGCCACGGGATGGGTTATGTCCTTGCCTTCCTCGCCTGCCTGGCAGCACATCGCATCGCCGTCCCGCTGTTCCCGGTCGGCAGGCACCCGGAGCGGCTGACCGGCATATTCGCCGACGCGACACCGACGCTCGGCCTGATCGACCCCGGCGACGAAGTCTCAGCCACACCGGCCGGAAACGTGCTCGTCGTCGACCCGAGCCGGACAGTGGAGCGTACCGAGCTACCGGCGGGCAACGCTCCCGCATATCTCCAATACACCTCCGGCTCCACAGGCACCCCGACCGGAATTCGCGTCGAGGCCGGAAATCTCACCGCCGCACTGGAACAACTCCGCACCGCCATTCCCGCTTCCGGGACGAAACCGATCGTCGGCTGGCTCCCCTTCTTCCACGACATGGGGCTGGTCCTGACCCTCGCACTTCCGATCTGGTCGGGGGTGCCAGGCATAACTCTCGCCCCGGTCGATTTCGTCAAACGGCCGGTGCGCTGGCTGCGCGCCTGCTCCGACTTCGGCGCGGGCACGACCGGCGCCCCGGATTTCGCCCTGGCACTGACCGCCGCGACGACGACGGAACGTCAAGTGACGCAACTGGATCTGACCGCCATGGACGCGGTGCTCAACGGCGCCGAACCGGTCCGCGCCGCAACCCTGCGCACCTTCACCGACACCTTCGCCCCGGCCGGCTTCCGGCACCGGGCACACGCCCCCGGCTACGGCCTCGCCGAGGCCACCCTCACCGTCACCCTGACCCCGCAGGACCGCGAGCCGACCGTCCTCGAGTTCGACCGGGCAGCGCTGACCACCGGCCGCGCACTACCGGCGGGCACCGAACCCGCGGTCACGCTGGTCGGCTGCGGCCCACCGGCCGGGCAGCGCATCAGAATCGTCGATCGGCAGCACGGCACAGCATCGAATCCGGGTGCGGTGGGGGAGATCCACGTCTCCGGCCCCAATGTCTGCATAACCGACAGCGAGCACTGGCTACACACCGGCGATCTCGGCTTCGAGCACAATGGCGAGCTCTACGTCACCGGCCGTGCCAAAGACCTGGTGATCCTGGACGGCCGCAACCACCACCCGGCCGATCTGGAGCACACGGTGACCGCGGCCGCCACGGAGATCCGGCTGGTGGCCGCCTTCGGCCACGACGACGGCGCGCGCGAATCGCTGGTGATCGTGGCGGAGACGCCGGACGCCGACACCGAGGTGGCGGGGAAGATCCGATCGGCCGTCATCCGCACCCACGAGGTGGTGCCGAGCACGGTACTACTGGTGCCGCCGGGGGAGATTCCGCGGACGTCGAGCGGGAAGGTGCGACGCGGGGAGTGTCGCGCCCGCTTCGCCGCGGGAGAGCTGCGGCCGCACTAGTCCTCGGTGCGCCCGAGCAGCCGATCGGTTTCGCGGCGTTCGCGTTTGGTCGGCCTGCCGCTGCCCCGATCCCGCCGGGGCAGGGAAGCGAGAACTTCCTTCGGCGGCGGAGGCGGGCTGCGGTCGATCAGGCACTGCGCGGCGATGGGCGGGCCGACTCGCTTCGTGACGATGCGTTCCACGACGACGATGCGTTCCACCCCGGCGGCTCGGATCCGGACTTCGTCACCGAGCTTCACCTGCTGCGCGGGTTTGGCGGGGGCGCCGTTCACCCGGACGTGTCCGCCGCGGCATGCGTCCGCGGCGGCCGACCGGGTTTTGAACAGGCGCACCGCCCAGGTCCAGGAGTCGACCCGGGCCTGCGCTGGTGCGCTCTGCTCAGGGGGCAATCGTCAGAGCACGCGGCGGGCGGTGACGACCTCGTCCGCGGAGAGGTGGGTGTAGGAGACCGGGGTACCGGACTGCACCGCGTTCAGCAGCTTGCCGTCGCCTGCGTAGATGCCGACGTGACCGCCGCCGTTGGTGATCACGATGTCACCGGCGCGCAGATCGTTGAAGGCCACCGGGGCGCCGACGTGCGACTGCTCGAAGCTGGTGCGCGGCAGTTCGACGCCCGCCTGCTTGAACGCCCACTGCACCAGGCCGGAGCAGTCGAAGCTGCTCGGGCCGGTGGCGCCCCAGACGTAGGAGGCGCCGACCTTGGACTTGGCGGCGTCGAGCGCGACATCACCGGCGGTGTTCTGCACCTGCGGGGCGAACATGTTCTGCAGCTCCGGTGCGGCGAAGCCGGGGAGCGCGGGCGCACCCTGCGGGGCCGCGGGCAGCGAACCGAGCGCGGCGGTCAGCTGCTGCTCCAGTTGCTGGGCCGGTGCTTCGAACTCCTGCGGAACGTCGAACGAGCCGAGGCCGGGGATATCGATGGTGGCCGCCATGGCCGAAACCGCGGGCATGGCACCGGTCGCGGCTACCGCACCAAGGACCAGAGCGCCCTTGACGGAACCCGGAACGCGTGACTCCCGCTGCAAGCTGTGTTTACCCACCGAGCTGAATCTCCCTCTATGCGCATCAACCGCCTACCGAGGGATGTGGCCCCGGCGCGGCGAAGCCGGGAATCCAGTGGGCCCCGACAGCCGCTGTAGCGGTAACCCAGCGGCGCCGCTCCTTCCTCACGAAGCGACAGACTCCACTAAGTCACGAGAAGATTACGACGCGCGCGCACTGTTGTCCACCCCACAGAGCAGGCTCTTCACCTCGATATTCCGAATACCGGCGCGGAGCTGCGGTTGTGGCGATTCCGATCAATATCACGGAGCGGTCACGGCGTGTCGGACCCTCCGTTATACGGCTCGATCGGGCTCGATAGCGGTCTCTAGCGCCACGCATAGAAGCACGCATACTCCTCTGACAACGCACTAACCTGTCGGGTCATGGATCCCGTGCGGAACCCGTACGCGCCCGGAGCCGGGCAGCGCCCGCCCGAGCTCGCGGGCCGAGACAAGCAGCTCACCGCGTTCGACGTCGTGCTGGAGCGGATCGCGCGCGGCAGGCCGGAGCGCAGCGTCGTGCTCACGGGGCTGCGCGGGGTCGGCAAGACCGTGCTGCTGAACCAGCTGCGCTCGGGCGCGGTATCCAGGGGCTGGGGCACCGGCAAGCTGGAGGCGCGGCCGGACCAGGAGCTGCGCAGGCCGCTCTCCTCCGCACTGCACATGGCGGTGCGCGCCATCGCCACCTCGCACCGGAACCCGGAGCGGGTCGACGATTTCCTCGGCATCCTCAAGGCTTTCGCGCTGCGCGCGACCGCGGACCGGGGGATGCGGGACCGCTGGCAGCCCGGGATCGACGTCCCCGCGGTGACCGGCCGCGCCGATTCCGGCGATATCGAGATCGACCTGGTCGAGCTGCTCGGCGAGGCCGCGGCGCTGGCGGGCGATATCGGCGTCGGCATCGCGATCTTCATCGACGAGATGCAGGATCTCGGCCCCGCGGACATCTCCGCCATCTGCGGCGCCTGCCACGAGCTGAGCCAGGACGCCGCGCCGCTGATCGTGGTCGGCGCCGGGCTGCCGCACCTGCCCGCGGTGCTCTCCGCCTCGAAGAGCTACTCCGAGCGGCTCTTCAGCTACCACCGCATCGACCGGCTGGACCGGGACTCGGCGGATCAGGCGCTGATCGCCCCCGCCGAGCGCGAGGACGTGGAGTTCACCCCGGCCGCGCTCGACCTGCTCTACCAGAAGGCCGACGGCTACCCGTATTTCGTGCAGGCGTACGGCAAGGCGACCTGGGATCAGGCGCCGCACAGCCCGATCGGAGCCGAGGACGTCGAGGTGGCCGCTCCGGCCGCCGAGGAGGAGCTCGCGGTCGGCTTCTTCGGCTCCCGCTACGAGCGGGCGACCCCGGCCGAGCGCGAGTACATGCGGGCCATGGCCGACCTGGCCGGCGACGACGGGCCGGTGGCCACCGCGGCGGTGGCGAGGGAACTCGGCCGCAAGCCCGCTTCGCTCTCCCCGGCCAGGGACGGGCTGATCAAGAAGGGGCTCATCTACTCGGCCGAGCGGGGGAGCATCGGCTTCACCGTCCCGCACTTCGGGCGCTATCTCAGGACTGTCTAATAAACTCTAGAGAATATAGAATACTATCCGATACTCCGATGATCTCGGCGCGACTCGGTTCGGCCACACCTGCATAACGGCAGGTGAAGTCGGTTAACAGCGGGCTTGCGGCGCGCGACCATTCAGGCAAGGAAAGAACGTCCGAGCCCGGAGGTGTTGCCATGACCACGTCGATCGCTCCCGTAGCCGACCGTCGCGTCACCGTGGCCGCCGACGACGGCACCCCGCTGGCGGCCAGGGTCATCGGCGCCGACAGCGCAGAGGTCACCCTGGTCTTCGTGCACGGCCACTGCCTGCGCGCCGACACCTGGTCCTTCCTCGGCGAGCGGCTGGCGCTGGCCTGGGGCAGCACCGCCCGGCTGGTCAGCTACGACCACCGCGGGCACGGCCACTCCGGGGCGGGCGACGCCACCGGCTACACCATCGACCAGCTCGCGCACGACCTGGACGCGGTGCTCCGCGCGCTGGCCCCGACCGGCCCGATCATCCTGGTCGGGCACTCGATGGGCGCCATGACGGCGCTCGCGCACGCCAGGCTGTACCCGCAGGCCGTCGGCACCAGGATCGCCGGGCTCGCGCTCATCGCCACCGCCGCGAGCGGCCTCACCGACGTCGGGCTCGGCCGGCTGCTGAACCGGCGCGCCATCGGTGCGCTGCAGCGGGCGGTGCTGCGCGCGCCGCGGCTGATGGGGGCCTCGCACCGGCTCTCCCGGCGGCTGCTGGAGCCGATCATGGGCGAGGCCAATCTCGGCACCGCGCCGGTGAGCCCGCGGGTGCGGGCGCTCGCCATCGCCATGTTCAACGAGACCCCGCTGCTCACCATGACCAGCTTCCTGGAGCCGCTGCGCACCTTCGACGAGAGCGACGGGCTGCACCGGCTGGCCGGAATCCCGGCGCTCGTGCTGGCCGGCTCGGCCGATCTGGTGACGCCGTTCGCGCACTCCGTCGTGCTCGCCTCGCAGCTCCCCGCGGCCGAGCTGGTCCGGGTCGACGGCGCCGGGCACGGCGTCATCCTGGAGCGGGCGGACGAGGTCGCCGCGGCGCTCTCCGGGCTGGTCCGGCGGGTGCTGGCCGGGTCGCGGAGCTACGCCATGGCGGGCTGACCGCGCCGACCGGTTCCGCCCCGATTCGAGATCGCACCGGACACGAGGGATTTCGTCGGCTACTGTGTTGTAGATCACGGTGTGCGGTGAGTCACATGATCTTGTGGCTTCACAGAACCTGGGAGGTAACGATGACACGCAGCGATATCGCGGAACTCCGCTACGCGGTCGGCCAGCTCCAGCGCTCGATCGGGGCGCTGCGCTCGCACTACGGCGACGCGTCGCCGGTCCGGCGGCTGGAGAACGACCTCGAGCGGCTCGTCATCGACGCCGACGAGTTCGAGCAGACGCCGCCGCCCGAGCTCGGCCGCAGGCCGCGCGACACCATCTACGTGCCGGACAGCAAGAGCGACGAATCCGCCTGGATGGGCGCGCAGGACGAGGGGCTCGGCTTCCACTCCCGGCCGCGCACCACCTGACCCGCGCTCAGGCCCGGTGCCGCCCCGGCCGCCGCGGCGGGCGCGCCCCGTGGAACCGGGCCCCGCGCGGTGGCGCGGAGGCGGGCGCCGACTCCGCCGACTCGAAGAGCGCGGCGATGCCGTGGTCGTGCCCGAGCGCGATGGCCTCCAGACCGTAGCGGCCGCCGCCACGCTCCAGCTCGTGCAGCATCGTCGTCATGATGCGGAGCCCGGTGGCGCCGACCGGGTTGCCGAGCCCGATCGATGAGCCGTTGACGTTCAGCCGGTCGGTCGGGTCCAGATCCCACTCCCGCGCCAGGGCGAGCACCTCCACCGCGAAGCCCTCGTTGACCTCGATCAGATCCAGATCGTCCATCGTGAAGCCGTTGCGGCCGAGCAGCTTCGCCACCGCGGGGGCGGCGCCGAGCGAGGCGATGTCGGAGTCGCAGCCCGCCGCGGCCCAGCCGACCAGGTAGGCCAGCGGGGTCAGCCCGAGCTCGTCCAGCCGGTCCTCGGCGACGACGAGGCAGGCCGCGGCGCCGTGCCGGTGCGTGCTCATGTTGGCGCTGGTCACCACGCCGCGGGGGAGCAGGGGGCGAAGGTTGGCGAGGGTGTGCGTTGTGGCGTCCGCCCTGACCCCCTCGTCCCTGGCGATCCGGTGGCCGGGGTCGAAGTCGGCGGCGGTGCGGGCGTACGGGTCGGCCGTGACGCCGACCGGGACCACCTCGGCGGCGAAGGCGCCCTGGCGCCAGGCCCGTGCGGCCCTGCGGTGGCTGGCCACCGCGAACTCGTCCGCCTCCACCCGCCCGATCCCGTAGTGCCTGGCCAGCTCCTCGGCGTTCACCAGGTCGGCCCGGTGGCCGGGGTCGCGTGGTGAGATCGCGCCATCCGCCGAGCACTCCACGCCACCGGCGACGACCACGTCGGCCGCGCCGGTCTGCACCATCATCGCCGCGGTGATCACCGCCTGCAGCCCGCTGCCGCCGCGCCGGTCGGTGAGGAAGCCGGGCACCGCGAAGGGCAGCCCGGCGCCGCGCGCGGCCAGCCTGCTCAGGTGCGGCACCGTCGGGCCGCGCGGATCGATGCACGCCATCGCGACGTCCTCGATGCGCAGCGGGTCGATCCCGGAGCGGTCGATGACCGCCGAGAGCACCGTCGTCGCCAGCCACTCCGGCGGCATCCCGGAGAGTGCCCCGCCAGCAACCCCACTGGGGGTGCGAACCGGAGCCACGATCGCGGCTCTTCTCATCGTGGTGGCCCCTTCCTTCCGGATCCGTGCGTCACCGCACGTCAACGGGCGATTTGTCAGGAAAAGGGCATCATGGGGCTGTTACCGAAGTGTGACGATCAGGCCGCGATCATGGTTGTGGTGAAGATCACTACTGGGCCGATGCTCCGGGAATGGCGGTACCGGACCCGAGCGATAGCGCCCCTGTCGTAGGGTGCTCGTCATCACATCGGATCGCGGGCCAACCCGACGAGCCCGCAGAGCAGATCAGCGAGGCATCCACCGTGACTGCCGCACCCACCGGCGTCTTCACGACGACCAGAGCACGGATCTCCGCACGCACCCTCCGCACCGACCGCTGGTGGCTACCACCGCTGATCACCGTGCTCGGTCTCGGTGCGTTCGTCGTATACGCGACGGTCAGGTCGTTCGTGCGCACCGCCTACTACGTTGCCGACTACCACTACCTGACGCCGTTCTACTCACCGTGCCTGAGCACGTCGTGCGTGGAAGGCGCGAGCCACTTCGGGACGCCGCTCGGCGACCTGCCGATGTGGATACCGCTGGGCTTCGCGGTCCTGCCGTTCCTGCTCGGTTTCCGGCTCACCTGCTACTACTACCGGAAGGCCTACTACCGGGCGGTGTGGTTCTCGCCCCCGGCCTGCGCGGTCGCCGAGCCGCACGCCAAGTACACCGGCGAGACCAGGCTGCCGCTGATCATCCAGAACGCGCACCGCTACTTCTTCTATGTGGCGCTGCTGGTCTCGCTGGTCAACAGCTACGACGCGATCGTCGCCTTCCACGGCAAGAGCGGCGGCTTCGGCTTCGGCCTCGGCAACCTGGTGCTGCTGCTGAATGTCGTGCTGCTCTGGGCGTACACGCTCTCCTGCCATTCCTGCAGGCACATCGCGGGCGGGCGGCTCAAGAATTTCTCGGCGCACCCGGTGCGCTACTGGTTCTGGACCCAGGTGTCGAAGCTGAACACCAGGCACATGGCCCTGGCCTGGACCACCCTCGGCACCCTCGTGCTCACCGACTTCTACGTCATGTTGGTGGCCAGCGGCACGATTTCGGACCTGCGGTTCATCGACTGACCGCCTCATACAGGAGTTTTCCTCGATGCCAGAAGTTGAACGGCACAAGTACGACGTGGTGGTCATCGGCGCGGGTGGCGCCGGGCTGCGCGCGGTGATCGAAGCACGGGAGAACGGCTACAGCGTCGCGGTGGTCTGCAAATCCCTGTTCGGCAAGGCACACACGGTCATGGCGGAGGGCGGCTGCGCCGCGGCCATGGGCAACGCGAACGCCAAGGACAACTGGCAGACGCACTTCAAGGACACCATGCGCGGTGGCAAGTTCCTGAACAACTGGCGGATGGCCGAGCTGCACGCGCAGGAGGCGCCGGACCGGGTCTGGGAGCTGGAAAGCTATGGCGCGCTGTTCGATCGCACCCCGGACGGACGGATCAGCCAGCGCAACTTCGGCGGCCACACCTACCCGCGGCTGGCGCACGTCGGCGACCGCACCGGGCTGGAGCTGATCCGCACCATGCAGCAGCGGATCGTCGCGCTGCAGCAGGAGGATTTCGCCGAGACCGGCGACTACGAGTCCCGGATCAAGGTCTTCGCCGAGTGCACCGTGACCGAGCTGCTCAAGGAGGGCGACCGGATCTCCGGCGCCTTCGGCTACTGGCGCGAGTCCGGCCGCTTCGTGCTCTTCGAGACGCCCGCGATCGTGCTGGCCACCGGCGGTGTCGGCAAGTCCTACAAGGTGACATCGAACTCGTGGGAGTACACCGGCGACGGCCACGCGCTCGCGCTGCGCGCCGGGGCCTCGCTGATCAACATGGAGTTCCTGCAGTTCCACCCGACCGGCATGGTCTGGCCGCCGAGCGTCAAGGGCATCCTGGTCACCGAGGGTGTGCGCGGCGACGGCGGGGTGCTGAAGAACACCGACGGCAAGCGGTTCATGTTCGACTACATCCCCTCGGTCTTCAAGGGGCAGTACGCCGAGTCCGAGGACGAGGCCGACCAGTGGCTGAAGGACAACGACTCCGCCCGCCGCACCCCCGACCTGCTGCCCCGCGACGAGGTAGCCAGGGCGATCAACTCCGAGGTCAAGGCCGGGCGCGGCACCGAGCACGGCGGCGTCTTCCTGGACATCGCCTCCCGGCTGCCCGCCGAGGAGATCCGGCGCAGGCTGCCGTCGATGCACCACCAGTTCAAGGAGCTGGCCGACGTCGACATCACCGCCGAGCCGATGGAGGTCGGGCCGACCTGCCACTACGTCATGGGTGGGATCGAGGTGGTGCCGGACACCGGCGCCGCCACCGTGCCCGGGCTCTTCGCGGCGGGGGAGTGCTCCGGCGGCATGCACGGCTCCAACCGGCTGGGCGGTAATTCACTCTCCGACCTGCTGGTCTTCGGCCGCCGGGCCGGGCTCGGCGCCGCCGAGTACGTGCGCTCGCTCGGCGAGCAGCGTCCGGTGGTGACCGATGCCGACGTCACCGCGGCCGCGCAGGCGGCGGTGGCGCCGTTCGACCCGCCCGCCTCCGGCCAGGGCGAGAATCCGTACACCCTGCACACCGATCTGCAGCAGGTGATGCACGACCTGGTCGGCATCATCCGCACCGAGCGGGAGCTGCATCAGGCGGTGGAGCGGCTGGAGCGGCTGCGCGAGCGGTACGCCGAGGTCACCGTGGAGGGGCACCGACAGTTCAACCCGGGCTGGCACCTCGCGCTCGACCTGCGGAACATGCTGGTGGTGAGCGAATGCGTGGCCCAGGCCGCGCTGCTGCGCACCGAGAGCCGCGGCGGGCACACCCGCGACGACTACCCGGGCATGGACCCGGGCTGGCGGAACACCCTGCTGGTCTGCGCACTCGACGGCGACGACCGCGGCGCTACCGTGCCAGGCGTCGCCGTGCGCCCGGCCGACCAGGAGCCGATGCGGGAGGACCTGCTCGCGCTCTTCGAGGTCACCGAGCTGGAGAAGTACTACAAGGGAATCGAATTGGCGGGACACCCGGAGAACGCGCGCCCTGCCCCGGAAGGCGAGGCGTGACATGGGATACGACGCCAAATTCCGCGTGTGGCGCGGTGATACCGACAGCGGCGAGCTGCGGGACTTCACCGTCACCGTGAACGAGGGCGAGGTGGTGCTCGACATCATCCACCGGCTGCAAGCCACCCAGGCCCCCGACCTCGCGGTGCGCTGGAACTGCAAGGCGGGCAAGTGCGGCAGCTGCTCGGCCGAGGTGAACGGCAGACCCAAGCTGCTCTGCATGTGCCGAATGTCGACCTTCACCGAGGACGAGGTCATCACGGTGACCCCGATGCGCACCTTCCCGGTGATCAAGGACCTGGTCACCGATGTCTCGTTCAACTACGAGAAGGCCAGGCAGATCCCCTCGTTCACGCCACCGGCGGATCTGAAGCCGGGCGACTACCGGATGAAGCAGGTGGATGTCGAGCGCTCGCAGGAGTTCCGCAAGTGCATCGAGTGCTTCCTCTGTCAGAACACCTGCCACGTGGTGCGTGACCACGAGGAGAACAAGGAGGCGTTCGCCGGGCCGCGCTACCTCATGCGGATCGCGGAGCTGGAGATGCACCCGCTCGACGTCGCCGACCGGCGGGATCTGGCCCAGGAGGAGCAGGGCCTCGGGTACTGCAACATCACCAAGTGCTGCTCCGAGGTGTGCCCGGAGCACATCGCGATCACCGACAACGCGCTCATCCCGATGAAGGAGCGGGTGGTCGACCGGCGGTACGACCCGATCGTCTGGCTCGGGAACAAGCTCTTCCGCCGCTGAGCGCGGGTGGTCGCGCTACAGCAGCGCGACCACCCCGACGGCCACCGCCCACACCAGCGCACCGACGAGAAGTGCGGAGAGCCACGAACCGGTGAGCACGAAAACGCCCACCGATGCCACCGCCACCAGCAGTCCCACGATCAACCACTCCACCCAGTAGCGGGGATGCGGCGTCCGGTACCGGGGTGGGGAATTCTTCAACCCACGGTCCATGAAGAGAGGTGTACCCGAACGGCTTTCCAGGCAAACCGGCAGTGTCAGCTCGGCGGGTCGAACTCGCCGTCCTGCACGCCGGCGGTGAAGGCGTCCCACTCGCCCGGCGTGAAGATCAGCACCGAGCCGTCCGGGTCGCGGCCGTCGCGCAGCGCGACGTGCCCCTCGGCCAGGAACGCCACCTCGACAACGGCTTCGCTCTCCGGCGTCGTGCCGGAGGCCGACTGCCAGCGCGCGCCCGTGATGTCGACCTGCGCGCCCTCGCCGATACTCATGCCGCGTACTCCTTCGCTACCCGCCGCAGCAGGTTCCGGCTGGATGGGATGTCGAGCGCCGAGCCGCGCAGGCACTCGTGCGCCGCATCGTACCGCCGGACGTCGCGCTCGGACTCCAGATACAGTCCGCCGGTGAGCCCTTCGGTGTACACCACCGGCGGCTCGATCGACCTGCCCCTGCGGTCCGCGCCGAAATCGAGCAGGGTGAACGGCGCGACCGTCCCGCCGACCGGCGCCCCCGCCGCGAACGGGAGCACCCGCAGCCGGACATTGGCCCTCGTGCTCAGATCGGCCAGGTGCCGCAGCTGGGCGGCCATCACCCGCGGCCCGCCGACCAGCCTGCGCAGCACCGACTCGTGCAGCACCGCGTCGACCGTGGCCGGCAGCGACTTCCTGGTGATCAGGCTCTGCCCGCGCAGCGTGCGCTGCACCCGCTCCTCGGCGCCGCCCGCCAGCGCGCGCAGGTACTCCGCGGTGCGGAAGAGCACGGGCACCAGGTCCGGCTGGTACGTGCTGAGGTGCCGCGCCGATGCCTCCACCCCGCGGTACACCTCGAAGTGCTCCGGGATCAGTTCGCCGAAGGCGTGCCACCAGTGCGTGTCCGCGGTCTGCCTGGCCAGCCCCTCCAGCCCGAAGGCGATCTCGTCCGGGATGCCGTAGACCCGGCACAGCTCGCGCACGTCGATGGTGCGGATCCGGTCGGCCTGCCCCTTCTCCAGCCGCTGCAGCGTGGTCGCGCCCCACTCCATCAGCCGCGCCGCCTCGGCGATGGTCAGCCCCGCCCGCGTGCGCCACTCGCGCAGGTGCCTGCCGAGCTGCCTGCGCGGCAGCGTCGACGAATCGTGCTGCGCAACCACCTGTTCCGGCGCCGGATACCGCTCCGCGCGCCCCACCCCCGCCGGTCTCGTCGCCACCCCACACACTCCGTTCCGTGCTTGTCGCATCTCGGCAGTGCCCCGGGACCCTCGTCCACTACGGATATTTTTCCCCTTCGGAGCGGATTCCGTGCTGGGAATTCGCGGAATACCGCCGCAGTAGGTCGATATCCGGCATCTACACGGCATTCCCCTGGTGTGCTGGATGTGTGCCGTGCCCCTCGAACCGGAGGTGATCGTGTCGTTGACCGAGTTCAATCTGCGCCTCGCGGCTCTCTACGCCTGCGCCGCCGACCCCGGCCCGCTGACGCCGGAGCAGGCGCACACCGCCATGCAGCTGCACCTGGACTGCACCGTCGACGAGTGCCGAGTGCGCAGACGGGCGCGGCGCACCCTGGTCGAGGCCGGCCGCTGCGTCCTCGACGCCCGCGCTCTTCCCTCCTAGTGCCAGGTGTGGTCGGTGAGGGGGGTGCGCGGGGCGAATTCGGGGCGGTGCGCCTGGCCGCTGATCTCCAGCAGCCGGACCGCGCGGTAGCGGTGCGGGCGTAGCGGTTCGAGGTACTCGACCATGCCCGCGTCGTCGAGCGGGCGGCCGAGCAGGGTCCAGCCGACGACGGCGGCGAGGTGGTAGTCGCCGACCGAGAGCGCGTCCGGGTCGCCGTAGGCGCGCTGGGCGACCTCGGCGACGGTCCAGACGCCGATTCCCGGGACGCTGCGCAGTCGCTCGCCCGCCGCGGCGGGGTCGAGGGCGGCGGTGCGGTCGATGGCGGCGGCGGAGCGGGCGGCGCGGACGATGGTGGCCGAGCGCTGCGGGCCGACATTCGCCCGGTGGTAGGCCCAGGATGGGATGTGCTGCCAGGTTTCCGGTGCGGGCGGGAGCAGGAGGTCGCCGGGGCCGGGGGCGGGCTCGCCGTAGTGGCTGACCAGGGCGCGCCAGGAGCGGCGGGCGGAGATGGTGTGCACCTTCTGCTCCAGGATCGCCGGGACCAGCGCCTCGAACACCAGGCCGGTGCGGAGCATGCGCAGGCCCGGGTGGCGGCGGTGCGCCTCGGCGATCTTGGGGTGCTCCGGGGTGAAGGCGGCGACACACTCGTCCAGGCAGAGCATGTGCTCGAGGCCGGTCAGGAACTCGTCGGCGCCGGGACCCCACGCCGTCGCCTGCACGCCGGTGCGGCTCGCCTGGCGAAGGCGGTAGGTGACCGGGCCGGTCGGGAGGCGGGAGGCGTGCCACTGGGCGCCGTCCGGGGTGACGCGGTGGCAGGGGTCGCCCGTGCCGCGGGAGAGGGGGGCGAGGGTGGTGCCGAGGTCGAACGGGCGGTCGGTCGTGAGGGTGCGGGTGGTTCCCGGTGCCGGGGGAGTTCCGTTCGCCGGGCCGCGCGGGGTCCGGTCGGCCGGTGCTTGCGCCCGTGCGTCCGACGACCGCGCCCGGGCGTCCGAGGGGGCGTCGGCCGCGGGCTGCGGCGCGCGGCGGTAGCCGCCCCTCGTCACCCCGGCCTGCCGTCGCACCGGTTCATTGTGCGCGGACCCGCCCGCCGCAGCCCGCGCGCCCCGCCGGTGCCGCCGTCCGCGGCACTCGACTGCCGCGTTCCGGCGGCTGTGGCCGCACCGTCTCATGCCTGGTCGCGGAACTCCGCGTACAGCTCGGGCAGGAAGCCGGCCAGGTGGTTCATCTCCTGGCCGCAGTGCAGCAGCAGGTCACGGGCCATATCCAGGCCGGGGACGAGGTCGCGGGGGTCGGCGGCGGCGCCGCGCCGGACCGCGCGCAGGCTCTGCGCCGGGTCCGGCGGGTGCAGCCCGTAGTGCCGCAGGTGGAACCGGCTGCGCATCTCGGCCCCGCCGGGCACCGGGCGCACCTGGTGCGCCAGCCAGCCCAGGTCGACCGGGGCGACGCTGCTGCCGACCCGGCCGAAGACGATGGTGTGGTCGTCCGGCACCGCCAGCCCGTGCGCCCTCGGGTCGAGGAAGGCGATCGCGAGCTGCTGCAACCTCGCGCCGATGTACTCGTCGACGTAGGAGACGGTGCCGACGTACCCGAACCGCTCCGCCCGCGGCCTGCTCGGCACCAGGTCGCTGAACAGGTGCGCGTCCGGGTGCCACAGCTTGTACCGGGAGGCCTCCACCGAGTGCCAGCGGAACCACCAGTCCCACATCTCGGCCGTCACACCCGGCATCTCGGTGCGCGCGGCCACCCAGATCACCCCGTCGGCGGCCTGCCCGTACCCGGTCTCGACGGCGCTGTACCCGGTGGGCGCGAGGTCGCGCGCCAGCTCGGCGAAGCCGGGGATCCGCTCCGGCGCGGTGGCGGGCCCGTCGTAGGCGTCCAGCACCGCGCGCTGTGGCGGGGCGGTGCGCTCGGCCATGTACCTGGCGTACGGCAGCGCCCGGTCTTCGGGCGAATATCCCTGGTAGCGCAGGTTCTCCGCGGTCGCGTCGGCGTGCGCGGCACCCGCGGCGCCCGCGGCGGCGATGGCGACGCCCGCACCGAGCGCGAGGGCGGTTCGCCGGGTAACTCCGGACATCTGTGGAAGCTAACAGCGCCGGGTAAATTCCGGAATCATGGTTTCCGCTCGACGGCCACGCCAGGACTCCGCAGAACGGCGTGCGCGAATCGCCGAGGCCGCATTGCGCGTGCTCGGCGAGCAGGGCCCCCGAAAATTGACCCATCGCAATGTCGACGCCGCCGCCGAACTTCCGCCCGGATCGGTCAACTACCACGCGCCGAATCGGCTGCGGCTGCTGCAGATGGCGGCCGACGAGCTCTTCGCCCAGGACATGCGGATCGCGGCCAGGCACTTCTGGGAGCCGCACCCGCGCGCGCTCTTCGCCGTCGCGGTCGCCGTGATCACCGAGATGACCGCCCCCGAGGCCAGGTACCGGGTGGTCGCCAGGCACCACCTGCTCGCCGAGGCGCGCACCGACGAGGAGTTGCACCGGCACTTCGACGACGGCCGCGCCGCCTTCGTCTCGCTGGTCAGGCAGTGGCTTGCCGACTCCGGGCTGGAAATGACCACCTCGGCCGCCGAACTCTGCGTCATCACGCTGGACGGCCTGGTCAACCGACAGGTCTTCTTTCCAGGCACGGCGCTCACCGACGCCGAGGTGCGGCGGCTGGTCGCGCTGCTCGGCAAGGCGACCGGCCCCGGCGCTCGGTGATCGCACTGTGATCTGCCGCCGAATTCGCGCCGATCGGTAACACCACCGGTGACCTCGACGATATCGACGTGATCGGCAAACTGCCGGCAGTCGGTTCACGAAGGGTTATGCGCGATGCTGACGAACCTGCTCAATTTCCTGCTCGACGGGGTCGGCGGCTTCGCCGCGGGTAGCTCCGGTTATCACATTCAGCCCGGCACCCTTCCCTTCGGGAGCTGAGACCGGCGTCGGCTCCCCACCGCAGCGGGGGGCCGGCGCCGCACTCAGTCTTCCCAGAGGAACTGGGCCAGATGGCGGGCTTCGTACCCCGCCAGCTCCGCGGCCTGGGTCCGGCAGGAGAAGCCGTCGGCGAGCAGGACCGCGTCCGCCGGGACCGCCTGCAGGGCCGGGAGCAATCCGTTTCCGGCGATTGCCACGGAAATGTCGAAATGTCCGGCCTGCATTCCGAAGTTACCCGCGAGGCCGCAGCAGCCGCTGATCTCGTGCAGCTGCACGCCCATTGCAGCTAATATCTGGCGATCTGCCGAGAAGCCCGCCGTCGCGTACTGGTGGCAGTGCGGCTGCACCACGACCGTCCGGCCGTCTCGGCGCGGCGGGGTCCAATCCGGGTGCGCGAGCAGGAATTCGGCGAGGGTGCGCACCGCGGCCGCGGTGGGGGCCGAGCGCGGGTCGTCCGGGAGGAGTTCCGGGAGGTCGGCGCGGAGTGCGGCGGTGCAGGAGGGCTCCAGCCCGACCACCCGGCCGCCCGCCCGGATGTGGGTGTCCAGTTCGTCGAGCGTGGCCAGGAGCCGGGTGCGGGCGGTGTCGAGCTGACCCGTGGTGATCCAGGTCAGCCCGCAGCAGACCCGGCGCTCCGGCAGCCGCACCCGGTAGCCGAGCGATTCCAGCAGGCCGATGGCGGCGGTGGCGATGGCCGGGTCGAAGGCGTCGGTGAAGGTGTCGATCCAGAGCAGTACCTCGGGGCCGGTACCGGTGACCCGGCGTGCGCGGTCCACCCGGTGCTCGGCCAGCGCGGGGACCCGGCGACGCGGGTCGATTCCGGCCGCGCGCAGGCCGATTCGGCGCAGCGGGCCGACGCCCGCGAGTGCGTTCGCGAGCCGCGGCACGCGGCTCGCGAGTGCCAGCCAGCGCGGCAGCCCGCCCAGCGTGTAGTGGTCGATCGGGCGCAGTTTCCCCTGGTACCTGCGGTAGAGAACTTCGGATTTGTAGGTCGCCATGTCCACCCCGGCCGGGCAGTCGGTCGCGCAGGCGCGGCAGGAGAGGCACAGGTCGAGTGACCCGTGCACCTCGGGGCCGGTGATCGGGAGCGCACCGCGCACCACCTCCTGCAGCACCCTGGCCCGGCCGCGGGTGCTGTCCTTCTCGTCCGCGGTGGCGCGGAACGAGGGGCACATGAAGCCGCCGGAGTCCGCGCGACACGAGCCGACCCCGACGCAGCGGTGCACAGCGGTGGACAGGTCGCCGCCGTCCCCCTGGAGCGCGATCCCGCGCGTCGGCACCGGCGTGAGACCGGCCACCCGCAGGTCGGCGTCGATCGGGCTCGGCGCGACCAGCACGCCGGGATTGAGCACCCCGCCCGGATCGAAAAGCGCCTTGAACTCGCCGAATGCCGCGAGCGCCGCGGGGGAGTACATGCGCGCGAGCAACTCCGAGCGGGCCCGGCCGTCACCGTGCTCACCGGAGAGCGAGCCGCCGTGCCGGACAACCAGATCGGCGGCGTCGAGCAGGAAGGCGCGAAAGCGGCGCGGCGCCTCGGCGATCGGCAGGTCGAGCCGGACGTGGATGCAGCCGTCGCCGATGTGCCCGTAGAGCAGCCCGTCCACGCCGTGCTCGGCGGTGAGCGCGCCGAATTCGCGCAGGTAGGCGCCGAGCCGCTCGGGCGGGACGGCGGCGTCCTCCCAGCCGGGCCAGGCCGGTTTGCCGTCGGGGGAGCGGCCCGCCAGGCCGGCGCCGTCGGCGCGGATCTGCCAGAGCGCGGCGGTGGCGGCGCGGTCGGTGACGATCGTGCTGTCGACGGCGCCCGCGGTCAGGCAGAGTTCGCGCGCGGCGTCGCGGGCGGAATCCGCGGTGTCGCCGCTGGTCTCGACGAAGAGCCAGGCGGCGCCGCGCGGCAGCTCGGGCACGGCGCCGCGCTCGGCGCGGACCACGTCGACCAGCCTGGCGTCGATCCCCTCGATGGCTGTCGGCCGGACGGCGAGCACCGCGGCGATGTCGTCGGCGGCGGTGGCCATATCCGGGTAGCCGAGCACGGTGAGCACGGTCGCGCCGGGCAGCGGGACCAGGTCGACGGTGGCGTCGAGCAGGATTCCGCAGGTGCCCTCGCTGCCGGCGAAGGCCCGCGCGACCGCCGAACCCCGCTCCGGGAGCAGGTGTTCCAGCCCGTACCCCGAGGCCTGGCGATCGAAGCGGCCCAGATCGGTGCGCAGCAGCGCCAGGTGCGCGCGGGTGAACTCGGGCAGCCCGGGGAGCGCGGCGAGGTCGGTGCCGAGCAGCCGCTCCGCGCCGGTGCCGTCCAGAATCCGCAGCGTGCGCACGTTGTCTGCGGTGCGGCCCCAGGCCACCGCGCGCGGCCCGCAGGCATTGTTGCCGATCATGCCGCCGAGCGTGCAGCGGCTCTGCGTGGAGGGGTCGGGGCCGAAGCGGAGACCGTGCACCGCGGCCGCGCGCTGCAGCCGGCCGAGTACCACGCCCGGTTGCAGCGTGACCCGCCCGCCGTCCGGGTCGATCGGGCCGATCGCGTGCATGTGCCTGCTGAAATCCAGCACCAGCCCGGTGCCGACCGCGTTCCCGGCCACCGACGTCCCCCCGCCGCGCGCCGTCAGCGGCAACCCGTGCTCCCCGGCGAACGCCAGCGCCGCCGCCACGTCCGCGTCGTCGAGGGGGAACACGACGGCCGTCGGCGGCACCCGGTAGTTGGAGGCGTCCGACGAGTACTCCGCCCGCCGCCGCGCCGACCCGTCCACCTCGCCGCGCACCCGCGCACCGAGCGCCCGAGCGATGAGTTCTGGCTCGTCCGGCCGTCCTTTCACCTGCACCAGGGTAGGCCCGGCCGGAAACAGCTTGCTCTCAACCTTTGTTGAGGTCTTAGTGTCGGTGGCTCGGGGTCCAATGGGCTCCGAGTGCGAGAGGAGTGATCGGATGAGCATCGAATCCGTGGCGTGGAGTCAGATGTACCGGCAGCTGAGCGCGCCGGACGAGCGGCGGCCGTTCCGGCGGGCGACGGCGGCGCGCATTCTGCGGTTCGCCACGCCGCATCGGCGCACGATCGGGCTGTTCCTCGGGTTCAGCGTGCTCTCGGCGCTGATCTCGGTGGCGACGCCGGTGCTGGCCGGGCGGGTGGTGAACGACATCGTCGGCGGGGCGGCGGCGCGGGTCGTTGTCACGCTGGCGCTGGTGATCGGCGGGCTGGCGGTGGTCGATGCCGGGCTCGGGCTGGTGGTGCGGCGGCTCTCGGCCGGGATCGGCGAGGGGTTGATCCTGGATCTGCGGACCGCCGTCTTCGACCACGTGCAGAAGATGCCGGTCGCCTTCTTCACCCGGACCCGCACCGGCGCGCTGGTGAGCCGGTTGAACAACGACGTGATCGGCGCGCAGCGGGCGTTCAGCGACACCCTCTCCGGCGTGGTCACCAACCTGGTGACGCTCGGGCTCACGCTGGTGGTGATGATCGGGATCTCCTGGCAGATCACGCTGCTCGCGCTGCTGCTGCTCCCGGTGTTCGTGCTGCCCGCGCGCCGGATGGGCACCAAGCTGGCCGGGATCCAGCGCGAGGCAGCGGATCTGAACGCCGCCATGAGCACGCAGATGACGGAGCGGTTCTCGGCGCCGGGGGCGACGCTGGTCAAGCTGTTCGGGCGGCCGGAGCAGGAGTCGGCGGAGTTCGCGGCGCGGGCCGAGCGGGTGCGCGACATCGGGGTGCGCACGGCCATGCTGCAGACCGTCTTCGTCACCGCGCTCACGCTGGTCTCGGCGCTGGCGGTCGCGCTGGTCTACGGGCTCGGCGGCTGGTACGCGCTGCGCGGGCAGCTGGACGCGGGCGCGGTGGTCGCGCTCTCGCTGCTGCTGACCCGGCTCTACTCGCCGCTCACCGCGCTGGCCAGCGCGCGGATGGAGATCATGTCCGCGCTGGTGAGCTTCGAGCGGGTCTTCGAGGTGCTGGACATGACGCCGCTCATCGAGGACGCGCCGAACGCGGTGCCGGTGCCCGACGGGCCGGTCGCGGTGGAGCTGGACGGGGTCGGGTTCGGCTACCCGTCCGCGGACAAGGTGTCGCTGGCCTCGCTGGAGGAGGTGGCGACGCTGGACACCAGGGGCGGCGTCGAGGTGCTGCACGGGGTCTCGCTGCGGGCCGATCCGGGGCGGATGGTCGCGCTGGTCGGCTCGTCGGGGGCGGGTAAGTCGACGATCGCGCAGCTGGTTTCGCGGCTCTACGACGTCGATTCCGGCGCGGTCCGGCTGAACGGGGTGGACATCAGGGAGCTGAGCGCCACCTCGATCCGGGACACCGTCGGGCTGGTGACCCAGGACGGGCACCTGTTCCACGAGACCATCCGGGCCAACCTGCTGCTGGCCAGGCCGGAGGCGAGCGAGGCCGAGCTGTGGTCGGCGCTCACCAGGGCCCGGCTGCTCGAGCTGGTGGAGTCGCTGCCGGACCGGCTGGACACGGTGGTCGGCGAGCGCGGGTACCGGCTCTCCGGCGGCGAGCGGCAGCGCCTCACCATCGCCAGGCTGCTGCTCAAGCAGCCGCGGGTGGTGATCCTCGACGAGGCAACCGCCTCGCTGGACTCCACCTCGGAGGCGGCCGTCCAGGAGGCGCTGACCGAGGCGCTCGCGGGGCGCACCGCGATCGTGATCGCGCACCGGCTCTCCACCATCCGCGCCGCCGACGAGATCGTGGTGCTCGAGCACGGGCGGGTGGTGGAGCGCGGAACGCACCAGCAGTTGCTGGCCGCGGAGGGTCGTTACGCCGAGCTGTACCGCACGCAGTTCGCGGACGAGGTCGTCAGCGTGAACTGACGAACCCCGTTCGCGGCAGGCGGACGGTTCGGCTCAGAACTCGACAGCGAAGACCGTGCGGCCCCGGTGGGTTCCGTCCTGGATCGAGCGGAGAACCTGCTCGGCGTCGGTGATGGTGGCGACGTCGGTGAGGGCGGACAGGTGCCGCGGGCGGAGTTCACCGCCGAGCTGGGCCCAGATCTCCCGCCGGTGCTCGATCGGCAGGTTCACCGAGTCGATGCCGAGCAGCGAGACGGCGCGCAGGATGAAGGGCATGACCGTGGTCGGAACCCCGGGCCCGCCGGTCAGCCCGCTGGCCGCGACCGCGCCGCCGTACCCGATGGCGCTCAGGATGTAGGCGAGCGAGGCGCCGCCGACGCTGTCGACGGCCCCGGCCCAGCGCGCCGAGGTGAGCGGGCGCGGCTTGGCCTCGGGGTCCTCGGGCAGCCTGCCGATCACCTCGTTGGCGCCGAGCTCGGCGAGCAGGTCGTCGGCGTCGGTCTTGCCGGTCGAGGCGATGACCTCGAAGCCGAGCCCGGACAGGATGTCGATCGCGACCCCGCCGACCCCGCCGGTCGCGCCGGTGACCAGCACCGCGCCGTCGTCCGGGGTGAGGCCGTGGTCGAGCAGGGCGCGCACGCTGAGCGCGGCGGTGAAGCCGGCGGTGCCGATGGCGGCGGCGTCCCGCGTGCTCAGCCCGTCCAGCTTGACGACCCAGTCGGCGGGCACCCTGGCCAGCTGGGCGAAGCCGCCGTTGCGCGAGACACCGAGCTCGTAGCCGTGCGCGACCACCTGGTCGCCGGGGGCGAAGGCGTCGTCGTCGGAGGCGACGACCTCGCCGGCCAGATCGATCCCCGGCACGATCGGGTACTGCCGCACCACCCCGCCGCGCGGCGTGATGGCAAGGGCGTCCTTGTAGTTGGCGCTCGAGTAGTGCACCTCGATCGTCACCTCGCCGTCCCCGAGGAAGTCGTCGCCGACCTCCTCCCTGGAGAGGACGATCGCACCGTCCGAAGCGTTGGCCACCATCGCCGAGAAGGTCATGGCGGAAGCATACGAGGGGCTCACTCGGGAACGAGTTCCAGGCGCACCCCGAGCAGCCGCACCGGGCGGTCCAGCTCGAACCGGCCCAGCACCGCCACCGCGGTCTCCGCGATGAGCGCGACATCGGCGCTCGGCGCCGCGAGTCGGCGCTGTTTGCTGCGGGTGAAGAAGCTGCTGGTCCGCACGGTGACCGAGACCCTGGTGCTGATCCGCCCCGCCGCCGCCAGCTCCTCGGCCAGCTCGGTGGCGAGCCGCGCGACCTGGGCGCGGATCTCCGCGGGATCGGTCAGGTCGGTCGCGAAGGTCTGGGATCTGCTGCGGCCAAGCGCGGCCCTCGGCTCGGTGCTGACCTCGGTGTCGCCGCGGCCGTTGCCGAGTGCCGACAGGTAGGGGCCGGTGTTCGGGCCGAACTCGGCGGCCAGCCTGCCCCGGTCGGCGGCCATGAGGTCGGCGACCGTGTCGATGCCGAGCGCGGCCATGCGCGCCGCGATCCGGCGGCCGACGCCCCAGAGCGCGTCGGTCGGGCGCGGCCCCATGACCTCGACCCAGTTGGCGGCGGTGAGCCGGAAGGTGCCGGTGGCGGCGCCCGCGCGGTGCTCCGGCTCGGCGCCGGGGTTGGCCGCCGACGCCTTGCCGATCGACTTGGCGAAGCCGGTGGCGAGCTTGGCGGTGAGCTTGTTGTCGCCGATCCCGATCGAGCAGCCGAGCTCGAGTTCCGCGATGGCGGCGCGGATCGCGGCGGCGAGCGCCTCCGGGTCGTCGGTGTCGGCGGCGAGGAATGCCTCGTCCCAGCCCCAGACCTCGACTCGGCCGGGGAAGCCGCGCAGCACCGCCATGACCTCGTCGGATGCCTCGTCGTAGGCGGGCGGGTCGAGCGCGAGGAAGACGCCGTCGGGGCATTTGCGCAGCGCGCTGCGCAGCGCCATCCCGGCCCGGACGCCGAAGGCCCGCGCCGGGTAGGAGGCGCAGGTGACCACCTTGCGCGGCTCGTCCGGGTCGCCGTTGCCGCCGACGATCACCGGCAGTCCGCGCAGCTCCGGGTGGCGGCGGAATTCCACCGCCGCCTGGAACTGATCGAGGTCGACGTGCAACAGCCATCTGGCCACCGCTTCGTCTTACCACCTGGCGCGCCGGGGGTCGGACAGAATATTATTCTGGTTGTGCGGATTCGAGATCGGTTGCTGCTGGCCGCGGAGCAGCAGTTCGCCGAGCGGGGCGTGCTGGAGACGACGCTGGCCCAGATCCGGGAGGCGGCGGGGGCCAGCGTCGGCGCGCTGTACCACCACTTCCCGGACAAGGCCGAGCTCTACCGGCAGGTCTGGAGCGGCGCGCTCAGCGATTTCCAGGCGCGCTTCCGGCAAGCGGTGCTGGCGAGCGCGGACGCGCGCGGCGGGGTCACCGCCGGGGTGCGCGCGCACCTGGAGTGGGTCACCGAGCAGCCGGCGCGGGCGACGGTGCTGTTCGGCGCGGCGCCCGCGGGGGCGAAGGAGCAGGACGGAAATCGGGAGTTCCTGGTCGATGTCTTCCGCTGGTGGCGCACGCACGCCGGGTACGGGGCGGTCCGCGAGCTGGAGTTCGACCTGCTCTACGCGCTCTGGCTCGGGCCTGCCCAGGAATACGCGCGGAACTGGCTGGCCGGGGCCGTCCGGCGGCCGCCGGCCGAGGTCGCGGGCGAACTCGCGGCCGCCGCATGGCTCACCCTGCAGAACCCGGATTGATCGGAGCAACCATGGTCGTACTCGATGCCACCTCCGCCCGCGAGGTGCTGGACCGCCAGCCGTTCGCGCAGCTCATCGGCACCGAACTGCTCGCCTTCGGCGACGGCGTCGCCAGCCTCGCCATCCCGATCCGCCCCGAGCTCGGGCAGCAGTTCGGCTTCGTGCACGGCGGGGTGCTGGCGTACCTGGCGGACAACGCGCTGACCTTCGCGGCGGGCACCGTGCTCGGGTCGAATGTGCTGACCGGCGGGTTCAGCATCACCTACCTGCGTCCGGCGGCCGGGACCCGGCTGCGCGCCGAGGCGCGGGTCACCGGGGCCACCCGGCGGCAAGCGGTGGTGCACTGCGAGATCCTCAGCGAGGACGGCAGCGCGGAGCCGGTGCTCTGCGCGGTCGCGCAGGGGACGACCAGGGCGGTCGAGCGCGAACTCGGCTGAGCCGCGGCCATCGCCGGGTGCACCCGCACCGGAAGAGACCGGGCCACGAGGGGTGGCCCGGTCTCTTCGGTTTCGATATCAGGCGGTGGCGGCGAAGGCCGGACCGTCCAGCGCCGGTTCGGCGACCGGCTCGATGGCGTAGCCGAGGATCTCCGCCACGTCCGCGACCGGGCGCACATCCAGCGCCTCGAGCACGTCGGCGGGGACCTCGTCCAGGTCGGGCTCGTTGCGCGCCGGGATGAAGACCGTCTTCAACCCCGCCCGCTGCGCGGCGAGCAGCTTCTGCTTCACGCCGCCGATCGGCAGCACCCGGCCGTTCAGCGTGACCTCGCCGGTCATCCCGACGTCACCGCGCACATTCCGGCCCAGCGCCAGCGAGACCAGCGCCGTCACCATGGTGACGCCCGCCGACGGCCCGTCCTTCGGCACCGCGCCCGCCGGGAAGTGGATGTGGATATTGCGGTCCAGCACCGCGGGCTCGATCCCGATCTCGGCCAGGTGCGAGCGCACGTAGGTCAGCGCGATCTGCGCGGATTCCTTCATGACGTCGCCCAGCTGCCCGGTCAGCGTCAGCGAGCGCTCGCCATCGGCCGAGTTGGCCTCGATGTAGAGCACGTCGCCACCCGCGCCGGTGACCGCGAGCCCGGTCGCCACGCCCGGCACCGAGGTGCGCTCCATGGAGTCCGGGGTGAAGCGCGGCCTGCCCAGGTACTCCTTCAGCTCGCCGAGCCCGATGGTCAGCGGCCCCGAGCCGTCGGCCGAGAGCTTGGTGGCCGCCTTGCGCAACCCCTTCGCGATCAGCCGCTCCAGCTGGCGGACGCCCGCCTCGCGGGTGTAGTTCGCCGCCATCTCGCGCAGTGCCGCGTCGGTGATCGTCACCTCGTCGCCGGTCAGGGCGTTGCGCTCCAGCTGCCGCGGCACCAGGAAGTCGCGCGCGATGGCGACCTTGTCGTCCTCGGTGTAGCCGTCGACCGTGATCAGCTCCATGCGGTCGAGCAGCGGGCCGGGGATGGTGTCCATGACATTGGCCGTGGCGACGAACAGCACGTCGGAGAGGTCGAGATCGAGGTCGAGGTAGTGGTCGCGGAAGGTGTGGTTCTGCGCCGGGTCGAGCACCTCGAGCAGCGCGGCCGCCGGGTCGCCCCGGTAGTCCGAGCCGACCTTGTCGATCTCGTCCAGCAGCACCACCGGGTTCATCGACCCGGCCTCCTTCATGGCACGCACGATCCGGCCGGGCAGCGCGCCGACGTAGGTGCGCCGGTGCCCGCGGATCTCGGCCTCGTCCCTGACTCCGCCGAGCGCGACCCGGACGAACTTCCGGCCGAGCGCCCGTGCCACCGACTCGCCGAGCGAGGTCTTGCCGACACCGGGCGGGCCGACCAGCACGAGCACCGCGCCGGAGCCGCGGCCGCCGACCACCTCGAGGCCGCGCGCGGCGCGCCTGGCTCGGACCGCCAGGTACTCGACCATCCGGTCCTTGACCTCGTCCAGGCCGTGGTGGTCGGCGTCCAGCACCGCGCGGGCCGCGGTGACGTCGGTGTTGTCCGTGGTCCGCGCGGTCCAGGGCAGGTCGAGCACGGTGTCCAGCCAGGTGCGGATCCAGCCCGACTCCGGGCTCTGGTCGCCCGCCCGCTCCAGCCTGCCGACCTCGCGCAGCGCGGCCTCGCGCACCTCGTCCGGGAGCTCGGCCCCCTCGACCCGGGTGCGGTAGTCGTCCGCGCCGTCCGGCTCGTCCTCGCCCAGCTCCTTGCGGATGGCGTTCAACTGCTGGCGCAGCAGGAACTCGCGCTGCGTCTTCTCCAGGTTCTCCCTGACCTCGTCACCGATCTTCTCGGTGACCTCGGCCTCGGCGATGTGCGCGCGGGTCCACTCGATGAGCCTGGTCAGCCGGGCCGCCGGGTCCGGGGTCTCCAGCATCTCGCGCTTCTGCTCGCCGGTCAGGTAGGAGGCGTAGCCCGCGGTGTCGGCGATCTCGGACGGCTCGGCCAGCTGGTTCACCGCGTCGATGATCTGCCAGGCCTCGCGCCGCTGCAGCACCGAGACCACGAGCTTCTTGTACTCCTCGGCCAGCTCCCTGGTGCGCCCGTCCGCCGGTGGGAGCTCCACCGGTTCGGCCTCCACCCAGAGCGCGGCGCCCGGCCCGGTCACCCCGTGCCCGATCCGGGCCCGGCGCTCGGCCTTCAGCACCGCGGCGGGCGCGCCCCCGCGCAGCCGGCCGACCTGTTCGACGGTGGCGACGACGCCGTACGTCGCGTACCCCTCGTCCAGCCGCGGCGCCACCAGCACCTGGCCTTCCTTCGCGGCGCGCGCGGCATCGATCGCCGCCTGCGCCGATTCGTCCAGTTCGATGGGCACGACCATGCCCGGCAGCACGATCGGATCGGTCAGGAACAGCACCGGCAGGTTCCGAGGTGTAGTCACGATATCGACCCTTCTGAAAGTTGAGCTATGCCCACTCAACCCAGGGGGTAGGACCTTTGTTCCGGACCGCTCCGATGTTCGCCGAGGGCGAAGTCACGCCAGCGCGCGGTCCAGCAGCGCGATGAGCTCGCGGAGGTGCCGAGCGTCCGCCTCGGCGTCGTAGCTGGCCAGGTCGCGCTGGGTGAAGCCGTGCGCGGCGTCCGGGTACACCTCGGCGCGGTACCGAACTCCGGCCGCGTCCAGCGCCTTGCTCAGCCGCTCGATCTGCTCCGGGGGCAGCGAGGGGTCGGCGTCGGCGTGGCCGAAGTACAGTTCGGCGGTGATCCGGTCGGCGTCCAGGTGCGGGCTGTCGGCGGCGTCGCTCGCCAGCCTGCCGCCGTGGAACCCGGCCCCGGCGGCAACGCGCTCCGGGTAGGCGGCGGCGGTGCGCAGCACCAGCGCGGCGCCCATGCAGTAGCCGGTGAGCCCGACCTCGCCGTCGGTGACCTCGGGCGCGGCGGCCAGCCAGTCCAGGTAGGCGCCCGCGTCGCGGAGCGCGAGCTCGGGGGTGAGCTGCTCCATCAGCGGGCGGATCTTGTCGAAGACCTCGTGCCGGTTGCTCGGATCGACGACCGCGGGCAGCTCGACCACCGGCGCGCGCCCGGCCCGGTAGAAGAGGTTCGGCACCAGCACGGCGTAGCCGCGCGCCGAAATGGTCTCGGCGAGCTCGGCGAGCGCGGGCCGCGGGCCGAAGGCATCCGGGAAGAGCAGCACGCCGGGGTGGGTGCCGGAGCCGGGGTGGACGAACAACGCGTCCGCGGTGCCGTCCGTGGTAGTGATGTCGACGGTCTGAATCGGCACGGGGTTCTCCTTCATCTGGCGATGTCGTGGCGCGTTGACACCGGTTCGAGCGCAATGAGAATGTTGGGGCCCTGATATCTCACCACCCGGCAGGACCGAGGGGGATCGCGCCGTGACTGCTCTCGCCTCCGGGCTCTTCGTCGACTGGGAAGAACTCACCGGGCAGTCGAAATTCGTGGTCGAGCTGATCACCTTCCCGATCTTCGCCGGGCTGGCCGGATGGCTGACGAACTGGACCGGCGTCATCATGCTCTTCTGGCCGCTGCAGTTCCGCGGCGTGCGGATCCCCGGGCTCTCGGTGCTCTACCCCTATTTCCCGCGCCGGGTACAGGTGCTGCCGACCTTCTCCGGCGACGGCAAGCGGCTCGGCTTCCAGGGCTTCATCCCGGCCCGCGCGGAGAAGATGGCCAGCATCTGCGTGGACATGGCGATCATGCGGATCGGCAGCCCGAAGGACTTCATCCGCGAGCTGGACCTGGACGGCATCGCCGACTACATCGCGGTGCTCGCGCGCAAGCAGGTCGAGCCGCTGGTCGACGAGCTCATGGAGCGGGAGAACCCGGAGCTCTGGCGCAGCCTGCCGCGCGCGGTCAGGCAGCTGCTCTACCAGCGGGTGGACCGGGAGCTGCCCGCGCTGTGCAGGCGCGCCTTCGAATCGCTCGGCGACAATGTCGACCAGCTGATCGACATCAAGAGTTTCGTCATCCGCTACCTGCGGCAGAACCCGACCATCCTCAAGGACCTGACCACCACCATCGCCGCGCCGGAGCTGCGCTTCATGGTGAAGATCGGGCTGCTCGGCGCGCCGTTCGGGCTGCTGCTCGCGCTCTACCTGCACCTGCACCGGACACTGCCGGTGATCAGCGCGATCCCGGCCTGGGCTGTGGTCCTGCTCGCCTCGGCCGCGATCGGCGTCCTGGTGAACATGATCGCGGTGAAGATGGTCTTCGAGCCGGGCGAGCCGCAGCCGCGCTACCGGTACCTGTGGCGGCAGGCGCTGCTGGCCAAGCGGCAGCCGCAGGCCGCCGTCGACCTCGCGCACATCCTGGCCTACCAGGTGCTCACCCTGCCGAACCTCTCCGCGGAGCTGCTGGACGGCCCGAACGGCGACAAGACGAGGCAGCTGCTGGAGCGGCTGATCGCCGAGGAGATCAACCGGCAGCTGGGCCGTACCACCTCGGTGGTACGCGCGGCCTTCGGGCGCAAGCAGTTCGACAACCTGAAGGTCACCGCGGCCGGCGCGGCGGTCGGGCTGGCACCGACGCTGGTGGAGGACACGGAGTTCGCTCGCGAGCAGGCGGACAAGATCGACGAGTTCGCCGCGCGCAAGCTGGTGCTGATGAGCCCGGGCGAGTTCATGGAGATGTTCTACGCCTCGGTGGAGCAGGACGCCTGGCTGCTGTACCTGCACGGCGCGGTGCTCGGGCTCGGCGTCGGCGCGATCCACCTGATTCTGTTCGGCTGGTGAGATAAACAAGCACGTGCGCTTGTCTTTCTCGGCGGGCGCTGCGATGCTGGGTCGCATGGCCGACCTGGACGCGCTGCTCGCCGACTTCGCCGACGAATCCGCCGAGCTGGAACGCCTGGTCGCGCCGCTCGACCCGGCGGGCTGGCGGCGTCCCACCCCCGCCCCCGGCTGGACCATCGCGCACCAGATCGGCCACCTGGCCTGGACCGACGAGGTCGCCACGCTGTCCGCCACCGACCCGGACGGCTTCGCCCGGATGCTCACCGAGGCGGCCCCGCGCGTCACCACCTTCGTGGACGAGGGCGCCGAGGAGGCCGCGGCCGCCCCGCCCGCCGAGCTGCTGCGGCGCTGGCGCGACGGCCGTGCCGCCCTGGTCGCGGCGCTGCGCGCGGTGCCGGAGGGCGCGAAGGTGCCGTGGTTCGGCCCGCCCATGCGGCCCGGTTCGATGATCACCGCCCGGCTGATGGAGACCTGGGCGCACGGCCAGGACGTGGCGGACGCGCTCGGCGTCACCAGGGAGCCGACGCGGCGGCTGCGCGCGGTGGCACACATCGGCACCCGCACCCGCGACTTCGCCTACACCGTGCACGGCAGGACCCCGCCCGCGGCCGAGTTCCGGATCGAGCTGACCGCGCCGGACGGCGCGCTCTGGAGCTGGGGGCCGGCCGACGCCGAGCAGCGGATCACCGCCCCCGCGCTCGACTTCTGCCTGCTGGTGACGCAGCGCAGGCACCCGGACGACCTGGCGGTTCGGGTGGCAGGCGCCGATGCGGCGGAGTGGCTGACGATCGCGCAGGCCTTCGCCGGGCCGAGCGGGGCAGGGCGGGCGAAGGGTCAGTTCGGCTGAGTCACAACGGGGATTCCCACGGCCGTTGTGCATTCGCGTGGGGGCCGGCGAGCGTCACGTCGATGTGCGCCGTTCGTGGCGACGGCCGGACACCGTTGGCCGGAAGTCTGCGGGGCGGGTCGAGCACGACGCTCGCCGACTGCCGAGGGTTTACCCGACCCGTGCAAGATCGAAACCCGCTGCGCACCCCCGACCCGCACAATGGAGGAGGCATACCCCCGCCCAGCGGGGGGTATGCGCGCCCCGTCCGGGTTCCGTAGCCTTGGACGCGCGTCCGGCTTCCGACGATGCGGGCCGGGCGCGACCACAGAACCGAAGGGGAGTTCGGTACGCAGGGAGAGGAACGCATCGTGACCGAGAACCAGAGGCCGGGCGAACCCAGGCCGGGTCCGGAGATCCTGACCGTGACCCCGCGCCGCGGCATCGCCCGCACCACCGCCATCGTCCTCGCGGGCACCGCGAGCATCGCGCTCACCGCCGCCGCGGGCGCCTACGTCGTGAACAACCTGCCCGACCGCAGCCCGGGCACCATCGCAGCCGCCCCCGCCCGGCCGGAGCCGCCCGCGGTGCAGCCGCTGCACCGCCCCGCCGGGCCGAACCGCCCGTTCATCAGCTCGGCGCTCTTCGAGCGCAGGGACACGGCGGCGATCGCGGGCACGGTGACCGCCCGGCCGGAGACCGCGGAAACCGCGGAGGTCGTGCGGCCCGCACTCCGGCCCGAGCCACCCGCGGCTCCGGAGCCGGCCGTGGACCGCACGGTGCGGGTCGGCTCCGCCTACCTGGAGGCCCACGTCGGCGAGTCGGCGAGCGGCGGCGTGACGCTCACGGTCGACACCAATGCCACCTTCGCCGCGCTCACCGGCGGCCGGGTCGATCCGCGCGATGTCACGACGCTCCGCACGGAGATCGGTACCGGCGGATCGGTCACAGTGACGTTCAGTGACCCGACGCTCGGCGACCACGATCTCCGGCTCGAGCGCACCGAGGTGCCCGCCCGCGTCACCACCTGACCCCGGTGCGCCCGCGGCGCCCGGCATCTGCTGAGCTGGGAGCCATGACCGCCGCGCCCCGCTCCGCCGAGTACGACTTCTGCGTGATCGGCGCGGGCATCGTCGGCGTGGCCACGGCGCACCGGATCCTGCGGCGGCACCCGGGCGCGTCGCTGCTGCTGCTGGAGAAGGAGCAGGCGGCGGCCACGCACCAGACCGGGCACAACAGCGGCGTCGTGCACTCCGGCATCTACTACGAGCCGGGCAGCCTCAAGGCGGAGCTGTGCAGGCGCGGCGCGCGCTGGACCGTCGAATTCGCCCGCGCCGCGGGTATTCCGGTCGAGGTGTGCGGAAAACTGCTGGTCGCAACGGATTCGGTGGAGCACGAGCGGATGCTGGCGCTGCACCGGCGCTCGGCCGACAACGGGGTCGAGGTGGAGCGGATCGACGCCGCCGAGCTGGCCCGCCGGGAGCCCCGGATCCGCGGTGTCGGGGCACTTTTCGTGCCGAGCACGGCCATCGTGGACTACCCGGCCATCGTCCGCGCGCTGCTGGCCGATGCCGTCGCCGCGGGCGCGGAGGTGGTGTACGGCGCGGCGGTGACGGCCATCGCCGAGACCGCCGAGCGGGTGACCGTCGCCGGCCCCTCCGGCTCCTGGACGGCCCGGCGGCTGGTGGTCTGCGGCGGGCTGCAGGCCGACCGGCTGGCGCGCAGCGCCGGGCTGCCCGCCGACTTCCGCATCGTGCCGTTCCGCGGCGAGTACTACCGGCTGCCCGCCGAGCGCGCGCAGCTCGTGCGCACGCTGATCTACCCGATCCCGGACCCGGCGCTGCCCTTCCTCGGGGTGCATCTGAGCCCGACCATCCACGGCGAGCTGACCGTCGGCCCGAACGCCGTGCTCGGGCTGGCCAGGGAGAAGTACCGCAAGTGGTCGGTCGACCCGCGCGACCTGCGCGCGGTGCTCGGCTACCGCGGCTTCCACCGGCTGGCCCGCGAACACGTCCGCACCGGCGCGCGCGAGCTGCGCAATTCGATGTTCCGGCGCGGGTACCTCGCCGAGTGCAGGCGCTACTGCCCCGAGCTCGAGCTCGCCGACCTGCGACCGCACCCGGCAGGCATCCGGGCCCAGGCGGTACTGCCGGACGGCACCCTGGTGCACGACTTCCTGCTCGGCCGGACGGCCCGCTCGGTGCACGTCTTCAACGCCCCGTCACCGGCCGCGACCTCGGCCATGCCGATCGCCGAGCACATCGTCGACCAGCTGGATTCGCTCGTCTCCGCGCCGGCGCCGGGGCGCTGACCAGCAGAAAAAGAGCCGACCGACCAGTTCGTGATCTCCGGATTCCCGCGGCGAATTCCTCGAATAAAGAGGAGTGCTGTAGTACTTTTGACCGCAGCCGTGGATCAGGGAGGGCCTATGGGCCACATCAGGTATGCCAGTGACGTGGGAGCTCCGGTCGACGTCGCGTTCACCTACGCCGACAACCATCGCTTCGTCCCGGACTGGATGTTCGGTGTGGCGGGGTTCGAACCGGCCGGGGAGCTCGACCGCGGGCGGGGTGCGGTGTTCAGCACCGACACCCGCCTCGGTCCCTGGCGATCCACGCTGGAGTGCGAGATCACCGACTACCGGCGCAACGTCGTGATCGGTTATACCCTGCGTGGCCGGCTCTCGGGCACGCTCACGCTGCATTTCGATCCACTCGGCTACGGCCGGTCGGTGCTCACCTCGGAGGCGCGCTACGCCACCCCCACCGGGCTCGCCAGGCTGCTGGCCCGGCCCGTCGAATCAGCGGTCAGGGCGGCGCTGCGCCGCACCGAGGCCCAGTTGCGAAGGGAGATCGAGGAATTTCACGGAACAGATCTTGTCGGCCGGATTGCGTAGGGTGCCTGCCATGATCATCGTGAGCACCGACGGGTCCTGCCTGCGCAATCCGGGCGGCGCCGTCGGCTGGGCCTGGGTGAACCACACCGGTGGCTCCGCGAGCGGCGGCGCCTCGACGGGCACGAATCAGATCGCCGAGCTGCGCGCCATCCTGGAGGCGATCGTGGCGCACCCCGGGCCGGAGCCGCTGCTGCTGGAGAGCGATTCGCTCTACGCCATCAAGTGCGCGTCGGAGTGGATCTCCGCCTGGCGGGTGAACGGCTGGCGCACCGCGACCGGGGGTGCGGTGAAGAACGCCGAGCTGGTCAAGCAGATCGACCGGGCCATCTCCGGGCGGCCGGGGCCGGTGCGCTTCCGCTGGGTGCGCGGCCACGTCGGCAACTACTACAACGAGCGGGCGGACGCGCTGGCCGGGGAGGCGGCGCGCAAGGCCGCCGCCACCGCGGCGGTGGCCGATGCCGTGACCGCGGAGATTCCCGCGGTCACGGCCGAGCCGGTCGAGGTCGTCCGACCGGAGCAGCCGGCCGCCCCGGTGCCCTCGCTGACCCTGTTCTGAGCCCGCGGCACCACGTTCGCCCCGGCCGGGCCGCGTTGGCTAGCCGCCAGGGGTCGGGGCGGGGGCGGGGGTGGCGCCGCCGGGGGCCGGGGTGGGTGCGCCGCCGGGCAGGCCGCTGCCCGCGCCGCGGAGCATGGGCGAGTCGAGCTTGCCGACCAGCCACTTGTCGCCGGACTTCTCCAGGTCGGCGATGACCACCACGTACTGCCGGTCCGGGGTTGGCTGGGTGAAGTTGGTGCGGTACTGGGTGAGCGTCACCAGCACCTGGGCGGAGGACTCGTCGCCGGACTGCCAGCCGCACTGCACGTCGTCGGTCCAGGACTTGACCTTGGCCTGGGTCATGGCGTCGGTGAGCGCCTGCTGCGCGTCGGAGAACTCCTTCAGGAAGTCGCCGGTGGCGCCGTCCTTCACGGTCTGGAAGTACGTGCCCAGATCCTTGGCGTAGTCGTACTCGGAGACCGCGCGGCCGAAGTCGCAGGCGGCGCTCTTCGCCCCGGTGACGGCGTCCAGCTCGGCGCCGCGCTCCTCGGCCTGGCGCCAGAACACCACGACGGCGGTCACCGCGGCGACCGCGAGGATGCCCGCGGTGAAGGCGGCGATCAGGGGCAGCCGGGACGACCCCGGCTCGCCCGCCGATGTCGCCGCGCCGGACTTGCCGAGGGCGACACCCCCGTCACCCGTGCCGCTCCCGGCCTCGTCGGTGGTCTTGTCGGAGCCGGCGTCGTCGGTGCTCATCGATACAGTCCTGCGCTTTCCCGGCGCTGGCGCGCCGCTTCGGTCGTACTGCCGCGAGTATGCCCGCTCAGCGCACGGGGGGGAGCGTGCGCTCGTTCGGATCGACTCCAGGCGGGATGTAGGCGCCGTTGTTCGGCACATCCGGGCGCGGCGCGTTGGCGGCGCCGCGGATCTGCTGGCCGGGCGGCGGGTTCACGCAGTAGTTCCAGCGCGGCAGGGTGTCGTCGACGATGATCTCCGGCTTGAGGTAGTCCGACTGGTAGTAGCAGGTCGGCCGGGGCCAGATGTCGACGATGGTGTGGAACTCGCCGTCGTGCGCGGGCACGCCGAGCGCGTCCAGCCCGAGCGCGAGCGACGGGAAGAGCGCGCTGAGCGCGGGGGTGCGCAGCTGCGCGCCGCGGGTGATCGCGACGAAGTTGGTCGCCAGCCCGGTGATCGGGTCGGTGGTGTCGCTGAGCACCGCGCCGAGATCGCTGAAGTACTGCGGCGACTGGTCGAGCAGCGCCTTGAGCTCGGCGTCGGCATTGTTGAACTGGGTGAAGAGCTCGCCCGAGTTCGCCGTCAGCGTGGCCAGGTCCGGCTGCGCGTTCGAGGTGGTCGCCGCGATGGTCTGCAGGTTGGCGATCAGGTTGGTGGTCTGCGGCAGCAGCGAGTCGAGCCCGGCCGCGGCCAGGCTGAGCCCGTTGATCATGCCGCGCAGCTGGTCCGGGCCGCCGCTGAGCGCGATGTCGAGCTGGGCGAGGATGGTGCCGAACTTCTTCGGATCCACCTGCGCGATGAGCGCGCTGGAGTTGTCGAGCACCTGCCACACCGGGGTCGGGGTCTTGATCTTCTCCGGGTCGAAGCGGATCTCGGCGCCGTCGGCCAGGTAGGGCCCGGAGTCGGTGGCCGGGCGGAAGTCGATGTACTGCTCGCCCGCGCCGGAGAGCGCCTGCACCGAGATGGCGGTGTCCACCGGAATCCGGTACTCGCTGTCGATGGTCGCCTTCGCCGCGATCAGCTGGCCGCGGTCGACGAGCGTGATGTCGTCGACCTTGCCGATCCGGAAGCCGCGCAGCGTGACGTCGTTGCCCGGCTGCAACCCGCCGGAGCGGTCCAGGTAGACGGTGACGGTGTACTCCGAGCGCAGCGGGTTCACCCGCATCACGCCGATCGCGAGGTAGGTGGCGCCCACGATCAGCACGAGCACCAGCCCGACCCCGGAGAGCACCAGTTTGTTCCGCAGCAGGTTCATCGCGGCGCTCCGTTCACCCGGCTCTGGACCACCTGCAGCACCTGGATGAAGCTGCCGACGAAGTCGTTCAGGTCGGTCTGGTCCGGCAGCTTGCTGTTCGGCGGGTCGGTGAGCAGCCCGATGTCCAGGTTGGAGACGGTGGCGAAGACGGCGAGGCTCTTGCCGCGGAAGCTGGCGTCCACCTTCGGCGCGATGAGGTGCAGCTGCTCCATGGCGGCGCCGAAATCGTCGCCGGTGGCGGCGAGCGCGTCCATCAGGTTGCGCAGGTTGTCCAGCAGCGAGGCCAGGTCGCCGCCGGAGGTGTTCGCGTAGTCGCCGAGCGCCGCGCTGGTCACCGCGATGCGCTGCAGCAGGTCGCCGAGCGCCCGGTTGTTCTCCGCGATGGCGCCGATCATCTGCGGCAGCGTGTCCGCCACCCGGCCCAGCTCGCCGCGGCGCGTCTCCAGGGTGGTGGAGAGCGCGCCGAACTCGCCGAGCACGCTGTCGATCCGCGTGCTGTTGTCGTTCAGGCTGCCGACGACACCGGTCATCTGGGTGATCAGGTGCGCCAGCTGCTCGCCGCGGCCGCCGACGATGGAGTCCAGCTCGGTGCCGAGCCTGGTCAGGCTGGCGATGCCGCCGCCGTTGAAGAGCATGGAGACCGAGACGAGCAGCTCCTCCACGGTGGCGCCGGCCGAGGTGGCCTCGATCGGCAGCGTGGCGCCGTCCTTCAGGGTCGGCGTTCCTGGCGGCGCGACCGGCTTGGAGACCGCGACGAAGACGTCGCCGAGCGGGGTGGCCTGGCGCAGCTCGGCGGTGGTGCCCTCGGGCAGCTCGATGTCCGAGCGGATCTGCATGTCGACGAAGGCCTGGAAGTTCTTGGTCGAGATGTCGGAGACCACCCCGACGTCCGAGCCGCCGATCTTCACCTTGGCCTGGTCCGGCAGGTTCAGCGCGTTCTCGAAGACCGCGCGGAGGGTGTAGGTGTCGCCGGCGGCGCCCGGCTTGGGCAGCGGCACGTTCTCCACCGAGATGCCGCAGCCGGTGAGCAGCGCCACCGTCGCGGCGGCGGTGACGGCGAGCGCCGTGCGGCGCACTCCGATCATGCGGCGCGTCATTTCGTCAGTCCGAGCAGTGCGGCGGTGAGCCCGTAGTCCGGGCCGAAGTCCTGCATGTTCCCGGTCCGGCAGCCGTCCGCGCGCATCTGGATGCGCTGGCAGAAGACGCTGATCACCTCGCCGGAGAGCGCGGTGCCGATCAGCCCGTGCAGCCGGATGAAGCCCTGCTCGCGGTTCATCGTCATGTCGATGTTCTGCAGCAGCATGGGCGCGACGTCGACCACCTCGATCAGCCCGGCGGCATTGTCGCGCAGCTGCTGGGTGACGTTGGTGAGCCCGACGAGGCTGCCCTCCAGCTGGTCCTGGTACTGGGTGAAGACCCCGCTGGTGTTGGCCAGGAAGTCCTGCAGCTGCTGCAGCGTGGCCTGCAGGCCGGGGGCCTGCTCGGCGAGCAGCCCGGTCATCTGGGTGACCTGGCTGCTGAAATCGCGCACCGACTGGTCGTTCTGGGCCAGCATCGTGGTCAGCTCGTTGAGCTTGATGATGATGGTGGAGACGGCGTCCCGGTTGTCCACGCCGACCTTGAGCGCGCCGGAGAGCGCGTTCAGCGTGTCGCGCAGCTTCTCGCCCTGGCCGTCGAGCATGGGGTAGAGCACCCGGCCGGAGAGCGGGCCGACCCCCTCCTGCCCCGGCTGCGGCTTCAGCGCGGCGGCGAACTGGTCGATGGTCTTGATCATCGTGTCCAGCTCGACCGGGGTCCTGGTCCGGGAGAGCGGCAGGTGGTCGCCGTCGGCCAGTTCGTCGCCGCCGGTGTAGGGCGGGGTCAGCTCGATGTGCCGGTCGGTGACGATGGAGGGCGAGACCACCGCGGCGATCGCCTCGGCCGGATACTTCTCCCCGGACTCCAGCGACATGTGCACCTCGACGTAGGTGCCGCGCGGGATGATCTTGTCCACCTTGCCGACATCGATGCCGAGCACCCGGATCGGGTTGCCCTCGTACATGCCGGCGATGTTCTCGAAGTCGGCGGTGATCTCGATGGTGTTGCCGATGGCGTTGTTCACCGAGCTGGGCAGCAGCGAGCAGCTCGCCAGCGCGAGCGCGGTAGCGCCGAGCAGCGCGCCGCGAAGCACTCGACCGCCTGCCCTGCTGCCGAAGCGGAACGGAATCCTCATCCCTCGCACCCCTCGATCGCCTGCGCGAAGCAGAGCCAGTTGTCCGGGAACAGCCACGGCAGCCCGACCTCCGCGTAGTTGCCGTTGCCCCACGCGTTGGTGAGGTAGCGGATCGACGGCGGCATGATGCTGAGCAGCCGGTCCAGGTTGTCCTTGTTCTTCTGCAGGCCGTCGGCCATGACGTTCAACTGCTCGATGGTGGGGCCGAGCTGGTTGTCGTTCTCGGCGCCGATCTCCTGCAGCTGCCTGGTCAGCGCGGCGACATTGTCGAGCAGCTGGCGCAGCAGCCCCTGCCGCTCCATCACCCGCGCGGCGATCGCCTCGCCCTGGGTGATCACGAGCAGCACGCTGTTGCGGTTGTCCGCGAGCAGCTGGGTGACCCGGTCCATGTCCTTGAGCAGCTGGTCGACCTCGTCCTTGCGCGCATCCATCACCTTGGCCAGCGCGCCGACGCTGTCCAGCGCCTGCACCACCAGCTGCGGCGAGTCGCCGAGCTGCTTGTTCACCAGGTCCAGCGATTCGGCCAGCTTGACGGTGTCCAGCTCCTCGAACTTGGGCGTGCCGATCTGCACCACGTCGGCCAGGTTGTACGGGACCGCGGTGTTGGAGAGCGGGATCCGGTCGTCCGGGAGGCCGCTGCCGTCGCCCGGCTCGACGTCGACGTAGCGGGCGCCGAGCAGGGTGGCCATCTTGATCGAGGCCCGCGCGTCCGGGCCGAAGTCGACATTGCGGTCCACGTTGGCGCTGATCACCACGTGATCGCCGTCGAGCTCGGCGCCGGTGACGGTGCCGACCGCGACGCCGGCCACGTTCACCCGGTCACCGACCCGGACGCCCGCGGCCTGCGCGAACTCCATCTCGAGCGAGCGGTCGCCGAGGCCGAGCATCCGGAACGAGCTGGAGACGATCAGCAGGAGCACGATGACGACGGCGCCGAGGACGCCGAGCCAGAAGTAGCGGTTGCTCTCGAAGCGGGAGCGGAGTTTCGCGATCACGGCCTGCACACCGCCGAATGCCCGTTGCCACCGATCTGCGAGAACAGCCCGCGCGGGAAGAGCACGCCGTACAGCGAGACGTCGAGGCCGCAGAGGTAGGCGTTGGCGTAGCTGCCCTCGGAGACGAAGGCGCCCGCGTTGGCGAGCACCCCTGGCAGGTCGACCGCGGCCTGGTCGAGGACCGGGCCGTTGGCGATCAGCAGGGTCAGCGCGGCGCTGGTGGAGTTCTGCGCCGCCAGCAGCTTGGGCTGGATGGTGCCGACCATGCCGACGAGCGCCTCGGCGGCGTCGGCGATCTGCACGGTGGACTGCTGCAGGCTCTGACCCTGGTCGTACAGCCCGCCGATCAGTGCCCTGGTCTGGGTCACCAGCGTCTCCAATTCGTCACCTCGCTTGGCGAGCCCCGACATCACGCCGGAGAGGTTGGTGATCACGTCGGTCAGGATGGCGTCGCGGCGCTGGAAGTCGGTGGCCAGCGTGGCCGCCTGGGTGATGAAGGCGCTCAGCGAGACCCCGTCGCCCTGCAGCGCCTGGATGAAGGTCTCCGAGAGCTGGTTCACCTGCTCCGGCTGCAGCACCTGGAAGAGCGGCTGGAAGCCGTTGAGCAGCGCCGAGATGTCGAACGACGGCTCGGTCAGCTCCAGCGGGATGGTGCCGTTGCTCTTCAGCGGCTGCGAGCTCGGCGAATCGCCCGGCGCCAGCGCGATGTAGCGCTGGCCGATCAGGTTCTGGTACCTGACCAGCGCCTTGGTGTCGTCGAAGATGGTCTGGTCGCGCTGCAGCACGAAGGTGACCCTGGCGTCGTTGTTGGTGTCGAGGTCGATCTTCTCGACCTTGCCGACCCGGACGCCGGCCATCCGGACGTCGTCGCCCTTCTTGAGCCCGAGCACGTCGGAGAAGGTGGCAGTGAAGGTATTGGTCTCGCCCTCGACGACCCGGGCCAGCGTGTTCCAGACGAGCACGGTGACCAGGATCGAGACGATGGCGAAGAGGCTGAATCCGATGAGCGGCTTGCGGATGCTCATCGGCTGTCACCGCTGGTGGTCAACGTCATCCCCTTCGTGATCGAACCGAGCAGCAGGTACTCCGCCGCGGTGGGTTGCCTGCCGAGGTACCTGGTGATCGCGGCATCTCCGGTGTAGGCGATGGGCGCCGCCGGAGCCGCGGGCGGCTCGGCGGGCGCGACCGGTTCCGCGGGGGCGGCGGGGGCAGGGGCGGGAGCACCGAGCAGCGGCGGCAGCATCGGGAAGAGGCCCTCCAGCGGGGTTCCGGCGAACGGCACCGGCGCGGCTCCGGCGGCGGGCAGCGGCACCGACGGGGTGGTGATGCCTGGCAGCACCGGCATCCCGGGCAGCTGCACCAGCGGCGGCAGCCCGGCCGCGGCGTCCAGCCTGCGCGGCGAGAGCGACTCCGGCAGCGGCGGGATCTCGGCGACCGCGGGCGCGGTGAAGCAGCTCGGGCCAGCCAGGTCGCCGTAGCGCGGGCAGTCCGCGACGGTGTTCGGCTGGTAGGGCGTGAAGGTGATGCCCATGTTCCAGATCATCTGCTGCTGCGGCCCCCAGCGGAACACGGTGTTCAGCTTCTGCATCGAGCGGTTCAGGTTCACGATCGCCTGGGTGACCGAGGCCGGGTCGGAGGCGAGCGAGCCGAACATGCTGCTCGTCCCCGCGGTGACCTGCTTGCCGACGTCCGGGTTCTGCGCGAACAGGTTGTTGATGGTGTCGAAGGTGCCGCCGGCGCCGGTGATCAGCGCGACCAGCTGCGACCTGCGGTCGGAGATGGTCGTCGCGGTCTGCACCGAGCTGCCGAGCACGTTCACCAGCTCCGGCGCCGACTCGTTCAGCGCGCGGAAGGACGAGGAGAAGTCGTCCAGCATGACGCCGAGGTTCGGGATCGACTGGTCGACGCCGGTCAGCCAGCGGTCGACGCGCTCGATGGTGGAGCCCGGCATCCGGCCGCTGCCGTCCAGCGCCTGCGAGAGCGTGCCGAGCACCCGGCCGAACTGCACCGGGTCGATCTCGTTCAGGATGTTGCGCACGGTGGTCAGGGTGTCCTGCAGCGCGATGGTGCCCTTGCTGCGGTCCTCCTCGATCTGCGCGCCCTCGGTCAGGTACTCGTCGGAGGGGCCGTTGAAGACCAGCTCGACCGAGGTGACGGCGAAGAGGTTGGAGGGAACCACCCGCGCGGTGACATTCGCCGGGATGCCGCTCGCGAAGTCCGGGTTCAGCTCGATCTGCACCTTCTGCAGCTCGCCGCGGGCCGCGACCTCGACATCGTCGACGGTGCCGACCAGCACGCCGCGGAACTTCACGTCCGCCTCGGCGGGCAGCCCGTCACCGGTGGTGGTCAGGTTGGCGACCACGTTCACCTTCGAGACGAAATAGCCCTGGTAGCGCGCCATCAGGAAGACCAGGAGCAGTGCGAAGACGAGCAGCCCGCAGCCGCCCGCGATCAGCATCTGCCGAACGGTGGGCCCGCGCCCACTGGGATCGATGATCATCGCCTACCCCGAGATCCGGATTCCGGGGTTGACGCCCCAGATGGCCAACGTCATGAACAGATCGGCGAACACCACCACGATGATGCACATCTTGATCGCGCGGCCGGCCGCCACGCCGACGCCCTCGGGGCCGCCGGAGGCGAAGAAGCCGTAGTAGCACTGGATGAAGGTGGTGATCGCGACGAAGATGATCGCCTTGAGCAGCGAGTACAGCACGTCCGTCGGGATCAGGAATTGGTAGAAGTAGTGCTGGTAGGTGCCGCTGGCGGTGCCGCCGATCAGCTGCACGGTCATGGCGCAGGAGACGTAGGCCATGGCGAGGCCGAGGCAGTAGAGCGGGACGATCGCCAGGATCGCGGCGAAGATCCTGGTGCTCACCAGGTAGGGCAGCGGGCGGATGGCCACCGACTCCAGCGCGTCGATCTCCTCGGAGATCCGCATGGCGCCGAGCTGGGCGGTGAACCGGCAGCCCGCCTGCGCGGCGAAGGCGAGCGAGGCGAGCAGCGGGCCGAGCTCGCGGGTGGTGGCGAAGGCCGAGATGGCGCCGGTGATCGGGCTCAGGCCGAGCAGGTTCAGCGAGGTGTGGCCCTGGATGCCGACGGTCATGCCGCCGAACGCGCTCAGGATCAGCACGACGCCGATGGTGCCGCCGCCGACGATCAGGTTGCCGTTGCCCCAGGTGACGTCGGAGAGCAGCCGCCAGACCTCCTTGGGGTACTGGCGCAGCGCGAGCGGGATCGAGCCGAGCGCGCGCAGGAAGAAGAACACCTGGTGGCCGAGGCGGCCGAGCATGTCGACCGGGGCCTTGGCGGTGCGCTTCAGTTGGTTCAGCGGCCGCAGCAGCGGCGGCACATATGTCGACGACACCGGCTCAGACCACCTGTGGGGGGAAGATTGCGTTGTAGATCTGCGTGATGATCAGGTTGACGCCGAAGAGCATGATCGCCGAGCTGACCACCGCGGAGTTCACGGAGTTCGCGACGCCGCCGGGGCCGCCGCGGGTGTTCAGCCCGGTGTCGCAGGCGATGATCGCCGCGAGCAGGCCGAAGATCGTCGACTTGACCAGGGCGACGAGCAGGTCCCTCGTCACCGCGAACGAGGAGAAGGTGCCGACGTAGCTGCCCGGCGTGCCGTCCTGCGCGAAGATATTGAAGATGTAGCCGGTCAGGAAGCCGACGAAGACGACGAAGCCGCAGAGCAGCAGGCTGACCAGCATGGCCGCGCCGAGCCGCGGCGCGACCAGGCGGCGCATCGGATCCACGCCCATCACCTTCATGGCGTCGATCTCCTCGCGGATGGTGCGCGAGCCGAGGTCGGCGCAGATGGCCGAGCCGACCGCGCCCGCGATCATGATCGAGGTGACCAGCGGGGCGCCCTGCTGGATGATGCCGAGGCCGTTGGCCGCGCCGATGAACGACGTCGCACCGACCTGCCCGGCGACCGCGCCGACCTGAATCGAGACGATCACGCCGATCGGAATGGCGACGAGCAACGTCGGGGCGGCGGCGACATTGGCCATGAACGCGCATTGCCGGACGAATTCCCCGAACGGGAATCGCCGCCGGAATATCGCCACGAACAACTCGGAGACCGCGGCAATCCCCATGAGGATCTGCCTGCCGAAGGTCTCGAGCGAACGCTTCGGGTGATCTTCCCAGTACCCCTTTGTCCAATCGACCGCGCCACTCAGCCGCGACCCCGTGGGTGGACTCTTGGTCGACTGCACTGTTCCAACCCCTTCTCGACGCCGGTTACCTGCTCCGACGACTTGCATCGCTCGGAGCACCTTACTACGGGGTAGCCCGGAACACAGCACACCCCTGTGATTGGCGTCATAGATTCCGATCACTGCACGAACCGGGCCATGAATCGTCACAACACCCCGGACATTTTCCGACTTCCGGTATCCAACCAATAAGAACACGTTTCACAAAGACCCCGATGAGCGGGGGTTCCCGAGTGTACGAGTGTTATTTTTCGAATAGCTTTCATCCAAAATCACGTCACCCTTCCCGGCGGCCCCGCGGTCACGCTTCGGCCACGAGCGGACCGGCGGGTTCCGGTCAGCCATGCTGAACTGCTATCACCGGATGGAAGAAACACGGCGTGGCGTCTGTCGAAATCGCAGGTCGTCGGACGGATGCCGCACCCGGCCGCGATTACTGACACGATGGGCGCGAGCGATTGATATCGTGCGGGCTTTCGGCAGATCTGGAGGGACATGTTCAGCAAACTCGCCACGGTGGTTCGCGCCGCCTGCACCGTCGCGCTGGGAGCGGCGCTGCTCGGGCCCGTCGCGGGCGCCGCGCAGGCGCAGCCGGGCGCGCCGGTGCTCGGCGGTGGCTCCGGCATCGTCATCGACGACGCCTTCGAGTGCACCCTCACCACCGTTGGCTACGACGGCGCGGGCAGGCTGGTCGGGATCACCGCCGGCCACTGCGGCGATCCCGGCGCACAGGTGTACGCCGAAGCGGATCGCGGCGCCGGGGTGGTCGGCCGCTTCGTGCACTCCGACCCGCGCCTCGACTACGCCGTCATCCAGTTCCAGCCGGGCCGCGTCACCCCGGTGAACCGGGTCGGCAACGTCACCATCGCGGGCATCGGCGGGCCCGCCGCGTTCCCGATGATCGTCTGCAAGGAGGGCCGCACCACCGGCAACACCTGCGGCATCTCCTGGGGCGATGTCTTCGCCACCAATATCGAGACCTGGTCGCAGATGTGCGTGGTCGAGGGCGACTCCGGCGCACCGGTGGTGGTCGGCAACCAGCTGGTCGGCATGGTCAACGCGTACCTGGCGTTCGCCTGCTACGGCCCCGAGGTCGGCACCAACATGACCACGATCATGGACGACCTGAACGGCCGCAACAGCATCGGCTCGGGCTTCCGCCCCATCTGAGCACACGAAGAAAAGG
>NZ_JBHUXA010000025.1:0-101395 GCF_042669725.1 Nocardia sp. NPDC057227 | reverse complement strand
GCGGGAGACGAACCGGACACCCTCGCAAGCCGGGGGCGGGGGGGGGGGGGGGGCGGGGCGCCCGGCGGGGGGGCCCCCCGCCCCCCCCCCCCGCTGCCGTCACGTGGCGTTGATCACTCCGTGCTCTCGGTGCCGTACGGCTCGTCCTCGACGAGCTCCGAGGACGGCTCCTCCTCGGCCGGTGTGCTCGGCTCCAGGGTGAGTGTGCGGGTGCGCGTGGTGGTCGGCTCGGCCTCGCGGGGACGGGTGGTCGGGGTCCTGGTCCTGGTGGCGGACTCGGTGGCCGACGGGTCGTCGGACGGGTCGGCCGATGGGTCGACGACGAGGGTGTACCCGGCCGGGCGGCGCGGCGGCCCGGCGGGGGCGATCTGCCAGCTCGGCGAGGGCGGAATGGTGATCCGCGGGACGCCGCTGCCGGTCTCGCCGCCGTCGTCGCGCACCGGTGCGCCCGCGTACGGATCCGACTTCAGCGGCGGCGGGGCGACGTAGGTGTCCTCGCGCTCGATGCCGAACATGCCGATCAGCACCAGCCCCACCGAGACCGCGCCTGCCGCGACCGCGGGACCGGCGATCCTGGCTCTGCTGCTCTCCATCGGTGACGCTCCTGTGGCTGGATCGGATGGCCTCACCCTAAACGAGGCCGGTGGGTGGAGCCAGGTGAGCAGCGGCACCCCCGGGGCAGAAACACAAAACTAAACGCTAGCATTTCAGATATCGAAATGGTATCGGAGGCGTGTCGCGGGCACGTGTCGTAGTAGAACAGCCGAGTGTGGTCGTAGCGTGATCGAAGTTACGCGTGAGGCGCCTGTAACCACATGAGAGACGTGAACGGTCGTCGCGCACAGCGACTTCCGGCGTCGGATTGTTCTCTGATCGGCGTCAACGAGGAGTAGATGATGGGAGCTTACTCGGCCATTCCGCTGGATGCCTCGTCCAACGGCGCCGAATCGGTCACCGCGATATCCGCGGTACCGGACTCCGCCGCCGGCGAATCCACATCCATCGCGACCGAATCGGCAGCCGCCGATCCGGACGGCACGGGCACCGGGGAATCGGTGCCGCCCTACGCGACGGCCCCCCGCGAACGCACCCCCGCCACCACGCTCGCGCGTGGCCTCGGCTGGCTGTTCTTCGTCGGTGGCCTCGTCGGTGCGGTACTCGGCATCGCTGGACTGCATGTCGAGATCACCGTGGCCGGCCTCATCCTGGCCTGCACGGCCGGGCTGATCCTGCTGAAACTGCGCTCGGACAGCGTCGTCCGGGAACCGGATTTCTGACGATCGGAACTACCGTCCGGAAAGGGCGGTTCACCGCAATGGCGCGGTGCTCCACCAGTTCATGAATTCCGTACGCGTGGCGATGAATCCGATGCTGTGCAGCACGAACCGCGAGCGCTCGGAATCACCGGAGAACTCCGTGACCATGCGCGGCCGCAGCGACGAGAAGTCCTCCAGCACGATATTGCTGTAGGACTGCCCGCTATTGGTGTCGCTCTGCCTGGTGCCCGTGGGCAGCGCCGCCACCGCCGCGGCGGCCTCCGCCGGGTTGGCGTAGGCGTAGAACTCGTAGTTGGCCTTGTTCTGGCCGCCGAAGCAGTACCAGACGGCGGTCCACGCACCGAAATCCGGCCCGGTCGCGTCCAGCCCCGAGCCGTCCGAGCGGTCCTTGCCGAAGCAGGTCGCGCCGTTCCAGCCGGGGTCGCTGAAGACGATGTCGTCCTCGTCGGCATCCGGGACCATGCGGGGAAAGCTGTTGTGCAGTGCGGCGAGGCCCTCGATCATCGCGGACTCGTCGCTGGCCGTCGTCGTCGTGGTCGGCCTGCGGGTGGTGGTCTCCTCGTCCGCGATGTCCTGCGGTTGTTCGTCGGTGCCGGTCGGCAGGGTGGTGCGGGTCGGGGCGGCGGTGGGGCCGGCCGAGCCGCGGTCCGCGCCGACGAAGGCGATGCCCGCGATCAGCGCGGCCGCGAGCAGGGCGCCGACGCCCGCGCCCGCGAGCCCGCGGTAGCGGCGCGGCGGTTTGCCGCCCAGGCCGCCGTGCGGGGCCGCGCCGTGCCCGGCGTAGTTCGTCGGGGTGTGCTGGATCGAGTGGCCCGGTGCGGAATACGGTCCCGCGTGCATCGGGTGCCCCGGAGCGGACGGGCCGTACCCGCCGCCGCCGGCCACGCCGTACCCGCCCGCAGGCGTACCGCTGCCGGCCACGCCGTACCCGCCTGCGGGCGTGCCACTGCCGGCCACGCCGTACCCGCCTGCGGGCGTGCCGTAGCCGGGTCCGCTGTACCCGCTCGCGTACGTGCCGGGGCCGCTCGACCCGTACCAGGCCCCGGGCGGACCGCCGGGGAATCCCGTTGCCACCGACGGCGTCCCACCGGACCCGGGAACGGCGTGCGGCCCGCTCGCGACCCCGGCGAGTGCGTGCCGCGCGGCCGTCGCGAACTCGGCGCAGCTCGCGAAGCGATCACCGGGGTGCTTCGCCAGGGCCCGCAGCAGCACGGCGTCCAGCGCCGCGGGCAGCCCGGGGCGCACCCTGCTCACCGGCGGCGGCGCGTCGTTGAGGTGCCCGTGGATCACCGCGACCGGATTGCTCGCCTCGAACGGCACCGTGCCGGTGAGCAGCCGGAACAGCGTCACGGCGAGCGAGTACTGGTCCGAACGGTGGTCGAGCGACCCGCCGGAGAGCTGCTCCGGCGAGGCGTAGGCGAGCGTGGCGGTGAAGGTGCCGGTCCTGGTCAGGTGCCCGGTGTCGTCACGAAGCCTGGCGATCCCGAAGTCGGTGAGGAAGATCCGCTCCTCGGCGCCGTCGCTCACCCGCTCGATCATGATGTTCGCCGGCTTGACGTCCCGGTGCAGCACACCCTTGCCGTGCGCGTAGTCCAGCGCCGCCGCCGTCTCCGCGACGATCCGCACCGCGCGGGCAGGAGGTAGCGACCCCGGCTCCAGCGACGCCGCGTCCATGCCGTCGACGTAGCGCATGGAGATCCAGAGCTGCTCGTCCTCGACCCCGCGGTCGTACACCGGCACGATCCCCGGATGGTCGAGCCGGGCGACCAGATCGGCCTCCCGCTCGAAACGGGCCCTGATCTCCGCGTCCGCGAAGAGCTCCCGGTTCAGCAGCTTCATCGCGGTCAGCCGGGGCAGCCTCGGGTGCCTGGCCAGGTACACCGAACCCATTCCGCCCCGGCCGAGCAGACGTTCGATCGTGTACCCGGCGAATACCTCGCCGGTTCTCAGCATGACATCAGTTCAACGGCGCCGAACGCCACCAGCTGAGCACTTCCTCCGGTGTGCCGTACCCGTCGGTGAACATCAGGAACTGGCTCCGGTCCGGATCGCCGCTGAACACCGTGATGATCTTGTTCCCATTGTCGCTGTACTTGTAGTTCGTGTACTGCTTGCCGCCGTTGGTATCGGTCGACTTGGTGTTCGCGGGCAGCCCGGCCACCACCGACTGCACGTCGGCGGCCGAGTTGTAGGCGTAGATCCGGTAGAACGGGTCGTCGCTGTCGCCACCCCCGTAGCAGCGCCACTGCCAGGCCCACGAGCCGAACTCCGGGTCGCCGTCGTTCGGGCTCGGGGTGTAGCTGGTGTCGGTCTCCCAGCAGGTCGAGTTGTTGTACCCGGTCTCCTCGTCGCTGGTGGCGGGCACCATGCGCGGGAACTCCTTGCTGATCGCGTCCGCGGACGGCGTGATCTTCGGGCCCGAGGCGGCGGTGGTCGTCGTGGTGCCGCCGTTGCTCGCGGAGTTCTGGCTCGCCACCACGCCGATCCCGATCACCGCGGCGAGCAGCACGACGACGCCGACGATGATGCCGACGATCAGCGTGCTGTTGTTCTTCCGCGGCGGCTGCTGCTGCGTCGGGCCGTACTGGGGATAGGTGTTCGGCGGCGGCGGGACCGGGTTGTAGCCGACCGCCTGCTGGTGTGTGTAGGGGTTGCTCTGCTGCGGGTTCTGCGCGGTGAGCGGCGGCGCCATGGCCGGGCCCGCGGTGAGCGGGGCGGCGCCGCTGGCGTACGGGTTGTGCTGGGTCGGGTACGGCGCGCCGGTCATCGGGGCGCCGGTCATCTGGTTGCCGGTGACCGGGCGCGGCCCGGTGCTCTGCGGGTGCGGCACCGGCCCGCCCACCAGCGGCAGCGACGGCGTGCTCGGGTTGCTCAGCGCGTGCTGCGCGGCGGCGGCGAAGGCGGAGCAGGACTCGAAGCGGTCGTCCGGGCGCTTCGCCATCGCCTTGGCCAGCACGCCGTCCAGTGCGTAGGAGAGCCCGGGGCGGGCGCTGCTCAGCGCGGGCGGCGCGGACTGCAGGTGGCCCTGGATCACCTGCGCCGGATTGGTCGCCGCGAACGGCCCGCTACCGGTGAAGAGCCAGAACAGCGTGCAGGCCAGCGAGTACTGGTCCGAGCGGTGGTCGAGGGTGGCGCCGGTGAGCTGCTCCGGCGAGGCGTAGGCGAGGGTGGCGGTGAAGGTGCCGGTCTGGGTGAGGTGGCCGGTGTCGTCCCGGAGCCGGGCGATGCCGAAGTCGGTCAGGTACACCCGCTCGCCCCGGCCCGCGGTGGAGCGGGCGAGCAGGATGTTGGCCGGCTTCACGTCGCGGTGCAGCACACCCATGCCGTGCGCGTAGTCCAGCGCGTCGGCGGTCTCCTTGATGATCTGCACCGCGCGCTCGGGGGGCAGCGTCTGCGGCTCCACCGAGGCCGCATCGATGCCGTCGATGTACTGCATCGAGATCCACAGCTGTTCTTCCTCGATGCCGCGGTCGTACACCGTGACGATGTTCGGGTGGTCCAGCCGGGCGACCAGGTCCGCCTCCCGCTCGAACCGCGCCCGCACCTCCTTGTCGAAGAACATCTCGCGGTTCAGCAACTTCAGCGCGGTCATCCGCGGCAGCCGCGGATGCTTCGCCAGGTAGACCGAGCCCATGCCACCGCGGCCGAGCTGCCGTTCGATGACGTAGCCGGCGAACACCTCACCGTTGGCCAGCATTGTCCGCTCCATCTCCCGCCGCGGACCGGGACCCACCGGCGCACAGGCGTACAGCACGAGAACGCGCGATCAGGCCAGGCCCGTGCGCGGAAACATCGAAACCATAGCAGTAGTCGGGCGGGTGCCCGGCCTCCGCCGAGGCGTGCCGGGCGCGGGATCCGGGGTGCATCTCAGCCGTCCCCCGCAGGGGTCTCGCCGCCCGTTTCGGCCCCGCCGGGGCGCACCCGGCCGCCGGGCGGATCGATCGCCGCCGGCCGCCCGCGCCGCCGCGGCGCCGGGCCCGCGGGCGGCGGTGGAGCCGGGATGACGGTGGGGTCCTCCGGGCGTACCGGTTCGCGGGCGCCCGGGTTCGGCGTACGGCCCGCAACCGGGTGCGCGCCGGAGCGTTGCCCGGGGTTCGGGGTGGCGTTGGTGCCGGATGGCGGTTGGTTGCCCGCTGTACCGGGACGGGCGTGTGTGCCGGACGGCGGTTGGCTGCCCGGTGCGCCGGGACGGGCGTGTGCGCCGGACGGCGGCTGGGTGCCTGGCGCTCCCTGGCGGGGGTTTCCGTTCGGGTTCGCGGCGCCGGGCCGGAGGTTCACGCCGAAGCCCCCGCCGGGGCCGGGGCCTTGCGGTCGCGCGTGGGTGCCGGAGCCGGGGCTTCCGGCCGGCGGCCGGGAAGCGTTGGCGCCCGATGGCGGCTGGGCGCCGTAACCCTGGTTCTGGCCGGAGGGCGGACGGGCGGGCTGCCCCCAGGACTGCCCGGGGTAGGGCGGTTGCCCCTGCTGGGGCCGCGCGTTGGGGTACGGCCGCTGCGGGTTCGAATAGGGGCGCGGCGGCGCCGGGTACTGCGGATAGGGCGGGCGCGGCTGCGCGCTCGGGTACGGCCCCTGCGGGTACGGCCGCGGCTGCCCGGTCGGATAGGGCTGCGCGCCGGGGCGCGGCTGCGCGGTGGGGTACGGCTGACCCGTCGGGTAGGGCGGCACCCCCGGATAGCCGGTCGGCGGCCCGCCCTGCGGCTGCACCGACCGGTGCGGCCCGCTGCGCGCCCCGTCCAGCGCCGCCTTCGCCGCCGCAGCGAAGGCCGCGCAGGTGTCGAACCGCTCGGCCGGATCCTTGGCCAGCGCCCGCATGACGACCGCGTCGAAGGCGGGCGGGAGATCCGGCCGCGCGGTGCGCGCCGACGGCACCGGCAGGTTGAGGTGCCCGTTGATCACCGCGGCCGGGTTCGCCCCCGGGTACGGCGCGGAGCCGGTCAGCATCCAGAACAGCGTGCAGGCCAGCGAGTACTGATCCCCCCTGTGGTCGAGCGAATCCCCGGCGAGGTGCTCCGGCGCGGCGTAGGCCAGGGTGGCGGTGATCGACCCGGCCGAGCCGAGCGTGGTGTCGGCGTCGCGCACGCTGGCGATGCCGAAGTCGGTGAGCAGCACCCGCTCCGGCTGCCCGATCGGGGCCTTGGCGAGCAGGATGTTCGCCGGCTTCACATCCCGGTGCAGCACCCCGTTGACGTGCGCGAAGTCCAGCGCGGCCGCGGTGTCGGCGATGATCCGCACCGCCCGCGCGGGGGGAAGCACCCCGACGTCGACGCAGGAGGCGTCGGCGCCTGCGACGAACTGCATGGAGATCCAGAGCTGATCGTCCTCGGCCCCGCGGTCGTACACGGTGACGATATTGGGGTGGTCCAGCTGCGCGACCAGATCCGCCTCGCGCTCGAAGCGCTTGCGGATCTCGGTGTCCGAGTACAGGTCGCGGCCGAGCAGCTTGAGCGCGGTGAGCCGGGGCAGCCGCGGATGCCTGGCCAGATAGACCGTGCCCATCCCGCCGAACCCGAGCACCCGCCGCACGGTGTAGCCGGCGAAGGTGTCGCCCTTCTGCAGCACTTCCGTCACTCCACCCCCCTCTCCGGGTCGCGCGCCTGGTCCTACCGATCTATCTCCGGGTGGCCCCGGCGCGCAACATCGCTCTCGGCGGCCCCGCGTGTCGGTGCCGATCGTTAGGGTGAGTCCTATGCGCATTGGAGCACACGTTCGCCTGGACAGCGATCCGATCGGCTTCGGTGAGAAGCTCGGCGCCGAGGTCATTCAGCTTTTCGTCATCGATCCGCAGAGCTGGGACAAGCCGCAGCCGCACCCGCGCGCCGAGGAGATCAGGGCAAGTCCGATCGATGTCGTCGTGCACTCGTCGTACCAGATCAACGTCGCGAGCCTGAACAACCGGCTGCGCATGCCCTCGCGCAACGCGGTGGCGCAGCAGGCGAAGGCCGCCGCCGAGCTCGGCGCCTTCGGGCTCGTCGTACACGGCGGGCACGTGCGCTCGGACGCCGAGATCGACGCCGGTATCACCAATTGGCGCAAGCTCTTCGAACGGCAGGAGGAGAAGGGCGGCTTCGCGGTGCCGATCCTGATCGAGAACACCGCGGGTGGCAACCACGCCATGGCCAGGCACTTCGACTCCATCGCCCGGCTCTGGGACGCGGTCGGCGAGTTCGGCGCCGGCTTCTGCCTGGACACCTGCCACGCCTGGGCGGGCGGCGAGGAGCTGGTCGGCGTCGTCGACCGGATCAAGGCCATCACCGGCCGGATCGACCTGGTGCACCTGAACTCCTCCAGGGACGAATTCGACTCCGGCGCCGACCGGCACGCCAACCTCGCCGACGGCACCATCGACCCGGAGCTGCTCGCCGAGGTGTGCCGCACCGCGGGCGCGCCGGTGGTGCTGGAGACGCCGGGCGACAGTCTCGCCGAGGATCTGGCCTACCTGCGCGAGCACGTGGGATGAGCATCCGGCCGCTCGACGGTGTGCGGGTACTGGAACTCGGCAACTACATCGCGGCGCCGACGGCGGCCCGGATCCTCGGCGACTTCGGCGCCGAGGTGATCAAGGTCGAGCGCCCCGGCGTCGGGGACGAGCTGCGCAACTGGCGGCTCTACGGTGGCACCACCTCGATGCTCTACCGCACGGTGAACCGGAACAAGAAGTCGATCACGCTGGACCTGCGCACCGAGGCGGGCAGGCGCACCGTGCTGGCCCTGGTCCGCGAGTGCGACGTGCTGCTGGAGAACTTCCGCCCCGGCATGCTGGAGAAGTGGGGGCTCGGGCCCGAGGAGCTGAACGCGGCCAACCCGGAGCTGGTCGTCACCCGCATCTCCGCCTACGGGCAGACCGGGCCGCTCGCCGCGCGGCCCGGCTTCGCCGCGGTCGCGGAGGCGGTGGGCGGGCTGCGCGAGCTGGTCGGCGACCCGGATCGGCCGCCGGTGCGGGTCGGGGTCTCCATCGGGGATTCGATCGCCGGGATCTACGCCGCCTTCGGCACCGTCATGGCGCTGTTCCAGCGGGAGCGCGCGAGCGGTGCGGTGCCGCTCGAGCAGCGGATCATCGACGTGGCGCTGAACGAGGCCATTCTCTCGGTGATGGAGTCGCTGGTGCCGGACTACCTGGCCTACGGCATCAACCGGCAGCGGGTCGGCGGGCGGATGGAGGGCATCGCGCCGAGCAACGCCTACCCGTGCGCCGACGGCACCAGCGTCATCATCGGCGGCAACGGGGACGCCATCTTCCAGCGCTACATGAAGGTCATCGAGCGCCCCGACCTCGCCGCCGACCCGGAGCTCCAGGACAACGCGGGCCGCTGGCGGCACCGCGAGCGGCTGGACGCCGCCATCGGCGAATGGACCGTCCAGCGCACCCGCCCCGCCGCGCTCGCCGTCCTCGAGGAGGCGGACATCCCCTGCGGCCCGATCTACACCGCCGCCGACATCGTCACCGACGAGCAGTACCTGGCCCGCGACATGATCCAGCACTTCCCCGTCGACGTCGGCGAGCCCGAACCCAAGCAGGTCGGTTTCCCCGGCATCGTCCCGGTCATCGGCGCCCAGTCCCTCCCCATCCGCACCATCGGCCCCGACCTCGGCGAACACACCGACGAAGTCCTCACCGCCCTCGGCCTCACCCCGGACGAGATCGCCGAAGCCGCAGGCATGTCCGCCCCGCGCGAAACCGCCGATCCCACCCCCGCCCCGGGCAAAACCGCCGGTTCCACCCCCGCCTCGGGCGAAATCGCCGGTTCGTCGCTTGCCTCGGGCAAGACGAGTCGAGCCGCCGCAGGCGACGCGAGAGTCACCCCGACGGAGCCGCAGCGATGAACGACATCATCCTGAGAGACGTCACCCTCAGAGACGGCCTCCAGCTCACCGGCAAACTCCTCACCGTCGAACGAAAACTGGAAATCGCCAGAAAACTCCTGGCCCTCGGCGTTCCAGCCCTGGAAATAGGCTCCCTCGCCAGGGGCGACCTGGTCCCACCCATGGCCAACACCCTGGAACTGATAGCCGAACTGACCCCGGAGGAACGCACCCACTGCTGGGTGTGGGTAGCCACCCCCCGCCACGTGGAAAAGGCAGCCGAAGCAGGAATCACCCACTTCCAGTACTGCTTCTCCGTCACCGACGAACACAACCGCGCGAACATCGGCCGCGACACCGAGGCCAGCATCGCCGCGATGCCGGACGCCGTCCACCTCGCCGAACAGGCGGGCGGCGACATCCAGCTCACCCTGGCAACCAGCTTCACCTGCCCCTTCACCGGCCCGGTCGACCCGGCCCGAGTCCTCGCCATCGCCACCGACCCGCGCACCGACGGCGCCGCCGACATCGTCCTCGCCGACACCCTCGGCCAGGCGGGCCCGGCCGAGGTCGCCACCCTGGTCGGCGCGGTCCGCGAGCACACCCCGCACCGCCGCATCGTCTTCCACGGCCACGACACCTGGGGTATGGGCGTCGCGAACACCCTGGCCGCGATCGAAGCGGGCGCCACCGTCGTCGACGGCGCGCTCGGCGGCCTCGGTGGCTGCCCGTTCGCCCCCGGCGCGGGCGGCAACACCGCCACCGAGGACATCCTCTTCGCCACCCGCCCGTCCTGGTTCACCCCCGCCACCCTGGCCGGGCTGGCCGATCTCACCGACGGCCTGCTCACCGAACTCGGCGAGCCGAACCGCTCCCGCACGGTCACCGGCGCCCGCTCCACCACCACCGCCTTCCCCTGGGTGGCACCCGTCCCCGGCTGACTCAGCAAGTCGGGCCCCATCAGGCGGCGCGGAGCAGCATCACCGCGCCCACGCCTCGGTCGGCGATCTCGGTGAAGAACCGGGTCAGTGCGCGGAGGGATGCGAGGAGTACCGCGGCGTCGGCGGGATCGATGCCCTCGTCCGCCATGCGGATCGGATCGTGCAGTTCGGCAAGCGCTTCCGCGCCGACCGAGGACAGCGCGGCGGCGACCTCGGCGACCAGCTCCGGGTACCAGGCGGCGAGCGTCTGCCCGGCGTCCAGCGGGTCGCCGTCCACCCGCAGGTCCACCGGCACCCCGGCCGCGTCAAGCAGATATTGCACGGCGACCCAGCGGGCTCCGAGATCACAGCCGACGCGCACGGAGCCGCGCAACCACTCGGGGTCGGCCACCCCGTGGTCCAGCTCCATGCTCGTCGCCGCGGCGAACGCCATCCTCGTACCCATCCGGGCGGACGATACCGCCGCGGGGCATACACCCGGAGGTGGTCCCTCCGCTCCGGGGATTCCCCGATGGCGTGCGCGCCCGAACGCGGGAACACTGGTTGCCATGACATCGCACGCCGTGAGCGCCGAACCGACCGAGCCGGGCACCGCGACCTCCGTCGCGGCCCGCGCCGTTGACCTGAGCAAGGTCTACGGCGCCGGAGACACCAGGGTCACCGCGCTCGACGAGGTGTCCGCGGATTTCGCCAGGGGTGAGTTCACCGCCATCATGGGGCCGTCCGGGTCCGGCAAGTCCACGCTCATGCACTGCCTCGCCGGGCTGGATTCGGCCAGCTCCGGCACGGTCCGGATCGGTGACACCGACCTGACCGACCTCTCCGACGCCGAGATGACCAAGCTCCGCCGCGATCGCATCGGCTTCGTCTTCCAGGCGTTCAACCTGGTCCCGACGCTGACCGCGCTGGAGAACATCACGCTGCCGCTCGACATCGCGGGCCGCGAGGTCGACCGCGGCTGGCTGGAGACGGTGCTCGGCAGGCTCGGCCTCGCGGACCGGCTGGAGCACCGCCCCAGCGAACTCTCCGGCGGGCAGCAGCAGCGGGTGGCCTGCGCCAGGGCGCTGGCGGGCAAACCGGACATCATCTTCGGCGACGAGCCCACCGGCAACCTGGACTCCCGCTCCTCCGGCGAGGTGCTCTCCATCCTGCGCGCCGCCGTCGACGACTTCGGCCAGACGGTCGTGATCGTCACGCACGACCCGCGCGCCGCCTCCTACGCCGACCGGGTGATCTTCCTGGCCGACGGCCGGGTCGTGGACGAGCTCCGCGACCCCACCGCCGACTCGGTGCTGGACCGGATGAAGGCGCTGGAGAACTGATGGCGGGCAGTCCCATGCGCAAGGTCGCCTTGCGCAATCTCGCCGCGCACAAGGTGCGGCTCGCGCTCACGCTGCTCTCGGTGGTGCTCGGCACGGCGTTCATCGCCGGCTCCTTCGTCTTCACCGACACCCTGCAGCGCACCTTCGACGGCATCTTCGCCAGCCAGGCCAAGGGCGTCGACGTGCGGGTGAGCCCGAAGAACCAGCAGTCCGTCGGGCTGCCGCAGACCGTGGTGGACAAGATCGCCGCCCGCCCGGACGTGCGCGCGGTCGCGCCGGGTGTGAACGGCCCGGTCGTGCTGCTCGACCCGGCGGGCAAGACCGCCGTGCAGACCGGCGGCGCCCCCAGCTTCGGCGAGTCCTATCTGCCGCCCGAGCGCGCGGTGGCCGAGCCGCTGGACTTCACCAGGGGCGGGCCGCCGACGCAGCCGGGCCAGTTCGCGATCAACACCGGCGGCGCCGAGCGGGCCGGGCTCCAGGTGGGCGACCGCACCAAGGTGCTGATCCCGTCCCGCGGCGAGCCGATCGAGGCCACGCTGAGCGGCGTCTACGAGCTGCCTGGCGGCACCGGCGGGCTGGTCGCGCTGCAGTTCCCGGAGGAGCAGGCGAAGCAGCTGTTCACCGACGGCACGCACGTCGCCTACCTCGACATCGCCGCGGCCGGGGTGCCCGCCGACGACCTGCGCGACCGGCTCGCGCTGGAGTACGGCGGCGAGTACAAGGTGCAGAACGGCGACCAGGTGCGCGAGGACATGAAGGCGCAGGTCACCGATGCGCTCAACTTCCTCAACTACTTCCTGCTCGCCTTCGGCGCGATCGCGCTGATCGTCGGCACCTTCATCATCTACAACACCTTCTCCATGATCGTGGCGCAGCGGCTGCGCGAGCTGGCGCTGCTGCGCGCGGTGGGAGCCAGCAGCGGGCAGGTCGGGCGCTCGGTGGTGGCCGAGGCGCTGGTGATCGGCGTGCTCGGCAGCGTGATCGGGCTGGCGGGCGGGGTCGGGCTGGCGTACGGGCTCTCCGCGCTGCTCAATGCCTTCGATGTCGGGCTGCCGACCGGGACGCTCACGCTGCAGCCGCGGACCGTGCTGATCGGGCTCGCGCTCGGGCTCGCGGTCACGGTGATCAGCGCCTACGCCCCCGCCCGGCGGGCGGCGAAGGTGCCGCCGGTGGAGGCCATGCGCGCCGAGTTCGCCAGCTCGGGCGATTCGCTGCGCAACCGGACCATCGCCGGCGCGCTGCTCGCCGTCGCCGGGGTGGCGCTGGTGGTCGGCGGCGCCCAGTACACCGGCGGCACCGCGGCATCGACGGTCGGGGCTGGTGCGCTGGCGCTGATCCTCGCGGTGCTGCTGGCCGCGCCCGCGCTCTCCCGGCCGGTGGTCGGCGCGCTCGGCGTGCTCATGCGCCCGTTCGGCGCGGTCGGCGCCATGGCCCGGAACAACGCGCGGCGCAATCCGCGCCGGACCGCGGCGACGGCCTTCGCGCTCACCCTCGGGCTCATGCTGGTCACCGCGATCGGCATGCTCGGCGCCTCGGCGAAGGCCAGCATCGGCGGCCTCGTGGACAAGGACGTGACCGCCGACTTCGTGCTGGCCGGGCCGCCGCAGATCGGGGTGCCGCTGGGCGCCACCGCCGCGGTGCGCGACGGGGTGCCCAGCGCCGAGCAGGTGGTCGGGTTCCGCGGCGCGGTGGTGCGGATCGACGGCGACCAGGTGCCAGGCTCCTCGCCGGAGGGGCCGTTCGACCGGGTCATGCGGGTGAACCTGACGGCGGGCACGAACACGCTCGGCGAGCGCGACATCCTGGTCTCCGAGAAGGAGCGGGAGGAGCGCGGCTGGCGCCCGGGCCAGGAAGTCACCATCAACGGGCTGGACGGGACGGCGCTGCCGGTCACCGTGCAGGGCGTCTACCGGAACAGCCCGCTGCTCGGCGAGGTGATCCTCTCCCCGCAGCTCTACGAGCGGACCACGCCGGTCGCCTTCCGGGCCAATGTGGTGCTCCTCGTGCAGGCGAAGCCAGGCACCGACCCGGCCGCGCTCCGCGCCGACCTGGAGCGCGCCACCGAGCAGTTCGTGGTGGTGCAGGTGATGGACCGCGAGGAGTTCAAGGGGGAGCAGGGCAGGCAGATCGACACCCTGCTCGCCATCCTCTACGGCCTGCTCGCGCTCGCCGTGGTGATCGCGGTGCTCGGCATCGTGAACACGCTCGCGCTCTCGGTGGTCGAGCGGCGCAGGGAGATCGGCATGCTGCGCGCGGTCGGCATGCTCCGGCCGCAGGTGCGCCGCACCATCTACCTGGAATCCATGCTGATCGCCATCTTCGGCGCGGTGGTCGGGCTGCTGCTCGGGCTCGGGCTCGGCATCGGGTTCCTGCGCACGCTCCGCGATTTCGGGCTCGATCAGATCGCGATCCCGTGGGGCCAGCTGGTGCTGGTGCTGGTCGGATCGGCCGTGGTCGGGGTGCTCGCCGCGCTCTGGCCCGCGGTGCGGGCGGCGCGCACGCCGCCGCTGGCGGCGATCGCCGACGTGTGACGCCGGGGCGGCGCGGGCTTCCGGCCCGCGCCGCCCCGCTCAGCGCGTGGCGCCCGCCCAGCGGCTGATATCCCTGCGGTCGAGGGCGTCGGCGAGCAGGTCGGGGAAGTGGTCGGGGGTGCAGGCGAAGGCGGGGACGCCGAGCGCGGCGAGCGCGGCCGCGTTGTCGTGGTCGTAGGAGGGCGCGCCCTCGTCGGAGAGCGCGAGCAGCACCAGCACCTGGATCCCGGCCTCGGTCATGGACCGGACCCGGCGCAGCATCTCCTCGCGCACCCCGCCCTCGTAGAGGTCGGAGATCAGCACGAAGAGCGTGTCGGTCGGCTTGGTGATCAGCGACTGGCTGTACGCGATGGCCCGGTTGATGTCGGTGCCGCCGCCGAGCTGGGTGCCGAACAGCACGTCGACCGGATCGTCCAGGTGTTCGGTCAGATCCACCACCTCGGTGTCGAACACCACCAGCGAGGTGCGCAGCGAGCGCATGGAGGCGAGCACCGCGCCGAAGACCGAGGCGTACACCACGCTGGCCGCCATCGAGCCGGATTGGTCGATGGCGAGCACCACCTCGCGGTGCACCGCCTGGCTGCGCCTGCCGTAACCGATCAGCCGCTGCGGCACCACCGTCCGATGCTCGGGCAGGTAGTGCGCGAGATTGGCCCGGATGGTGCGGTCCCAGTCGATGTCCCGGTGCCGGGGCCGGGCGATCCGCGCGGCCCGGTTCAGCGCGCCGGAGACGGCGGCGACGGTCTTCGCCGCGATCCGCTCCTCGATCTGTTTCACCACCGCCGCGACCACGGTGCGCGCGGTGGCGCGGGTGGTCTCCGGGATCACGCCGTTGAGACTGAGCAGCGTGCCGACCAGGTGCACGTCCGGCTCCACCGCCTCGAGGAGCTCCGGCTCCAGGAGCAGCTGGGTGAGGTCGAGGCGCTCGACCGCGTCCCGCTGCATGATCTCGACCACGCTGGTCGGGAAGTAGGTGCGGATGTCGCCGAGCCAGCGGGCGACCCGTGGCGCCGAGGCGCCGAGCCCGCCGGAGCGCGGGCCGGACGGGTCGCCCGCGTCGTACAGCGCGCCGAGGGCGCGGTCCATGGCCTGCTCGTGCTGCCCGCCCGGCGAGCCGAGTTCGGACTCGGCGGCGGCGCCGAGCAGGAGCCGCCAGCGGCGGGCGTGCGCGTCGTCGGTCATGGGATGGCTCCTGCTGGTTCGGCGGCGTCCGCGGGGCGCGGGGCCGCCGCGAGAATGGCGAGGGCGGCGCGCAGCGCGAGTTCGCCGCGTTCGAAATCTATGGCGCCGCGCACGCCTTCGGCGCGGGCTCCGCCGCGGATCGCGCGGCCGATAGCGCGCCGCTCGGGTTGCTCGAAGGCGCCGAAGGTGCGGCGGAGCAGCGGAAGTACCTCGGTGAACTGGTCGTCGCCGAGGCCGCGGACCCACTCGTCGACCAGGCGAAGCAGCTCGCGGTCGTGCACGAGCAGCAGCCCGCGCCCGCCGAGGAAGCCATCGATCCAGGCCGCCTTCGCCTGCGCGGTGCGCCCCACCGAGAGCGCGGCGCCGAGCCGAAGCGCGGACTCCGCGTCGTCGATCTCGCCGACATCGGCGAGCAACCGGACCGCGCGGCCGGCCAGCGCGCCGTGCACGTCGTCCCGGTCGGCGACCACGCGCAGCGCGGCCTGCCACCGCTCGATGCCGTCGGTGCCGGTGCGCAGCGCGGCGTTGGCGGCGTCGATCTGGTCGCGCAGGTTCTCGGCGGCCTCGGTGTCCAGCCCGGTGACGGCGCCGGGCAGCCCGGCGCAGATCCGGACCAGCAGGCCGTCCGCCACCCGGCCGAGCGCGCTGACGTCGGTGCCGCGGACGTCGCCGTAGCGCCGCGTGCGCAGCAGGCCGGGCAGCACGCCGAGCAGGTGTGTGACGTCGTGGTCGAGCGCGGCGACCTCGTCGAGCCGGGCGATCAGCCCGTAGGTGGCGGCGCCGAGGTCGGCGAGCAGCGCGGTGTCGAGCGCGGTGGCCAGGTCGGCCAGGGTGATGTCGGCGTCGCCGACGTGGTCCAGGATCCTGGCCTCTGCGGCGGTGCGCAGGGTGGTGCCCCAGCGCGAGGCCTCGATCACCGCGAGCGCGTACTCCGGCTCCCAGCACAGGGTCCAGGTCTCCCGGAAGGTGCCGGTGCCGCGGACCTGGCTCTGCGCGGGCACGCCCCACTCGATGCCGAGCACGCGGAGCCGGTGCAGCAGGTGCGAGCGGCGCAGCTCGCGCTCCTTGCGCAGGTCGAGGTCGAGGCTGCGGGCGCTCGGCTCCTGCTTGAGCCGGAGCGAGCGGGCGGTGGCGGCGAGGTCGGCGGCGAGCGGGACCGTCGGGGTGTCCGCGGGGACGGCGCCGAGCGCCTCGCCGATCACCAGCTCCTCGGCGATCAGCCGGACCAGGGTCTCCTCGCCGCCGCACAGCACCGCGCGCACCGCCTCGGTGACCTCGGAGAGCCCGGCCAGCGGGCGGGCGCGGAGCGCGGCGAGGGTCTCGGCGAGCCGGGCCGCCTCGATCACGTGCGCGCTGGATACCGGGAGGTCGTGTGCGCGGAGCACATTCGCCACCCGGGTCAGCCAGCGCACCACCGGCTGCTCGGTCTCGGTGAAGAGGTGGTGGTACCAACCCGGCGAGGTGATGCCTGCGCCGTAGCCGGAGGCGGTGGCGAGGCGGGAGTGTGTCCACGGCACCCAGGTGCTCGCGGTCTTGACCTTCGGCAGGCCGGTGAGCAGGCGGGTGTCCGGGGCGGCCGGGCCGAGTGGGCCGTCGAGGGCGGGGGCGTGCCAGGCGCCGCAGACCACCGCGAGGCGTTGGGCGCCTTCGCGCAGGGCCTTGCGCATGGTCTGGCGCATGTACGCCTCGCGGCGCAGGGTCTGGGTGTCCACCGGGATGGAGTGGAGAACGCGGGGCTCCGCCCCGCCCCCCGGCGCCTCTGCGGCGCCCGCAGGTGCCTCGGCGCCACCCGCGGGAGCGGCGGCGCCACCCGCCGGAGCGACGGCCTCGACTGCCGGAGCGGCGGCCTCGGCGCCCGCGGGCGATTCGGCGGGGCCACCGGACGTGGTCGCGCCCGTGTGTGTGGAGGGCTCGGCGACTTCCGCGCCGGGCGGGGCGGGTTCGCGGAGGGCGCGCATGGCTTCGGTGATGGCGTCGAAGGCGCCGGAGTCGGCGGCGGACTCGACGACCGCGTCCCACCAGCGCTCGGCGTCGTCGTAGCCGGCGGCGGCGGCGAGTTCGGCGAGCGGGTCGCGGTGTTCGGCGGGTTCGTGCTCGCGGGCCGCGAGCACGTGGGTGGAGGGCAGGTCGCAGAAGCGGACCGGGACGCCGTGCTCGGCGCCGTGGCGCAGCGCCTGCCACTCGGGGGAGAAGGAGGCGAAGGGCCAGAAGGCGGCGCGAGCCGGCTCGCCCGGCACGTAGGCGAGCAGCGCCACCGGCGGCGCCATGCCATCGGCGGCGACGTAGCCGACCAGTGGATCGGCGTCGGCGGGCCCCTCGATCAGGATGATGTCCGGCCGGAACTCGGCCAGCGCCGCACGCAGCGAGCGCGCGGAGCCGGGCCCGTGGTGCCGGATGCCGAACACCCGGGTCACGGCGGCGCTCACCCGGACACCTCGCGGCAGGCGCGGTAGAAGTCGGCCCACTCCGGCCGCTCCCGCACCACGGCCTCCAGGTACTCGGTCCACACCACCGAGTCCGCCACCGGATCCTTGATCACCGAGCCGAGCACCGCGCCCGCGATGTCGGAGGCGCGCAGCACCCCGTCGCCGAAGTGCGCGGAGAGCGCGATGCCGTTGGTGATCACCGAGATCGCCTCGGCGGTGGAGAGCGTCCCGGACGGCGACTTGAGCTTGGTCCGCCCGTCCGCGGTCACCCCGGCGCGCAGCTCCCGGAACACCCGGACCACCCGGCGGATCTCCTCGGCCGCCGCGGGCACCGGCGGCAGCTCCAGCGCCGCGCCGAGCTCGGCGACCCGCCTGGTCACGATGGCGACCTCCTCGTCCTCGCCCGCGGGCAGCGGGAGCACGACGGTGTTGAACCGGCGGCGCAGCGCGGAGGAGAGGTCGTTGACGCCGCGGTCCCGGTCGTTGGCGGTGGCGATCACCGTGAAGCCCTTGGCCGCCTGCACCTCGCTGCCCAGCTCGGGCACCGGGAGCGTCTTCTCGGAGAGCACCGTGATCAGCGCGTCCTGCACATCCGACGGGATGCGGGTGAGCTCCTCGATCCTGGCGATCTTCCCTGTGCGCATGGCGGTCATCACCGGTGACGGCACCAGCGCGGCCTCGCTCGGCCCCTCGGCCAGCAGCCTGGCGTAGTTCCAGCCGTACCGGATGGCCTCCTCCGCGGTGCCCGATGTGCCCTGCACCAGCAGCGTGGAGTTGCCGGAGACGGCGGCGGCGAGATGCTCGGAGACCCACGTCTTGGCGGTACCGGGCACGCCGAGCAGGAGCAGCGCGCGGTCGGTGGCGAGCGTCGAGACCGCGACCTCGAGCAGGCGGCGCGGGCCGATGTACTTCGGGACGATCGCGGTGCCGTCCGGCAGCACGCCGCCGAGCAGGTAGGTGACGACGGCCGAGGGCGAGAGCTCCCAGGACGGCGGGCGCGGTCGGTCGTCGGCGGCGCCCAGCGCGGCCAGCTCGGCCGCGTAGGTCTGTTCGGCGTGCGGGCGGAGCAGGCCGGTGTCGGTCGTCGGTGCGGTCATTGCAGCTCCTCGAGCATGGTCGAGCGGATGGTCAGGTCGCGGGCGAGCCGCTGGAAGGCATCGCCCCAGGCCGCGTCGGTACAGCGGTGCGCGGTGGCGGCGACCACCGGGGCGGCATCGGGTGGCAGGTGCGCGGCGGCAACGGCGAGCAGCGAGCGGAACGCGGTCGGCATGGCGCCGGAGGCGCCCGGTCTGCGGGCGGCCGTCCGTGCCCGCTCGTGCAGCAGCAGCAGGACGTGGTGCGACACCTGCTCCGGCCACGGGTGCTCGACGGCGGGCAGCAGCGCCTCCAGCTCGGAGAGCCAGGCGCCGTCCAGCCGGAGCAGCCGGGTGATCCGCTCCGCCGCGGGGAGCAGCGCGAAGAGTTCGCGCCTGCGCAGCAGCGCCTGGTCGGTCGGCACCCCGGCGTCGAAGAGCGCCGCGGCCCACGCGCCGTCGCCCGCGGCGAGCGCGGCGTCCATCCAGCCGTCGAAGAGCGGCCTGCGGAACCGGTCGTCCAGCACGGTGGCGACGGCCCGCACCGGCGAGCCGAACGCCTTCTCCCAGTGTGCGAGCGGGGTGGCCGCGACCAGCCTGCGCAGCAGCGCGGCGGTGTCGTCCGGGCCGCCGGACCAGCGGTAGCCGAACTCGGCGCCGCTCTCGGCGAGGCCGTCCCGCTTGGCGTCCGGCGGGAGCTCCGCAGGCAGCGCCGGTTCCAGCTGCGTGCCGCCGCGGACCGGTAGCCACAGCTCGGCGCGCTGCCGCATGCGCTCGGTGAAGGCCGAGCCGGGCAGCCGGGCCAGCAGCGCGGCGGCGGTGCGCCGGACGTCACCGCGGCGCCCGGCCAGCGCTGTCTCCAGCAGCCCCTCGTCGGCCGGGTCGAGCCCGTCGCCGATCACCGCGAGCAGCTCGGCGGCCTGCGCCCCCGACTCGGTGGCCCAGGTGCTCGCGAGCAGCTCGCGCGCCCGCACCGGGTCGTCCCGGCGCAGTTCGCGCAGCAGGTTCCGCCGCGCCGCGGGCTTCCCGTAGGCCCAGACCTCGGCGACCTCGGCCGACGAGGTGCGGAAGTCGTTCCAGCCCGGGTGCGCCGCCGCCAGCCAGCGGCCGCGCGGCCCGGCCAGCCGGAGCAGCGGGCCGCGGTACTCGGGCAGCGTGCGGGCGTACTCGAGCAGCTGGACGCCGAGCGCGTCCGGCGCGCGGAAGTCGTGCGGCGCCGCCGCCGCGAACCACTCCGGCAGGAAGGGGGAGCGGCTCCCGAGCAGCTTGGCCAGCCGGTCGGCGGCCGCGCGGGGCAGCAGTGGACGCTCGTCCTCCGCCGCCGGTACCGGCAGCACGGCGGTGCCTGCCCTGACCCCGCCGCGCTCCAGCAGGTCCTGCAGCGCGGCGGCCGCGAGCAGCGCGGCGGCCGGATCGTCGACCCGGGCGACGGCCCCGGCCACCGGGGCGGGCAGCCGCCCTGAGTCGAGCCCGCGCTGCGCGGTGCCGAGCAGCGCCACCGAGACCAGCTCGGCCGTCTCCGGCGCGGGCTGCGGCGGCTCCGGCGACGGCACCGACGGGCCGAGCGGCTCGTCGGCCCGGTGCACCTCGCCCGCCGCGAAGACCGCGACCGGGACCAGCCCCTCCGCGGTCCAGTCGCCGATCACGGCGACCGGATGCCCGCCGGAGATCGCGAGCAGCCGCCACGGCTGCTCGCCGGGCGCGATCGGCAGCGCGGTGCCGTCCGATTCAGCCAGCCACCAGCCGGTCTCGCCGGGCACCGGGACCACCTCGGTGAGCAGCACGGGCTGCGCCCGCAGCCACGGGTCGTCGGCCAGCGCCGCCGCGTACGCGCGCAGCGTCGCGTCGATCCGGCCCGCGCCGTCGGGCAGCGGCAGCGAGGTGACCGGGGTGTCGGCGCCGTGCCTGGTGCCCCACTGCACCCTGAGGTTTCCCGCGCCGGGGTAGTAGTGCAGGCTCGCGTCGGCCATGGAGCCGAGCCGCGGCGCCGCGCTCGCGAACACCTGGCCGCCGAAGTTGTGCTCGACCAGCATGGCCCAGCGCCCGGAGTGCCTGCCGCGCAACCAGGTTCGCCTGGTGTGCAGCCGCTCCTCCTCGGTCGCGCGGGTGCCGAGCACCATCCAGTCGTCGCGCACCGCGGGGCCGGAGCGCACCAGCTCGGCGGCCATCGGGTAGCCGATGTGCGCCCTGACCCCGGCGGCGAGCGGCTCGGGCAGCTCCGCGAGCCCGCGGTGCGCGGTGGCGAGCAGGTGCAGCCTGGCGTACTCGCGCAGCACCAGCCGGGGCCAGTCCGAGCGGCCGGCGGCGACGGCGGGCAGCCGGCGCAGCGCGGACGCCACCGCAGGCGCCTGCGCGTCCACCATGCGGGCCGCGATGGCCTCGAAGCCGCGCACCCGATCGGCCCTGGCCAGCCCGGTGCGTACCTGGTCGGCGAGCCAGACCTCCAGCTCGGCCAGCCCGGCGGCCACCCGCGCACGGCGCTGCTCGGTGCCCTCCGGATCGGCCGGGCGGGCGGGCGCCGCCGTCGCCCGCGCGGCGCGGCCTGCCAGCCACTCGGTCGCGAAGGGCGGCAGCTCACCGCCGTCCGGGACCGCACCGGCGGACCAGGCAAGCAGCAGCGCCAGCGCGTGCTTGCAGGGGAACTTGCGGCTGGGGCAGGAGCAGCGGAAGGCCGGACCGGCGAGATCGACAGCGACCCGGTACGGCGTGCGCCCGCTCCCCGCGCAGGTGCCCGCCAGCGCGCTGCCCTGCGCGACGGCGTCGCCGAGCTTGCCTGCCAGCTTCCGCGCGGCGGCGAGCGAACTCTGGTCCGGCGCCGCCGCGGCGACCTGCTCCTCGCTCCAGGGCGTCGTGCCCACGCGGCTGCCTCCCGTGATCGTGCTCATCGGTATCCCCCCGATCCGGCCGACCGGCGGGTGCCGATCGCGTCGTCGGAAGCAGTTCTATACCAGTGCACCGACAGGCCGCGGAGCTCAGTACGCGCGGCCGAAGATCACCCGTTTGCCGTACGCCGACGGCGCCCCGCAGCGCACGCAGACCCCGCTCGCGGGCTCGCCGTCGAGCGGGACACAGCGCGGGGTCGCGGCGGTCTGCGCCTTGATCTCGTCCTCGCAGGCGGACGTGCCGCAGTGCAGTGCGAGCGCCCAGCCGGTGCCGACCGCCGCGGCGAAATCGGCCCAGCCGTCGACCGCGTGGGTGTGCTCGTCCCGGAAGGCGGTGGCCCGCGCCAGCAGGAACTCCTGGAACTCGTCCAGCACGCCGGGCAGCACCGCGGGCAGCGCGTCGATCGGCACCGCGCGCTTGCCCCGGTCGCCGAGCCGCTCCACCAGCACGGCGCTGCCCGACTCCAGATCGCGCGGGCCGAGCTCCAACCGGATCGGGACGCCGCGCAGCTCCCACTCGTTGTACTTGAAACCGGGGCTGAGCTGCGGCCGCGCGTCCACGTGGGTGCGGATGCCAGCGGCCCGCAGCCGGACTGCCAGCTCGTCGGCCGCCTGCTCGACGGCGGTGTTGCCGCCGCGCGTGGTCGGCACGACGACCACCTGGTACGGCGCCAACCGAGGCGGAAGCACCAACCCCCTGTCGTCGCCGTGCGTCATCACAATGCCGCCGATCATCCGGGTGCTCATGCCCCAGGAGGTGGTGTGGCACAGCTCCTCCCGGCCCGCGTCGCCGGTGTAGCGGATGCCGAAGGCCGAGGCGAAGTTGGTGCCCATGTAGTGCGAGGTGCCCGCCTGCAGTGCGCGGCCGTCGCGCATCATCCCCTCGATGGTGTAGGTGGCCACCGCGCCCGCGAAGCGCTCACCCGCGGTCTTCTCGCCCGCGATCACCGGCATGGCGGCGAGATCGCGCGCCACCTCCTGATACAGCCCGAAGGCGAGCAGCGTCTCGCGCCTGGCGTCGGCCTCGTCGACGTGCGCGGTGTGCCCCTCCTGCCACAGGAACTCCGTGGTGCGCAGGAACATCCGGGGCCGCAGCTCCCAGCGCACCACGTTCGACCACTGGTTCAGCAGCAGCGGCAGATCGCGGTGCGAGGTGATCCACTTGGCCATCATCTCGCCGACGATGGTCTCCGAGGTCGGCCGGACCACCAGCCGCTCCTCCAGCTCCTTGCCGCCCGCGTGCGTGACCACCGCCAGCTCCGGCGCGAAGCCCTCTACGTGCTCGGCCTCGCGGGCGAGGAAGCTCTCCGGGATGAACAGCGGGAAGTAGGCGTTCTCGTGGCCGGTGTCCTTGATCCGGCGGTCCAGCTCCTCCTGGAGCCGCTCCCAGAGGCGGTAGCCGTACGGTCGGATGACCATGGTGCCCCGCGCCGGGCCGCGGTCGACGAGTGCGGCCTTGACGACCACCTCGTTGTACCAGGCCGCGAAGTCCGCACTCTGTGCGGTCACACCACGCTCATCCCGTGTCATGGACGCACAGACTAGCGCCCGCGGCGGGCGCCGCCGCGGGCCTACCGGAAACGGCTGCGCACGAGCGGGTTTCGGCGGCGATCGGTGATCTTGCATCCGGACGGCCGCTCTGGCATTCTGACCTGTTCGGCTGTGCCGGACCACCCGGTATCTCTCGGCCCGGGTGCGGACACATCGAGCTGCCCGCCGGGGCTGGCGAGGGGTGGACATCGAGCGCGGTCGCGTCGTTCGATGGCCAACTCCAGCTCCGCGCGGGCGGGTTCGTCCCCGCGCATCGCCGCTCCCCCCATCGGGTAGCGTTCGGCACGATTCCGGTCGTGCGGGAGGGGGCGGGATGCGAACCGAGACGGACGACGCCACGGGGTCGCTCGCGCGCCTGCTGGAGGACGGGCCCGCTGCCGACCCCGAGGTCGTCGCCGTCGTCCGGACCGCGCTCGACGACATCGAACAGCCGGCCCCGGCGGCGGGAGCCCCCCGGCACGACGGAATCTACCTGCGCGGCATCGCCGTTCGCGGGTTCCGCGGGATCGGCAGGGAGAGCGTGCTCCGGCTCTCGCCCGGCCCGGGGCTGACGCTGGTGGTCGGGCGCAACGGCAGCGGCAAGTCGAGCTTCGCCGAGGCCGCCGAGCTCGCGCTGACCGGCGCCAACCGGCGCTGGGAGGGGCGCTCCGCGGCCTGGCGCGAGGGCTGGCGCAACCTGCACGCCCCCGGCGAGACCCGGATCGCGCTCGACCTGCTCACCGCGGGCAGCCCGGCGGAGATCCTGGTGCGCGCCGCCTGGCCCGCCGAGGCCGAGCTCACCGCGCCGGAGTGGACCGAGCAGCGCGGCGCCGCCGATCCCGCGCCGTTCGATGTCGAGGCCTGGTCGGCACTGCTCGCGCTGCACCGCCCGTTCCTCTCCTACAGCGAGCTCGGCTCGCTCATCGACGGCAGGCCCAGCGACCTCTTCGACGCGCTGCACCGGCTGCTCGGGCTGGACGAGCTGACCGCCGCGCAGGAGCGCATCCGCGCCCGCAGGCTGACGCTGGAGCGCGCGGCGCGGGCCTCGCGCGCGCTGCGCACCGAACTCGCGGGCGCGCTGGAGCGCACCGCCGATACCAGGGCCGTCGAGCTCGCCGCGCTGCTGCGCACCCCAGACCCGGAGGTCGCCGCGGTGGAGGCCGCGCTGACCGGCGCCGACGACACCGCCGACGTGGCCGGGCTGCGCGGGCTGGTCCGGCTCGCGGTGCCCGCCCCGGTGGTGGTGCGCGCGGCGGTGCAGCGGCTGGAGCGGGCGGGCGCCGAGGTCGCGCGGTACGCCACCGGGAATGCCGAGGCCGACCTGCGCACCCTGGAGCTGCTGCGCCGGGCGCGCTCGCACGCGGGGGACGCGGACTGCGTCTGCCCGCTCTGCGGCGCCGGGCAGCTGGACGCCGCCTGGCGCGCCGCCACCGACATCGCCGTCGGCGAGCTCGCGGCCAGGGTGGCCGGGCTCGCCGACGCCCGCGCCGAGCTGCGCCGGGCCGCCGCGGCGCTGCGCAGCCTGCCGCAGCCGGTGCCGGACGAGCTGGTCGCGCCCGGCCGCCGCCCGGTGGACACCGCCGCGGTCGCCAGGGCGTGGACCCGCTGGGCCGCGCTGCGCTTCGACGACGGCGCGGACGACGACCCGGCGCTGCCGGAGCGGGTGCGCACCGCCTACACCCGGCTGGTGGACGAGCTGGAGCACGTGCGCCGCGGCACCCGCACCGAGCTGGAGCGGCTGGACGAGGTGTGGGCGCCGCTGGTGCCGAGGCTCACCGCCTGGATCACCGGCGCCAGGCTGGTCGAGGCGGACTCCGCCGAGCTGCGCACGGTCAAGCGCGCCGAGGAGTGGCTGAAGGCGGCCGCCGGCGTCCTGCGCGACGAGCGGATGGCGCCGCTGCAGGAGACGGCGCGCTGGGTCTGGCAGACGCTGCGCCAGCAGAGCAACGTCGAGCTGGGCGCGGTCCGGCTGCAGGGCAGCGCGGGCACCGCGCGCCGGGTGCTGCTCGACGTCACCGTCGACGAGGTGGACGGCGCCGCGCTCGGCGTCATGAGCCAGGGCGAGCTGCACGCGCTCGGGCTCTCGCTCTTCCTGCCGCGGGCCACCGCCGAGCGCAGCCCGTTCCGCTTCGTGCTGATCGACGATCCGGTGCAGGCCATGGACCCGGCCAAGGTGGACGGGCTGGCCACGGTGCTCGCCGAGGTCGCGCGGAGCAGGCAGGTCGTCGTCTTCACGCACGACGAGCGGCTGGCCGAGGCGGTGCGGCGGATGCAGCTGGACGCCAGGGTGCTCGAGGTGCAGCGCCGGGAGCGCTCGGTGGTCGAGGTGCGCACCGTGAGCGATCCGGTGCGCCGCTACCTCGCGGATGCCCGCTCGCTCATGCACACCAGGCAGCTGCCGCCCGCCATCGCCACCGAGCTGGTGGCGACCTGCTGCCGCTCCGCGCTGGAGGCGGCCGGGCTGGCCAGGGCGCGGCGCACGCTGCTCGCCGAGGGAATGGGCCATGCCGAGGTGGAGCGCCGGGTCTCGGCGGCGCAGACGACGCGGGCCATGGTCGCGCTCGCCGTCATGGGCGTGGACGGCAAGGTCGACGACCTGAACGCGCACCTGGCCGCCACCGAGGGCGGCTGGGCGGTCGACGTGCTGCGCGACGCCACCGCGGGCGCGCACGTCCCGATCGACCGCGGGATGCGGGCGCTCATCGCCGACACCGAGCGGCTCATCGCCCGGCTCGCCGCCGACCTCGACGGCAGTGCCGACCGCCCGCCCGGCCGCCGGGCAGCGTCGAACGGCGGCGGGCAGCGTGCGGAAGCCCGGACCCGCGGCCGCTCGGAGCGCGTGCAGCCCGAACCGCCTGGCGGCCGGCAGCGGCAGGACCGACGTCCGGGCGCGGAGCAGGACGGTGGCGTTGCGCGCGATCGGGGCGGCCGCGCCGGTGGGCAGCAGGGCCGGGCGGACGCGGGGGAGCGCGGTGCCAACGGTGCGCCGAGGCGAAGGCCGAGCCCGCCGCGGACGCGATGACCGGCGAACCCGCGCGCCGCAGTCGGCAGCGCGCGCGGAACCGGGAGCGCGGTGCGGCCCGGCCGACGATCGCGGAGCGCTTCGAGGCCGCCGACCACCTGCTGGCCGGCACCGTGACGGATGCGGGCGGCGTCTGGTCCCGCGCCACCTCGTGGATCCTGCGGCTCGCCATCGAGCAGGCGGTGGACGAGCTGTGGGCGCGCCGCGAGCCCGCGCTCGCCCGCTGCCCCATGCGCGCGCAGCTGCTCGCGCTCCGGCTGCACGCGGGCTCCGAGCTCGCCGCCCGGATCGCCGCGGTCTGGACCGCGCTCTCCCGCGCCGCGCACCACCACGACTACGAGCTGGCCCCCTCGGTCACCGAGCTGCGCCGCTGGCGCGAGCAGGCGGAGGAGTTCGCCGACGCCCTCGCGGCCCTGCCCGGAACCGCCGCCGTGCGACGATGACCCGCATGGCGAGGCGATGCCCGTGCGGGCGCGGCGAGGCGTACGACCAGTGCTGCGGCCCGGTGCTGGCCGGCGAGCGCGCGGCCGCGACCGCGGAGGCGCTCGTGCGCTCCCGCTACACCGCCTTCGCCGTCGGCGACGGTGCCTACCTGCTGCGCTCCTGGCACCCGCGCACCAGGCCGGACGCGATCGACCTCGACCCGGAGACCCGCTGGCGCTTCCTGGAGATCGTGCGCACCGAGCGCGGCGGCCCGTTCGACGACGACGGCGTTGTCGAATTCGCGGCGCACCACCGCGATCCGGACGGCAGCCACGTGCTGCGCGAGGTCAGCCGGTTCGCGCGGGTGGACGGCGCCTGGCACTACCTGGACGGCAAGGTCGGGTAGCGTCGGGCCGCATGGCGCGCGTGGCGATCGAGTACTGCACCCAGTGCCGCTGGCTGCTGCGCGCGGCCTGGATGGCGCAGGAGCTCCTGAACACCTTCGGCACCGACCTGGACGAGGTCGCGCTGGTACCCGGCACCGGCGGAATCTTTCGGATCACGGTGGACGCCGAGCAGATCTGGGAGCGCAAGGCCGACGGCGGCTTCCCGGATGTGGCGCAGCTCAAGCAACGGGTGCGCGATCGGGTCGCGCCGGACCGTGATCTCGGCCACCTGGACCGCGACCGGAACTCCTGACCCGGCTATCGGCAGCAGCCACCGCCGCAGCACCCGCCGCCGCTCGGCGCGGCGGGGATCGGCGCCGGCGCGCTCGACGCCCCGACGGTCCCGAAGGTGGTGAGCAGCTTGACCGTATCGCCGTGCCCGGCCGGGCACTCGGCCGGATCGCCGGAGCGCGCCATCGGGCGCGAGACCTCGAAGGTGTCCCCACAGCTGCGGCAGCGGAACTGGTAACTCGGCATAGCGCAAGGGTAACGGGTGGCGCGAGTAACCGTTTGGAACTGCCCTCCGGACGTACCCTCGAAAGGACGATCATGTCTTTTCGGTGATCGGCGCAGGTCAGGAGGTACAGAGCATGACAATGGAGATCGAGACCGGCCGGGAGTACGCGGCCGCCGGTGCGTTCGAGGCCACCGTCGACCATCCGCCCGCCGAGCCCGTCGCCCGTACCAGCTACGGCGCGGTCCGCGGCACCACCGCCGGACCCGTCGCCGTCTGGCGCGGCATCCCGTACGGCGCACCGGTGACCGGGCCGGACCGCTTCCGCGCCCCCCGCCCGCCGGAGCCGTGGTCGGGGGAGCGCCCCTGCACCGAAGTCGGCGACGTGGCGCCGCAGGCCATGGGCCCGATGGTCCCGGTCGCGGGCAAGCTGCGCATGGGTGAGAACCCCCTCTGGCTCAACGTTTTCGCGCCCCGCGTCCCGCACCGGGACGCCCCGCCGCGCCCGGTCATGGTGTGGCTGCACGGCGGCGCGTACTGCCTCGGCACCGCGGCCCAGGAGATCTACGACGGCCGCAGGCTGGCCGAATCCGGTGACGTCGTTGTGGTCACGGTGAACTACCGGGTCGGCGTGCTCGGCTTCCTCGACCTCTCCGCGCTCGGCGCCGGCTTCGTCCCGAACCTGGGGCTGCACGACCAGATCGCCGCGCTGGAGTGGGTGCGCGCGAACATCGCCGAGTTCGGCGGCGACCCGGGCAACGTCACGCTCTTCGGCGAGTCCTCCGGCGGCGGCTGCGTCACCGCGCTGCTCACCTCCCCGCGCGCGGACGGCCTCTTCCACAAGGCCATCGCGCAGAGCCCGCCCGCGACAACGGTCTTCGGGCAGGAGCGCGCGGCCAAGGTGGCGCACCGCTTCCTCGAGCTGCTGGAGCTGCCCGCGGGCCGGGCCGCCGAGCTCACCGAGCTGCCCATCCAGCGGCTCGCACAGGTGGCGGGGACGCTCTTCGACGAGGTGCCGGTCGCCGAGCCGGGCAGGCTGGCCGCCGCCCCGGTCGTGGACGGCACGCTGCTGCCCGGCTACCCGGTGGAGCGCTTCGCGCGCGGGGAGTCGCTGCGGGTGCCGCTGGTGATCGGCAGCAACCGGGACGAGTCCTCGCTGTTCCGGCTCTTCCGCTCGCCGATCATGCCGGTGACCCCGGACGCGGTGAACGCCATGCTGCGCGACATCTCCGCGGGCCACCCCGACCTCGGCCCCGAGCGGCTGGCCGAGATCACCGCCGCCTACCCGGACATCGCGACGGCCCGCGGCGCGCTCGCCATCTCCACCGACGCCGCCTTCCGAATGCCCGCGCGCTGGGTGGCGGACGGCCACGCGCAGCACTCGCCGACCTTCGTCTACCGCTTCGACCACGCCACCCCGATGCTCCGCGCGGCCCGGGTCGGCGCTGGCCACGCCACCGAGCTGCCGTACGTCTTCGGCAATTTCGGCACCTTCGACCACGACCCGACCTTCTGGCTCGGCGGCAGGCGCGCGGCGCAGGCGGTCTCCGGCCGGATGATGCGGCGCTGGACGGCCTTCGCCGAGCACGGCGTCCCCGCCGCGCTGGACGGCTCCAAGCACTGGCCGCCCTACCACCCGGAGACCAGGCCGACGCTGCTCATCGACGCCATCGACCGCATGGTCGACGACCCGGACGGCCCGTTCCACACCGCGTGGGGGCCGCAGGCCGTCGGCTTCAGCTGACCGGCTGCGGCACCTCGCGCGGCGCGCGGTGCCCGAGCCGCACCGGCAGCGCCCGGTACCCGTGCAGGGTGTAGAGCTGCCGGTGCCGCAGCGTGCCGTCCAGCGCGAGGTCGGGGAAGCGTTCGAAGAGCGAGCGCAGCGCGAAGACGCCCTCCATCCGGGCCAGGCTGGCGCCGAGGCAGACGTGGATGCCGTTGCTGAAGGTCAGGTGCTCGCGCGCGTTCTCCCGGCTCACGTCGAAGCGATCCGGGTCGGTGAAGACCGCCGGGTCGCGGTTGGCGCCCGCCAGCGAGACGACGACGGTGGCGCCCGCGCGCAGCTGCACCCCGCCGACCTCGACGTCCTCCAGCGCGGTGCGTGCGGTGGTCTGCACCGGCGGGTCGATGCGCAGGATCTCCTCGATGGCGTTCGGCCACAGCTCCGGTTCGGCGCGCAGCCTGGCCAGCTGCTCCGGGTGGGTCGCCAGCTGCACCACGCCGTTGCCGATCAGGTTCACCGTGGTCTCGAAGCCGGCGCCCATAAGCAGGCTCGCGGTGGCGGCGAGCGCGTAGTCGTCCAGGTCGCTCGTGCTCACCAGGGTGCTCAGGATGTCGTCGCCCGGGTTCGCGCGCAGCTTGGCGATGTGCGCGCGGAGGTAGCCGTCCATGACGTTCATGGCGCCGAACGCGCCGCGGTAGTCGCGCCAGGAGATGCCGATGTCGAGCAGCGGGGTCATCCGGTCGCCCCACTCCAGGAAGAGGTCCTGGTCGGAGTCGGGGAAGCCGAGCATCTCGGAGATGATGGCGATCGGCACCCGGGAGGCGAAGCTCGCGATCAGGTCGGTGCGGCCGTCGTCGGGCAGCCCGTCGAGCAGCTCGACGGTGACCTTCTCCACCCGGTCGCCCAGCTTGCGCACCGCGCGCGGGGTGAAGGCCGACGCCACCGGCTTGCGCATCCGGGTGTGCTCCGGCGGGTCGATGACCAGCATGGAGGGCGGCTCCACCGGGTTCGCAGGCACGTGCGCCGCGTCTTTGATCCACTGCAGCGCCCGCGGCGTGGTGAAGCCGACGGGGTTGCGCACGCCGAACCGGCTGTCCCGCAGGATGCTCCGCACCACGTCGTGGTCGAAGCTGGCCCAGGCGATCCGGGTGCGCTGCAGCGGGCCGTCGCCGCGCATCCGCTCGATCAGCGGGTACGGCTCGCTGACCCCGGCGGGGCCGCCGACCAGCTCGGCGAAGCGGTCGCCCTGCTTCGCTGCGGCGCGCACCGCGTAGCGCGGCACCCCGTGTTCGGAAAGCCACCGGAACCAGTACTGGGGCTTCATGGTGCGACCTCGCAATCACCTCGACGTGGTGATCTCCACCGTACGAGAACCGGCAACAGCGCGGAACGTGCCCGAGGCGGACCGCGCTCTCCTACCGGGGGCGGAGAGCGGCGGGTCAGCGGCGGGCGGTGACCCGCTCGGTCTCGGCCCGCCGCTCCTGCTGCGCCGGGTCCGGGTTGACCACCTGCACCAGCGAGGCGCCGGCGGCGAGCACTGCGAGGAAACCGTCGATGAGCTCGGCGGGCGTCTCCCACGGCGTGCTGGAGAGCACCCGGTCGCCCTCGGCGAAGCCCTGCCTGCGCGCGGAGCCGCGCGCCTCGGCCAGCACCTCGGCCACGGTCAGCCCGTCCAGCGCGGTGCCGAGCCCGCCGGGGAGGAACTGGTCGCCGTGCACCCGCACGGAGGTGGCGAAATCGGTGACCCCGATCGGCAGGTCGCGCACCGGTGCGCCGAGCGCGTCCAGCGAGAGCGCGGCCACCTCGGGCACGCCGTCGGCGTCGTCGAGCCGCTGCGCGGTGACCAGCGCCAGATCGGCGTCCGGGTCCGGGCGCAGTACCACCTCGACCCCGGCCCACCAGCAACCGAGCAGCACCGCCGCGGTCTGCCAGTGCGCGGGCAGCAGCACCGCGACCCGCGCGCCCGGTGCAAGGCCGAACTCGTCGCGGATCAGGTTGGCGGTCTTGGCCGCCCAGTTGGCCAGCGTCAGCCCGGAGAGCTCGATCCGGGCGCCGGTGGCGTCGTCGTACCAGGTGACCCGCGGCGCGGCGGGCTCGCGGGCCAGCACCGGGTCGAGCAGGGCCTCGGTGAGGGTCAGGGCGTCTCGCATCAGTTCACGCATTTCGGTCCGGTGTTCCCTGCGGCGATCGGAGGGGCGGGTGGCACGGGCGTCGCGGTCGCCGCCGCCGTCTCCGAGAAGTCGAACACCCCGGCCGCGGACGAGCCGGGACCAGAATAGTCGCTCGCCAGCACCACGCCGATCGCACCGGGCAGCACCGCCGCGTCGGCGCGCACCGGGAGCCCGCCGAGCGCCTCCGCGACGGCGGCGGCCTTCGGGTCGTCCGCGTCCGCGGCGACGACCGTGCTGGCGAGCGCGGTCTCCCCGGTCCAGTTGCCGATCTCGCCGGGGCGGAACCCCTTGCCGGTGAGCGCCTCCGAGACCTGCCCGGCCAGCCCGGCCACGCCGGAGGAGTTGTAGACGTCCACCGTGACCGCGGCGGGCAGCACCGCGGGCTCGCCCGCGCCCTGCTCGCCGACGAGCGAGGCCACGTACTTCTTCACCGTCTTCGGCTCCACCTTCACCACCGCCTCGCCGTACGCGGTCATGCCGTTCAGGTCGGCCACCGGGATGGTCTCGAACCGCACCTGGCCGGCCGAGAGGTCGCGCAGCTGGCGCAGGAAGGCGAGCACGTCCCAGTCCTCGTCCAGCACGACGGTGCGCCCGACGGCATCGCTGAGCTGCTGCAGCCGCCCCGGGTTGCCGAGCGTGCCCGCGCTCAGCATCTGGCCCACCAGCTGCGCCATGAACACCTGCTGGCGCACGATCCGGTCCAGGTCGCCGCGCGGCAGGTCGTGCCGCTGCCGGACGAAGCTGAGTGCCTGCGGCCCGTCCAGCTTCTGCACCCCCGCCGGGAAGTCGGCGCCGGACATCCACTCGTCAACGGCGTTGGTCAGGCACACCTCGACGCCGCCGACCGCGTCGGTGAGCAGCACGAAACCGAGCAGGCTCACCTCGGCGTAGTGGTCGACGGTGATGCCGGTGAGGTTCCCGACCGAGGAGATCAGCGCCTTGCGCCCGGCCTGGGTGGAGCGGTCCTCGGCGGCGGACTCGGAGACGCCCTGGTTCAGCAGCTCCAGCCGCTCGGTCTCCTTGGTTGCGCCGTACGCCGAGTTGATCTTGCCCTTGCCGAACTCGGGGATGTCGACGTAGGAGTCGCGCGGGATCGAGATCGCGGTCGCCGAGCTGCCGTCGTTCGGCACCCGGATCAGCACGATGGTGTCGGTGTTGGTGCCCACCTCGTCTCCGGCGTGCAGCATGGCGCGCTCGTCGTCGGAGAGCGGGTCGCCGTGCGCGTCGGTGCGGCTGTCCACCCCGACCAGCAGGATGTCGACCGCGCCGTCCCGGCCGCCGCCGAGCGCGAGATTGTCGATCCGCTCGATGTCGGAGACCAGGGAATCGACGCCGTGCCAGCCGTAGCCGGTGATCGCGAAGGTGGCCACCGCGACCAGCGCGACCAGCACTCGCACCGGGCCGAAGATGGCGGGCCGTGGCTTGTCTTCCGCGACGGGCGCCGGGGGCCGCACCGTCCCGCGCCGCCGCTCCGACCGCTCCGACCGTGGCTTCCGCTCCGACCGAGGCTTTCGCTCGGATCGCGGCTGCTTCTCCGATCGCTGCGGCCGCTCCGATTGTGGCTGCCGCTCCGACTGTGGCGTCCGCTCCGATTGTGGCTGCCGCTCCGATTGTGGCGTCCGCTCCGAGCGTGGCTGCCGTTCCGGCCACGGCCGCCGCTCGGCAGCAGGCCGTGGCGCGCGCTGACCGGCTGCGCGCCGGTCGCGGCCCGGTTCCTGCTCGTCGTACCCGCGCTGCGACACCTGTGCGTCCTCTCCACGAATCGAGCGCAGTGCTCGCTACCGGCAAGTCTTCCGTACGGCGAGCGCTCCCCGCGCCCCGGCCGCTCGCGCCCCGGTCCGGAGACCTCAGGCTAACCAACGGCAACCGGCACGGCGCCGAGCCACGCCAGCCCGGCGTGCCACACTGGCGGCCGTGACCGACGCGCCGGAAGCAGCCGCCACCGCCCGCACCCCCCTGATCGTGACCGGGGCGAACGGGCAGGTCGGCCGCGAGCTGCTCCGGCTCGCCCCGCACGCGCGCGGATACAGCAGGCACGAACTCGACATCCGGGATCCGGACGCGGTGTCGGCCGCGCTGGAGCCGGGTGCCGTCGTGCTGAACTGTGCCGCCTACACCGCGGTGGACGCCGCCGAGACCGACGCCGCGGCGGCTTTCGCAGGCAACGGGACGGGACCGGAGGTGCTCGCCGCGGCCTGTGCCCGGGCGGGGGCGAGGCTGGTTCATCTCTCGACCGACTACGTCTTCTCGGGTACCCGCTCGGCCTCCGGCGACACCGTGCCGTACGACACCACCGACACCCCCGACCCGGTCACCGTCTACGGCCGCTCCAAGCTGGCCGGGGAGCAGGCCGTGCTGGCGAGCACCGCCCGCGCGCACGTGGTGCGCACCGCCTGGGTCTACTCCGCGGGCGGCGCCGACTTCGTCAGCACCATGCTCCGGCTGGAGCGCGAGCGCGACACCGTCGACGTGGTCGCCGACCAGATCGGCAGCCCGACCTTCGCCGCCGACCTGGCCGCCGGGCTGCTCGAGCTGGTCGGGCGCCCGGAGGCGCCCCGGCTGCTGCACGCCACCAACGCCGGGCAGGCCAGCTGGTTCGACCTGGCCCGCGCGGTCTTCGCCGCCGCGGGCGCCGACCCGGAGCGGGTGCGGCCGGTCGACACCGCGGCCTTCCCGAGACCCGCACGGCGTCCGGCCTATTCGGTGCTCTCCCCCCGCTCCTGGGCCGAGGCGCGGCTCACGCCGCTGCGGGAATGGCAGGTCGCGCTGCGCGCGGCGCTCGCCAGGGCCGGGGCGGGCGCGGGCGCGGCCACCGGCGACTAGGCTGAGCCGCCGTGAGCGCAACCGAATCCGCTGCCCCCGGTGGGCTCGTGGTCGTCACGGTGACCTATTCACCTGGCGAGCACCTCGAGCACTTCATCACCACCCTCGCCACAGCGACCGATGAGAAACCACAGGTCATCCTGGCCGACAACGGCTCGACCGATGGCACACCCGAACTCGCCGCCGAGGCGAACGCGCACGTCCGGCTGCTGCGCACCGGCGGCAACATCGGCTACGGCGGGGCCATCAACATGGCCGTCGCCCAGATCGACCCCTCGGTCGAGTTCGTGGTGATCGCCAACCCGGACATCCGCTGGGGCACCGGGGCCATCGACGAGCTGCTCGCCGCCGCGCAGCGCTGGCCGCGCGCGGGCGCGGTCGGGCCGATGGTCCGCGAGCCGGACGGCAGCGTCTACCCCTCCGCGCGCCGGGTGCCCGGCCTGGCCGACGGCGCGGGCCACGCCATCCTCGGCGCCGTCTGGAAGGGCAACCCCTGGACCCGCCGGTACCGCAGGGAGAACGAGGAGATCTCCGAGCGCACCGTCGGCTGGCTCTCCGGCTCCTGCCTGTTGGTCCGGCGCGCCGCCTTCGACAGCATCGAGGGGTTCGACTCCCGGTACTTCATGTACATGGAGGACGTCGACTTCGGCGACCGCATCGGCAAGGCGGGCTGGCACAACGTCTTCGTGCCGTCCGCCGAGGTCACCCATGCCAAGGGGCACGCGGCGGGCAAGCACCCCGAGCTCATGCTGCCCGCGCACCACGCCAGCGCCTACCGCTTCCAGGCGGACCGGCATCCGCACTGGTGGCAGCTGCCTTTGCGGCTCGCTCTGCGCGCCGGACTTGCGGTTCGCTCCCGGATTGCGGTTCGATCTGCGCTGCGCGCGCAAGGCCGCGAGCGCTAGGAACTCTCGACAGGGGAGCTGATGGCAGGCAACGAAGGTACCGACGCGGTCATCCTGGTCGGCGGAAAGGGCACCCGGCTGCGGCCGCTCACGCTCTCCGCCCCCAAGCCGATGCTGCCGACGGCCGGGCTGCCGTTCCTGACGCACCTGCTGGCCAGGATCAAGGCGGCGGGCATCACGCACGTGGTGCTCGGCACCTCCTTCAAGGCCGAGGTCTTCTCCGATTATTTCGGGGACGGCTCCGAGCTGGGGCTGGAGATCGAGTACGTCTACGAGAGCGAGCCGCTCGGCACCGGCGGCGGCATCAGGAACGTGCTGCCCAAGCTGCGCGCCGACACCGTCGTGGTGTTCAACGGCGACGTGCTCGGCGGCACCGACCTGCGGGAGGTGCTGGCGACGCACCACACCACCGGTGCCGACGTCACGCTGCACCTCGTCCGGGTGAGCGACCCGCGGGCGTTCGGGTGCGTGCCGACCGACGATGCGGGGCGGGTGCAGGCGTTCCTGGAGAAGACGCAGGATCCGCCGACCGATCAGATCAACGCCGGGTGCTACGTGTTCCGGCGGGAGTACATCGAGAAGATTCCGGAGGGGCGGCCGGTCTCGGTCGAGCGCGAGGTCTTTCCCGCGCTGCTCGCCGAGGGGGCTCGGGTGCAGGCGCACGTGGACTCGTCGTACTGGCGGGACATGGGCACCCCGGAGGACTTCGTTCGCGGCTCCGCCGATCTCGTTCGCGGGATCGCGCCCTCGCCCGCGCTGCCGGGTCAGCGGGGAGAGTCGCTGGTGCATCCGGGGGCCGGCGTCGCGCCGGGGGCGCTGCTCATCGGTGGCACCGTGGTCGGGCGCGGCGCCGAGATCGGGGCAGGGGCCCGGCTGGACGGGGCCATCGTCTTCGACGGCGCGGTCGTCGAGGCCGGGGCGACGGTCGAGCGGACCATCATCGGCTTCGGCGCCCGGATCGGGCCGCGGGCGCTGGTCCGCGACGGCGTCATCGGCGACGGGGCGCATGTCGGCGCCCGCTGCGAGCTGCTCCGCGGTGCCCGGGTGTGGCCGGGCGTCGTGATCCCGGACGGCGGGATCAGGTTCAGCACCGACGTCTGACGGTCACGCCTTCCAGATGTAGCGGCTCTTCGGGCGGCCTGCCTTGCCGTAATCCGACCTGCGGTCCACCAGGCCGTCGTCGGCCAGTTTCTCCAGGTAGCGCCAGGCTGTGATGCGGGAGACGCCCACCGTGGAGGCGGTTTCGGTGGCGGTCACCCCCTGGGGGGTGGTGCGGACCGCCTCCGAGATCTCGCGGAGGGTCTGGGGGGCGAACCCCTTCGGGGTGGTGGCGCGCTGGTCGCTGGTGCGGAGGATGCCGAAGGCTCGGTCGATCTCCTGCTGGGTGGCGGCGGATTGGCCCTCGGGGAGGGCGTGCCGGAATTCGCGGTAGCGCTCGAGTTTGTCGCGGAAGGCGGCGAAGGTGAAAGGTTTCAACAGGTAGAGGACGACGCCGGAGGCCACGGCGGTGCGGACCATGGTGAGGTCGCGGGCCGAGGTGATGGCGATGACGTCGGGGCGGGGGGTCAGGCCCGCCATGGCGGTGGCCAGGTCGAGGCCGCTGGCGTCGGGGAGGCCGATGTCCATCAGCACCAGGTCGATGGGGGCATCGTTGGCCGACGCCTCGGCGACGGCCCGCATCCCCTCGCGCGCGGTGTGCGCGACCCGGACCGCGGTGAATCCGGTGAGCCGCTCGACGTAGGCGCGGTGCGCCTCGGCGATGAGCGGTTCGTCCTCGACGATCAGAACTCTGATCACTCCGGCTGATCCTTTCGCGGAATCGTCACCACCACGGCGCTCTCGGGCGCCCGGTCGGTCCGGATTGTGCCACCGTGCCGCGAAACCAAACGATGCACCAGGGCGAGACCGATCCCGTGGTGGTCGCTCTTGGTGGTGTACCCGCGCTCGGCGGCCCGCGCGAACAGCTCCGCCGACATGCCTGGCCCGCTGTCCGTCACCCGGACCTCCAGTACCTCGTCGTGCCGCCCGATCGTCACCTCCACCCAGCGGTCGGAGGAGGCGGCAGCAGCATCAATGGCATTGTCCACCAGGTTGCCGACCAGCGTCACGCCCTCGTGCGCGGAGAGCGGCTCGACGGTCTCCAGCGCGGTCTCGTCGCTCACCGTCAGCTCCACCGAGCGCTCGGCCGCCTGGTTCACCTTGCCGAGCAGCAGCGCCGCCAGCGCGGGATCGCCGACGGCCGTGAGCATCCGGTCCACCAGCGCCTGCGAGAGCTCCAGCTCGGCGGTGGCGAACTCCACCGCCTCCCGGTAGCGGCCCAGCTCCACCATGGTGACCACGGTGTGCAGCCGGTTCGCCGCCTCGTGCGCCTGCGCGCGCAGCGACTCCGCGAAGTTCCGCACCGAATCGAGTTCGCCGAGCACGGTGCGCAATTCGGTGTGGTCGCGGATGGTCATCACGGTGCCGATCGGGCGGCCGGCCCAGGTCACCACGTCCTGGTTGACCAGCAGCACCCGGTCCTCGGTGACGTGCGTTTCGTCGCGCACCTCGCCGCTTCCGGTGCGGCGCAGCGAGACCGGCAGGTCGTCGCGCAGGACCGGCCCCGCCGGCAGGTCGAGCAGCCTGCGCGCCTCGTCGTTCACCACGTCGGCGCGGCCGTCGGCGTCGAAGACCACCAGCCCCTCGTGCACCGAGTGCAGCACGGCGTCGTGGTGCTCGTACATGGCGCGCAGCTCGGCGGGGCCGAGGCCGTGCGTCTGCCTGCGCAGCCTGCGCCCGATCAGGAACGAGCCGCCCGCCGCGGTGGCGAGCCCGGCGATCGCGACGGCGAGGATCGAGCTCAGCTGCGCGCCCACCTCGTCGCCGATCCGCGCCCTGGTGACCCCGGCGGAGACCAGCGCGACCACCGTGTCGCCGTCGTACACCGGGGTGACCGCGCGGATGGAGGGGCCGAGCGTCCCGGTGAAGGTCTCGGTGAAGGTCTGGCCTGCCAGCGCGCGGTCGATGGTGCCGGTGAAGGCCTGGCCGATCCGGTCCGGGTCGGTGTGTGTGTAGCGGGTGCGGTCCGGGGCCATGACCACGATGAAGTCCATCCCGGTCTCGCGCCGGATCTGCTCGGTGACGGGTTGCAGCCGCAGCGTCGGCTCCGCCGAGCGCACCGCGTCGACCAGCCCGGGGGAGCGGGCCAGGCTCACCGCGACGTCCACCACCTCCTGCGCGGTGGCGGAGTCGCTGTCGTGCCTGGCGTCGACGACGGCGAGCACCGCGCCCGCGGCCACGATCAGCGCGACCACCGCGAGCTGCAGCACGAAGGCCTGCCCGGCCAGGGAGAAGCCGGTTCTGTTCCCTTCGTGCCCTTTGTTCCGTTGTTGTCCGCCGTAAAACCGCACCACCTGAACGTAATGCACCAAACAGTGACCCATGTCACTGGCGGGGAACATCCTGAGCACACGGGCGGCATCGGTCGTCATCGCGGGGGCACCGACAGAAGGAACATCGCAATGAGCGACACCACGCATCCGGCGGTCCCGGAGACGGAAAGCCCCCCGGCGGCCCGCAGGGACCGCACGCACTGGCTCTACATCGCGGTCATCGTCGCCGTCGTCGGCGGCATCCTGGTCGGCTGGCTCGCGCCCGGCACCGGCAAGGCGCTCGGCCCGCTCGGCACCATGTTCGTGAACCTGATCAAGATGATGATCGGGCCGGTGATCTTCTGCACCATCGTGCTCGGTATCGGCTCGGTGCGGAAGGCGGCCACCGTCGGCAAGGTCGGCGGCCTGGCCATCGGCTACTTCCTCGCCATGTCCACGGTGGCGCTCGGCATCGGCCTCGTGGTCGGCAACCTGCTCGACCCGGGCAGCGGCATGAACCTCGGCCAGGACGCGGGAGCGGGCGCGCAGTACGCCGACCAGGCGCACGCGGGCGGCGGCACCGTCGAGTTCATCCAAGGCATCATCCCGGAGACGCTGCTCTCCGCGCTCACCGAGGGCAGCGTGCTGCAGGCGCTCTTCGTGGCGCTGCTGGTCGGGTTCGCGGTCCAGGCCATGGGCAGCGCGGGCGAGCCGGTGCTGCGCGCCGTCGGGGTGCTGCAGAAGCTGGTCTTCCGGATCCTCTCGATGATCCTGTGGCTGGCCCCGATCGGCGCCTTCGGCGCCATCGCCAACGTGGTCGGCCGCACCGGGCTGGACGCGGTGCTGCAGCTGGCCACGCTGATGATCGCCTTCTACCTCACCTGCCTGCTCTTCGTCTTCGGCATCCTCGGCACGCTGATGTGGAGCGTCTCCCGGGTGAACATCTTCAAGCTCTGCCGCTACCTGGCCCGCGAGTACCTGCTCATCGTCGCCACCTCGTCCTCGGAGTCGGCGCTGCCCCGCCTGATCGCCAAGCTCGACCACCTCGGCGTCGAGCGCACCACCGTCGGCGTCGTCGTGCCGACCGGCTACTCCTTCAACCTGGACGGCACCGCCATCTACCTGACCATGGCCTCGATCTTCATCGCCGACGCCATGGGCCAGCCGCTCACGCTCGGCGAGCAGCTCGGGCTGCTGGTCTTCATGATCGTCGCCTCCAAGGGCGCCGCCGGGGTCACCGGCGCGGGGCTGGCGACGCTGGCGGGCGGGCTGCAGAGCCACCGGCCGGACCTGCTCGACGGCGTCGGGCTGATCGTCGGCATCGACCGCTTCATGTCCGAGGCGCGGGCGCTCACCAACTTCTCCGGCAATGCCGTCGCGACCGTGCTGATCGGCACCTGGACCGGCACCATCGACAAGGCGCGGGTGACCGAGGTGCTCGACCGCAAGATCCCGTTCGACGAGCAGACCATGCTCGACGACGAGCACGGTGCCACCGGGTCCGCGGAACCGGAACCCACCGCCGACAAGAAACTGGTCACCGCCTGACCAGCCGGAAGGGGACTCCGTCCGCGGGGTTCCCTTCCCCACGTCCGGGGTTGCGCCGCCGTGCACCGGGTAGCGTCTGAATATGGCAGATGTTGTTGTCGTCGGCTCCGGGCCCAACGGGCTCGCCGCCGCCGTCGTACTGGCGCGGGCCGGGCTCTCGGTCGAGGTGTACGAGGCGTTCGAGGCGGCGGGCGGCGGCTCCCGCACCGCCGAGCTGACGCTCCCCGGCTTCCACCACGACGTCTGCGCGGGCGCGCACCCCATGGCGCTGGCCGCCCCCTTCTTCCGCGCCTTCGACCTGGCCGCGCACGGCGTCGAGCTGCTCGCCCCCGAAGTCTCCTACGCGCATCCCCTCGACGGCGGCACCGCCGGGCTGGCCTGGCGCGACCTGGACCGCACCGTGGCCGGGCTCGGCGTCGACGGCCCCGCCTGGCGCCGCCTCTTCGCCCCGCTGGTCCGGCAGTGGCCGGAGGTGGTCGAGCTGGCCATGTCGGACATGCGGCACCTGCCCATCGCCAGGGCGAGCACCATCCGCTTCGGGCTGCGCATGCTGGAGCAGGGCAGCCCCGCCTGGAACCTGCGCTTCCGGGAGACGGCGGCCCCCGCCCTGCTCACCGGCATCGCCACGCACGCCATCACCCCGCCGCGCAAGCTGCCCGCGGTCGGCGCGGCGCTGCTGCTCGGCACGCTGGCACACGCGGGCGGCTGGGTGATCCCGCGCGGCGGCAGCCAGGCCATCGCGAACGCCATGATCGCCGAGCTGGAGCGGCTGGGCGGCCGGGTGATCACCGGCCACCGGGTCGATTCGCTGCACGACTTCCCGGACGCGAAGGCGGTCCTGCTCGACACCGCTCCCGCCGAGCTGCTCCGGATCGCCACCACCGAGCTGCCCGAGCGCTACGCCGCCACGCTGCGCCGCTTCAAGTACGGCGGCGCCGCCTGCAAGGTCGACTTCGCGCTCTCCGGCCCGGTGCCGTGGCAGGCCGAGGGCTGCGACCGCGCCGGCACCCTGCACGTCGTCGGGACCAGGGCCGAGGCGATGGCCGCCGAGCAGGCGGTGGCCGCGGGCAACCACGCCCCGCGCCCGTACGTGCTCGCCATCCAGCCCGGCGTGGTCGACGACACCCGCGCGCCCGCGGGCAAGCACACCTTCTACACCTACGCGCACGTCCCGCACGGCTCGACCAGGGACGTCAGCGAGGACATCATCGCCCAGATCTCCCGCTTCGCCCCCGGCTTCCGCGACCTGATCCTGGACAAGCACGTCTACACCGCCGCGCAGCTGCCCGCGCACAACGCCAACTACGTCGGCGGCGACATCTCGGCGGGCGCGATGAACCTGTGGCAGACCGCCTTCCGGCCCGCGCCGCGCTGGAACCCGTACCGCACCCCGCTGCCCGGGGTGTACCTGTGTTCGTCCTCGACCCCGCCCGGCCCCGGTGTGCACGGGATGTCCGGCATGCACGCCGCCGGCCACGCGCTGCGCGAGCGGTTCGGCATCGAGACCGACCCGCTCGCGCTACTCGGCGATCAGGCCGGCGCCGGCGTCCGGTAGAGGTCCGGCTCCAGGTAGATCACCCGCGCCGCGGGCACCGCGGCCCGCACCCGCTGCTCGGCCGCGTCGATGGCGGCCGCGATCTGCTCGATGTCGAGGCCGGGGGTGACCGCGATCTTCGCCGCCACCAGCAGTTCCTCCGGGCCCAGGTACTGGGTCTTGAGGTGGATCACGGTGTCGATGCGCTCGCCGTCGACCAGCCCGGCGCGGATCGCCCTGTCCTCCTCGGGGGTCGCGCCCTCACCGATCAGCAGGCTCTGCATCTCGATGATGAGCACGATCGCGATCACGCCGAGCAGCGTGCCGATGCCGAGCGTGCCGATGCCGTCCCAGATCGGGTCGTCGGTGACAACGGTGAGCCCGACGCCGCCGAGCGCGAGGATCAGGCCGATCAGCGCGCCCGCGTCCTCCAGCAGCACGACCGGCAGCTCCGGGCTGCGCGAGTTGCGGATGAACCGCCACCAGCTCGCCGAGCCCTTGAGCGGGCGGGACTCCTTGATCGCGGTGCGGAAGCTGAAGGTCTCCAGCCCGATCGCGACCAGGAGGATCACGATCGCCACGATCGGCGAGTTCAGCTCCTCCGGGTGCTGCACCTTGTGGATGCCCTCGTAGAGCGCGTACACCGAGCCGAGCGTGAAGAGCACCAGCGCGACGACGAACGAGTAGAAGTACCGGTTCCGGCCGTAGCCGAACGGGTGCAGCTGGTCGGCCTCCTGCGCGGCGCGCTTCTGGCCGAGCAGCAGCAGCCCCTGGTTCGCCGTGTCGGCGACCGAGTGCACGCCCTCGGCCAGCATGGACGCCGACCCCGTGATCGCGGCGCCGATGAACTTCGCCACGGCGATGCCCGCGTTCGCCGCCAACGCGGCGATGATCGCCTTCCTGCCACCGCCAGCCGACATCGTGGCCCCTTCCCCTCGCGATACCCGCGCCGCTCCGGCACGGTGCGCTGTGCGCGGGACTCAGACTAGGCCAGCCCGGCCCGCTGCTCCGGGCGGACCGGGACCCGGAGCCCGGCGGTGCTGCCGACGCAGGCGCAGAACACCTGGGCCCGGCCCTCCAGCGCCTGCGCGCGAATGTCGATGTCGGCGGCGGAGACCCAGGCCGCGCCGCCGCGCGCCAGGGTGACCGCGGCGCCGTCGCGGTCGTGCAGCCGCACCCGGCCCGCCGTGCAGAGCACGATGCCGGGCCCGGCGTGCGTGAGCGGCACGTGTGCGGCGCCCGCGGCGAGGTCGAAGCGGCGCAGCGCGAACTCCGGCGCCGGGGTGCGGTAGCGCACCGAGCCGTCGCCCGCCGGTTCGGGCAGCACCACCGGCAGCGCGATCGGCTCGAAGTCGAGCACCCGCAGCAGCTCGGGGACGTCGACGTGCTTGGGGGTGAGCCCGCCGCGCAGCACATTGTCCGAGTTCGCCATGATCTCGACGGCCAGCCCGCGCAGGTAGGCGTGCAGGTTGCCCGCCGCGAGGAACAGACCCTGCCCCGGCTCCAGCGTGATCCGGTTCAGCAGCAACGCGGCCAGCACCCCGGCGTCGCCCGGGTAGGCCTCGGCCAGCTCCAGCGCCGTCTTGGCCTCGGCGGTGAACGGCCGCGGCCCGGCGCTGGAGAGGTAGCGCACGCAGCCGTCGAGCACCGCGGGCAGCAGCCCGGCGAGCGCGTTGTGCGGCAGCGTGATCCAGGTGGTGAAGAGCATGCGCAGCCCGGAGGCGTCCGGCTGCGCCGCGAGCAGCTCCGCGTAGTGCGCCAGCTCGCCGACGTCGAGCGCGCGCAGCAGCTCGACCGTCCTGGTCGGCTCCCGGAACCCGGCCAGCGCCTCGAACCGCTCCAGCGCGACCACCAGCTCCGGCTTGTGGTTGTCGTCCCGGTAGTTGCGCAGCGGTGAGTCGAGCGCGACCCCGGTGGCGTTCTCCCGGCCGAAGCCTGCCAGCGCCTGCTCCCGGCTCGGGTGCGCCTGCAGCGAGAGCGGCTCCTCGGCCGCGAGCAGCTTCAGCAGGAAGGGCAGCGTGCCGTCGAACGGCGCCGCGGCCCAGCCCAGTTCGCGCGCCGGGTCGGCGGCGACCAGGTCGAGCAGGGAGCGCCTGCCCGCGCCGTCCAGCACGACGTGCGCCGGGTCGGCCGGGTGCGCGCCGAACCACAGCTCGGCCTCCGGGTGCGCCGACGGCACCGGCCTGCCGCACAGCTCCGCGAGCGCGGTGCGCGACCCCCAGGCGTACGAGCGCAGCGCACCCACCAGTTCGTGCACTAGAAGCGTCCCCCGTCGTACCGGTCCGGCGTGCCGCCGGGGGCGGCGAGCAGCCCGAGGTAGGCCGCGGCCATCTCCAGCCGCAGCGCGAGCACCGCGAGCTGCTCCACCTCGCCGCCGCGGCTCGGCTCCGGCGCGGCGTCGGCGGGCGGGGTGGCGGGGGCGGCCGGGTCGGTGAGCCCGCTGTGCAGCAGATCCAGCTCGGCGTTCACCAGGTCGGCGTCGACCGGGCCCGCGCCGTCGCCGCCGAAGCGCGCGATCCGCCTGCCCGCCGCCGCCTGGTCGGCGTCCGCGCTGAGCACGAAGATCCGCACCCGCTCCACCGGGGCAGGGCCGTCCAGCTCCTCGTCGTGGAAGAGCGGGTCGAAGTCGGGCGCGGTGCCTGCCGCCACCGCGACCAGCCGCGGCTGCGCGGCCACCGCCTCGGCCAGGTTCACCGCCGCCGCGACCTGCCCGGCCGACTGCAGCAGCACCTCGGCCGCGTGCCCGGCCAGCGCCGCCGTCGCGGGGGAGTCGCCGCTGAAGAGCACGCGGTGCTGCCGCATCCGCGCGGCGAGCGTCTTGGCCGGGTTGTGGAAGACCTCGTGCTCGGGGCCGTCGCGCAGCGCCTCGGCGTCGAGGATGTCGGCCAGCTTGTTCAGGTCGGGCACCGCGACCCCGGCGCGGCCGGGGTCGATGGCGGCGAGCACGGCCAGCCCGGCGGCGAAGTAGCGCAGCAGCCGGTTGTGGTCGAGCACCGTGACGCGCGGCTCCAGCAGCGCGGCCCTTCCGCCCGCCGCGGCGGCCAGCGGCCCCTCGATCGGCGCGGCGACCACGACCTCGGCGCCGCGCCGCTGGGCCCGGTCCACCGCCTCCAGCAGCCGCGGGTCGCCCGCGTCGTCGCCCGCCACCAGCACCACGTCCAGCGCGCCGACCCAGGCGGGCAGCGCGGAGACCGGGACGACCGGTAGCCCGGACTGCGGCCCGAGCGCGGCGATCAGCAGCGCGGCGGCCCGCGCGGCGCGGCCGGAGCCGGTCACGATCACCAGGCTGCGGGCGCCGGTCCTCGGCAGTGTGGCGAGCGCGTTCTCCGTGACGGCCGCCGCGGTGGCGCGCACCTGGGCCCCGCCGGACGCGGCGGAGCGCAGTGCGCCGTTGGCGTCGGCGGCCGAGATCGACGCGGCATCATCGAGGTCGAGCACCGGTGTTCCAGCGATCATCGGGCGTCCCACCTCCCCTCATCGCGGTGTGATCGGTCGGGCCGTACCCGCCGCCCCGGCGTCCACACCGAGGGCTCGGGCGAATGCGGTCTCTGTGATTCCACTATTCCAGTCAGGAGCGGACGATGTTCAGGATCTCGGTCACGAGTGCGTCTACTTCGGCCGCCGATCGGGCTTCGACGTTCAGCCGCAGCAGCGGTTCGGTATTCGACGCGCGCAGATTGAACCAGGCGTGCTCGGGCAGTTCGACGGTGACGCCGTCCAGCCGGTCCACCGCGCGGGCGCGATCGGCGAAGGCGTCGAGCACGGCCGCGGTGCGCCCGGCGGCGTCGGCCACCGTGGAGTTGATCTCGCCCGAGGCGGCGTACTTCGTGTACGCGGCCATCAGCTCGGAGACCGGGCGCTGCTGCTCGCCGAGCGCGGCAAGCACGTGCAGCGCGGCCAGCATGCCGGAGTCGGCGCCCCAGAAGTCGCGGAAGTAGTAGTGCGCCGAGTGCTCGCCGCCGAAGACCGCGCCGGTCTCGGCCATCTGCTGCTTGATGAAGGAGTGCCCGACCCTGGTGCGCACCGGGTTGCCGCCGAGCTCGGTGACGAGCTCGGGCACGGTCCGCGAGGTGATCAGATTGTGGATAATGCTGGCGCCCGGCGCCTTGGCCAGCTCCCGCTCGGCCACCAGCGCGGTGATCGCGGACGGCGAGACCGGCTCGCCCCGCTCGTCCACCACGAAGCAGCGGTCGGCGTCGCCGTCGAAGGCGAGGCCGATGTCGGCGCCGCTGCGCCGCACCAGCTCCTGCAGGTCGACCAGGTTGGCCGGGTCGAGCGGGTTGGCCTCGTGATTCGGGAAGGTGCCGTCCAGCTCGAAGTAGAGCGGGACGATGCTCAGCTGCCGCAGCCCGCCGAGCACCTCGGGCACGGTGTGCCCGCCCATGCCGTTGCCCGCGTCCACCGCGACGGTGAGCGGGCGGGAGCCGTCCAGGTCGACCAGCCCGCGCAGGAACTTGGCGTAGTCCGAGAGCAGGTCGGTGCGGACCGCGTCGCCCGCCGCGCCCTCGTAGCCGGGCACCCCCGCGACCACCTCGGCCGCGATGGTGGCGAGCCCGGTGTCCTGCCCGACCGGCTTGGCGCCCGCCCGGCACAGCTTGATGCCGTTGTACCTGGCCGGGTTGTGGCTCGCGGTGAACATGGCGCCGGGACAGTCGAGATCGCCGCTGGCGAAGTAGAGCTGGTCGGTGGAGGCGAGCCCGATGTGCACCACGTCGAGGCCCTGCGCCCGCACGCCGTCGGCGAAGGCGTCGGCCAGCTCCGGCGACGATGCCCGCATGTCGTGCCCGATGACGACCCGGTTCGCCTGCTCGGTCCGCATCAGCCGGGCGAACGCGGCGCCGACCTCGCGCACGAACGCGGCATCGATCTGTTCGCCGACGACACCGCGGACGTCGTAGGCCTTGATCACCGCGTTCACGGCGTCGGCGGAGCGGGGCACTGTCATGGGGAACACCCTAGTAGGCGGGGGCGCACGGTCTCGACGGTGGCCGTTGGCGTGGCGGCGGAGCCGTCGTCCGGGCGGGGAACGCGGTGCGCGCGGGCGAACCGTCCAGCGCGGCCGAGGTCAGTTCGGCGGGTCGGGCAGCACCCGGAGGTGCCCGCGGCGGCCGGTGCGTCCCGGTCGCGGCGGCGGGGGCAGGTGCTCGCGATACCCGCGCTGGTCGTGCTCCGGCGGCCTGCGGCGCAGCCCGGCCTCGCGGACCGCCTCGGCCAGCGCGGTCAGGTCGTCGTCGTCCGGGGTGCTGAAGCCACCCTCGTGCCGGACCATGTCCCAGCCCTTGGGGGCGGTGATCCGGGAGGCGTGCGTTTCGCAGAGATCCCAGGAGTGCGGCTCGGCGACCACGGCCAGCGGCCCGACCACGGCGGTCGAGTCCGAATAGACGAACGTCAGCGTCGCGACGGCTGGATTCTTGCAGCCGGGCCGGACGCAGCGACGCATGGGGATCACGAATGTGAGAGTAACCCCGTGGGCCCCGTCATGTGGACAGACACGCCTGGGGAATTCGTCGCACCGGCAGCGGAAAGGCATACCACGGACTACTCCTCCTCGTCGTCCGCCGGATCGATGACATCCGGGTCGACCCCGAGGTAGGTGGCGATCTGCTGGACGAGCACCTCGCGCAGCAGATCCACCAGATCGTCCGGATCGCCCGCGCGCAGCTCCAGCGGCTTCCGGAAGAGCACGACCCGCGCCCTGGTCGCGGTGCCGTGCCGATCGATGCCCGCGGGGACCAGCCGGGAGAGCGGCACCGGGCCGTCCGCCACCACCTCGTCCGGCCAGGTGACCGAATCCGGGTGCAGCGGACGGATTTTGGGAACATCATCGACGGCGATGTCCAGTTTGGTCAAGCGGTCGTGCCACTTGGAGTCGAGCGGCGCGAAGGCCTCGAGCACGAGCCGGTCGAACTTCTGCCCCCTGGTGCGCCACGCGGGCACCGTCGGCGGGAGCACCGGACCGCGCAGACCGCGGCCGCGGCGGATCACCGACCTCGCGGTCGGCGGGCGGCGGTGACGGGAACGGGCCATGGCTCGAACCTAGTCGTTCCGCCCGATGTCGTTGCTGTCGCGTGGCACGGCCGCCCGCGCCGGACCCCGGACGCTCGCGCGCCGGGGCGGCGTGAGCGACCGCTCAGACGATGCCGCGCTTGAGCCTGCGCCGCTCCCGTTCGGAGAGGCCGCCCCAGATGCCGAAGCGCTCGTCGTGCGCCAGGGCGTACTCGAGGCACTCGTCGCGCACCTCGCAGCCGAGGCAGATCCGCTTCGCCTCGCGGGTGGAGCCGCCCTTCTCGGGGAAGAACGCCTCCGGATCGGTCTGGGCGCAGAGCGCCCGCTCCTGCCACTGCTCCTCGATCGAGTCGAACATCTCGTCGAAGCCGGTGATGATCAGGCTCAACCGGGGTGGTTCGGCACCGCCCTCGTCCTGGCCACGACCGGTGTCTTCGCAGACGCCACGAACTGCGCCTGCGGTGGAATCGGTGTGCGATACGCCGTCCGGTATGCCCGAAGGGTCCAGCTCAATGGCCATCGCTCCGCCTCCTCACTGTGTGTTAGCGCAGAAAGATTCTTTCCGTCGGACCGATGCGCCCACCGACGGCCCTACCCCGCGACGTAGTCCCGCGGACATCCCCGAACGTGCCGTCCCGATGCGAACAGGTGTTCGAAAACTTGTTCGCGCGTTGATCTCTCGCGCGAACCCGGAATGACATGCTTGTGATTAGACACGCCGGTGCCAGCGGTGGTCAAGCCGATGAAGCTATTCCGTTACTATCCGGCACCGCATTACGCGGCGGGGTCCCCCGAGGGAATAGCAAATGAGCAGCAAATATACCGTCGAGAGTACTCCATCGCGCCAGGGCCTAGGCTCTGCGGATGTGAGTGGACAACGAGCGGATGCCGCGCCGGGCGCGGAGCGGCGGATCGCGGTGCTGGTCGGTGGAGTCGGTGGCGCGCGCTTCCTGCAGGGCGTCCGGGAATTGCTGCCGGATGCCGAGATCTCGGCGATCGTGAATGTCGGCGACGATGTCTGGATGCACGGCCTCCGCATCTGCCCCGACCTTGATACCTGCATGTACACGCTGGGCGGCGGGATCGATACGGAGCGCGGCTGGGGCCGGGTCGGCGAGAGCTGGCACGCGAAGGAGGAGCTGGCGGCTTATCGGGCGCAGCCGGACTGGTTCGGGCTCGGTGATCGAGATATCGCCACCCACCTGATTCGCAGTGAAATGTTGCGTGCCGGGTATCCGCTGTCGGCGGTCACCGAAGCGCTCTGCAATCGGTGGCAACCGGGGGTGAAACTTCTCCCGGCAACCGACGATCGCTGTGAAACCCACGTCGTTGTCGATGACGCGGACAACCCCGGCGAACGTCGCGCGATCCATTTCCAGGAGTGGTGGGTTCGCTATCGCGCGAACATCCGGACCCATGGATTCGCCACAATCGGGGCGGACGAGGCGAAACCCGGACCTAATGTGATCGAAGTCATAGAAGGTGCCGATGCGGTATTACTGGCCCCCTCGAACCCCGTGGTGAGCGTCGGTTCGATCCTCGCAGTTCCCGGTATTCGCGGCGCGCTGCGCACCACCGCGGCGCCGGTGATCGGGCTCTCGCCCGTCATCGATGGGAAGCCGCTGCGCGGCATGGCCGACGAGTGCCTCTCGGTGATCGGGGTGGAGACGACCGCCGAGGCCGTCGGCAGACACTACGGCGCGCGCTCCGGCACCGGCATCCTGGACGGCTGGCTCATCCACAGCACCGACACCGCAGCGATCGACGGCGTCGAGGTGCGCAGCGTCCCGCTGCTCATGACCGATCCCGCCGCGACGGCGGAAATGGTCAAGGCGGCCTTGGATCTGGCGGGGGTGAAGCCGTGACGTTCGAAGCGGGGCACGCACCGGGAAGCGCCGGTGCCGCGGATTCCGGCGGCCTGACCGAGCCGCTCGCCGATCATGCCGCCGGCGAGCTGCGCATCCTGCCGATCACCGGCCTGCCCGAGTTCCGGCCCGGCGACGACATCGCCGCCCACCTGGCCGAGCGGGCCCCCTGGCTCGCCGACGGCGACATCCTCGTGGTCACCAGCAAGATCGTCGCCAAGGTCGAGGGCCGGATCGCGCACGCGCCCAGCGACCCCGACGAGCGCGACGCCGCGCGCCGCGCCCTCGTCGCGCAGGAGGCCGTGCGCGTGCTCGCCCGCAAGGGCCGCACCCTGATCACCGAGAACAAGCTCGGCATCGTGCAGGCCGCCTCCGGCGTCGACGGCTCCAACGTCGAACGCGACGAGCTGGTGCTGCTCCCCGCCGACCCGGACGGCAGCGCCGCCGCCCTGTGCCGCGCGCTCGCCGAGCGGCTCGGTGTCCGGGTCGCCGTGGTGATCACCGACACCATGGGCCGGGCCTGGCGTAACGGCCAGACCGACGCCGCCATCGGCTCCAGCGGCCTGCGCGTCCTGCACGACTACAACGGCGCGATCGACGGGCAGGGCAACGAGCTCCAGGTGACGTTGGTCGCCGTCGCCGACGAACTCGCCGCGGCGGCGGATCTGGTGAAGGGCAAGCTCGGCGGCGTTCCGGTGGCCGTCGTCCGCGGGCTCCCGGTCACCGACGACGGCTCCACCGCCGCCGACCTGATCCGTCGCGGCGAGGAGGACCTCTTCTGGCTCGGCACCGCGGAGGCGATCGAGAAGGGCCGCAGGGAGGCGGTGCTGCTGCGCCGCTCGGTGCGGAGCTTCAGCACCGAGCCGGTCGAGCCGGAGCGGGTGCGCGCCGCCATCGGGGTCGCGCTCACCGCGCCCGCCCCGCACCACACCCGCCCGGTGCGCTTCGTCTGGGTGCGCAGCCCCGAGCTGCGCGCGCGGCTGCTCACCGAGCTGGCCGCCGCCTGGCGCGCCGACCTGACCGGAGACGGGCTCGACCCGGAGCGGATCGAGCGCCGGATCGCCAGGGGCCGCATCCTTTTCGACGCCCCCGAGGTGGTGATCCCGTTCTGCGTGCCGGACGGCGCGCACGACTACCCCGACGCCACCCGTCGCGCCGCCGAGGACACCATGTTCACCGTCGCCGTCGGGGCGGCGGTGCAGGGGCTGCTGGTCGCGCTGGCCGCCGAGGGGCTCGGCAGCTGCTGGATCGGCTCGACCATCTTCGCGCCCGCAGCCACCCGTGCCGTGCTCGGCCTGCCCGCGGAGTGGAAACCGCTGGGCGCCATCGCCATCGGGCACGCGGCGGAGGAGCTCACCGCGCGCTCGCCGCGCCCGCCGGGCGACGGCCTGGTCGAGTTGTGAGCGCGGAGTCGCTGCACGTCTCCGCGACCGCGCTGCTCACGGAGTGGACCCCGGCCGAGCCGGCCGAGCGCTCGCTGCGCGAGGCGATGCTCGCCTTCCTCGGCTCGGCGCCGCGGGGATGTCTGCGTGAGCACGCGCCCGGTCACGTGACGGCATCGGCGGTGGTCTGGTCGCACGACGGCCGCGAGGTGCTGCTCACCCTGCACCCCCGGGTCGGGCGCTGGATCCAGCTCGGCGGGCACTGCGAGGAGGGGGACGACACGGTCGCCGCCGCGGCGCTGCGCGAGGCCGTCGAGGAGTCCGGCATCCCGGACCTCACCCTCGAACCGGGGCTCTACGGCGCCCAGGCGCACCCCATCACCTGCTCGCTCGGGCAGCCCACCCGCCACCTCGACCTGCTCTTCCGGATCACCGCGCCCCCGGGCGCCGTGCCGGTGCGCAGCAGCGAATCGACCGATCTGCGCTGGTGGGCGGTGGATGCGCTGCCGCCGGATTCGGACCTCCTGCTGCACTGACTGTACAAATTCTTCGATTTGTATAGATTGCCGACACGATCGGCGGTATCGTCAATCCAACGCGGTAACGCATGTCACACCGTGCAACCGGGATGGGAGACGACGATGTCCACCGAAGCCGAACCTTCGTCCATCGAGGCGCCCGCGTGGCGCGACACCAAGCGCCTCTACTGGCTCTGGGGGCTGTTCGCCCCCGCGGGGCTGTTCCTCATCGGGCTGCCGACGATCTACCTCTTCAACCGGCTGGGCTGGGAGGGCGCCGCGCACGTTCCGTTCTGGCTCGGGCCGATCCTGATCTACCTGGTCATCCCGATCGCCGACGTCTTCATCGGCCCGGACGGCGACAACCCGCCGGACGAGGTGATGGAGTATCTGGAGAACGACCGGTACTACCGCTACCTCACCTACCTCTACCTGCCGCTGCAGTACGCCTCGCTGATCCTGGCCTGCTACCTGATCACCGCGGACAACCTCTCCTGGCTGCACATCGACGGCGGGCTGTGGACGGTGGACCGGATCGGGCTGGCGGTCACCGTCGGCATCATCGGCGGCGTCGGGATCAACACCGCGCACGAACTCGGGCACAAGAAGGTCGAGCTGGAGCGCTGGCTCTCCCGGATCGCGCTGGCCCAGTCCGGCTACGGCCACTTCTACATCGAGCACAACAAGGGGCACCACGTGCGGGTCGCGACGCCGGAGGACCCGGCCAGCTCCCGGCTCGGCGAGAGCTTCTACCGCTTCTGGCCGCGCACCGTGTGGGGCGGGATCACCTCCTCCTGGCGGCTGGAGAAGGCGCGGCTGGAGCGGACAGGCTCCGGGCCGTGGTCCGTGCACAACGAGGTGCTGAGCGCCTGGGCCATGACGGTGCTGCTCTTCGGCGCGCTCTGCGCGATCTTCGGGATCGGGCTGCTGCCGTACCTGCTGCTGCAGGCCGTCGTCGGGTTCAGCCTGCTGGAGGCGGTGAACTACCTGGAGCACTACGGCCTGCTCCGGCAGCGCACCCCGAGCGGCAGGTACGAGCGCGCCGCGCCGACGCACAGCTGGAACAGCGACCACCTGGTCACCAATATCTTCCTGTACCACCTGCAGCGGCACAGCGACCACCACGCTTACCCGACCCGCCGCTACCAGACCCTGCGCAGCTGGGAGGGCGCCCCGAACCTGCCCGCAGGCTACGCGACCATGATCCTGCTCGCGTACATTCCGCCGCTCTGGCGCAAGGTCATGGACCCGAAGGTGCTCGCGCACTACGACGGCGACGTCACCAGGGCCAATATCCTGCCCGCGCGGCGGGAGCAGGTGCTCGCCCGCTACGGCGCCGCCTCGTGAGCGCATTCCGCTGCCCCGTCTGCGAGTACACCTACGACGAGGCGAAAGGCGAACCGCACGAGGGCTTTCCGGCCGGGACGGCATGGTCGGCGGTACCGGACGACTGGGCCTGCCCGGACTGCGGGGTCCGCGAGAAAATCGACTTCGAGGAGGCTCCGGCATGACCGACTACAAGCTCTACCAGTGCATCCAGTGCGGTTTCGAGTACGACGAGGCGAAGGGCTGGCCGGACGACGACATCGCGCCCGGCACCCGCTGGGACGACATCCCGGACGACTGGAGCTGCCCCGACTGCGGCGCCGCCAAGGCCGATTTCTTCATGGTCGAGATCGAGCGGACGTGACATTTTGACTGCGGCGCATGCCCGTGCCACTGTCGCGGGTATGCCGCGCTCGGGATCAAGGCCTTCGTATCAGGAGGCCGCGCGGGAACTGCTGCGCACCTCGGTGCTCGACGCGGTGCGCGACCTGCTCACCGAGCGCGACTGGTCCAAGATCACCCTCGGTGACGTCGCGACCAGGGCCGGGGTGAGCAGGCAGACGCTCTACAACGAGTTCGGCTCGCGCACCGGCCTCTCCCAGGCCTACGCCCTGCGCCTCGCCGACGACCTGGTCGACCACGTCGCGGCGGCCATCGCCGCGAACGTGGGCGACGCCCGCGCCGCCATCCGCGACGGCATCGCCGACTTCCTGATCGACGCGGCCGGCGACCCGCTGGTCCGCTCGCTCGTCGCGGGCGAGGTGAAGCTGGACCTGCTGCGGCTCATCACCCTGGACGCCGGGCCGCTGCTCGAACACGCGGGGGAGCGGCTGGCCGCGGCGTTCCAGCACAGCTGGGTCGCGGCATCGGCCGCGGAATCCGCGGTGCTCGCGCACGCCATGGTGCGGCTGGCCATGAGCTACATCCCCACCCCGCCCGCGCCCGACCGCGACACCCCCGCGGAGCTGAGCCTGCTGCTCGGCCCGTACGTGGAGGCCATCCTCGCGGCCCGCGCCCCCTCCTGACGAGTTGTCCACAGGCGCCGGATCGGCCCTCGCCTCCGGCTTGTGGACCTTGTAGCCTCGTACGTGAGATCGCTTGGGGGAACCCGACAAATACCGACCGCTGTCATTGTGCTCGTGGCCACGTTTTTGTCTGTAAGGGGGGTGTAACACGCGCGTGATCTGGAACTATTCCTATGACACAGAAAGTACGGCTATACGTAGCGGAGCGAAGGTGCAATCGGCAGACTCACGGGCAGGCTCGTCGCCCGACTCGAAACGGCACCTATGGTTTCTGGGGTTGATCGCTCCCGCCTCGGCGTTGCTGCCCTCGCAGTTGGTGTATCAGACAGGGTTGGCGATCTTCTGGTGGATCGGGCCGTTCATCGTGCTGGTGGCGATCCCGGTGCTGGATTGGCTGGTCGGGGAAGACGGGTCCAATCCGCGCGACGAGGACTACGAACGGTTGTCGGCCGATCGGTACTACCGGTGGTGCACGTATCTGTTCCTCCCGATCCAGATGATCGGGTTGCTGATCGCCTGCTGGATGTGGGCCGGTTCGGAGCTGAGCGTGCTCGACAAGTTCGGGCTCGCCACGACCTTGGGGTTGGTCTCCGGGATCGGGATCAATGCCGCACACGAGCTGGGGCATCGAGTCGAGCATGTGGAGCGGTGGCTGGCGAAGCTCGCCCTCGCCCAGTCCGCGTACGGGCATTTCTTCGTCGAGCACAACCGTGGCCATCACGTGCGGGTCGCGACCCCGGAGGATCCGGCGAGCGCCCGGTTGGGGGAGTCGCTGTACGCGTTCCTCCCGCGCAGCGTGTCGGGGGGGTTCCGATCGGCGATCTCGATCGAGCGTCAGCGCTTGGCACGTAGGGGTGTGCGGTGGTGGTCGCCGCAGAACCACATTCTGCAAGCGTGGTCGATGACGATCGTTCTGTTCGGTGGCCTCGTGCTGGCGTTCGGGGTGGCGATCCTGCCGTGGCTGCTGTTGCAGGCGGTGATCGGTGCGGCGCTGCTGGAGACGGTCAACTATGTCGAGCACTACGGGCTGTTGCGGGAGCGGAAGCCCGACGGCCGCTGGGCGCGGTGCTCGCCGCGGGATTCGTGGAACAGTGATCGTCTGGTGACGAATATCTTCCTGTTCCATCTGCAGCGGCACAGTGATCATCATGCGAATCCGGGGCGGCGGTATCAGACGTTGCGGACCTCGGAGGTGGCGCCGCAGTTGCCCGCGGGGTATGCGTCGATGATCGTGTTCGCGGCGTTCCCGCCGCTGTGGCGACGGACCATGGACCACCGGGTGCTCGCCCACTACCGGGGCGACATCACCAGGGCCAACCTGCAGCCGGCCAAGCGCGAGCAACTGCTCGCGCAGTACGGCAGCGCCGCCTAGCACCCCACATCGCGGCGGGGTGAGGTTAGGCTGCGCTTCATGCTCAAGCGGATTCTGTTCGTCGGTCTCACGGCTGCGCTCGCCACGCTCGGCACCGCCGGTACCGGGCACGCCGAGCCCGCTCGCGGGGTCGTGGTGATCGTGCCCGGCCAGTACCTCGGCGCGCTGCCCTACCAGCCGCTGGCCGCCGCGCTCCGGGCCGACGGCTACGAACCCGTCGTGCTCGACCTGAAGGGCTTCGACATCGCCGCCGACGCCGCTGCCATCGACGGCGCCGTCGCGGCGGCGGCCGCCGCGAATCCGGGGCTGCCGGTCACCCTGACCGGGTTCAGCATCGGCGCGCTCAGCAGCCGGTACTACCTGCGGGAACTCGGCGGCGCCGACACCGTGGCGCGGTACGTCGGGATCGGCGCACCGCAGTACGGCTCGCCCGGCGCCTGCGGGCAGCCCGCCGCACCGGAGGCGTGCCCGGGCACGCCCTTCATGGAGCAGCTGAACGCCGGGGACGACACCCCCGGCGCCACCACCTACTACTCCATTCGCAGCGAGCGCGAATGGAGCGACGGCAGGCTGGACGGCGGCCAGTGCCGCCTCACCCCCTTCCCGACCCTCGGCAACGGCGGTATCGACCACTCGCTGGAACCGGTGCTGCCCGCGGTGCTCGACCAGCTGCGCTCCGCGCTCGCCGGCGGCTGCGCGGGCGAATACGCGGACGAACCGGACGGCGCGATCACCGCGGAGTCCACGCTCTTCCCGAGCGGCGCTCCGTTCGGCTGAGCCGCATCGAATTCGGCTCGGTACGTTCGGCCGCCGCAGCCGGGGACACCCCGGCACGGCACACGACCGAGCGGCTAGCCTTGCCGGGTACCGCCGCCCAATCCCTGGAGAGGCAGATGACGACTTCCGAACTTTCCACTGAAACCGCTTTGACGGCCGATGTCAGCAATGGCATCGACTACAAGGTGGCGGATCTGTCGCTGGCCGAGTTCGGCCGTAAGGAGATCCGGCTGGCCGAGCACGAGATGCCCGGCTTGATGGCGCTGCGCCGTGAATACGCGGAGGTGCAGCCGCTGAAGGGTGCGCGGATCTCCGGTTCGCTGCACATGACGGTGCAGACCGCGGTGCTGATCGAGACGCTGACCTCCCTCGGTGCCGAGGTGCGCTGGGCGTCGTGCAATATCTTCTCCACCCAGGACCACGCTGCCGCGGCGGTCGTGGTCGGCCCGCACGGCACGGTGGACGAGCCAAAGGGCACCCCGGTCTTCGCCTGGAAGGGCGAGACGCTGGAAGAGTACTGGTGGGCGGCGGAGCAGATGCTGACCTGGCCGGGCGAGCCGACGAACATGATCCTCGACGACGGCGGCGACGCGACCATGCTGGTGCTGCGCGGCGCGCAGTACGAGAAGGCCGGGGTCGTGCCGCCCGAGGACGAGGACCACTCCGCGGAGTTCAAGGTCTTCCTGAACCTGCTGCGTGAGCGGCTGGCGACCGAGGGCGGGAAGTGGTCGGCGATCGCGGAGTCGGTGCGCGGGGTGACCGAGGAGACCACGACCGGTGTGCTGCGGCTGTACCAGTTCGCGGCCGCGGGGGAGCTGGTGTTCCCGGCGATCAACGTCAACGATTCGGTGACCAAGTCGAAGTTCGACAACAAGTACGGCACCAGGCACTCGCTGATCGATGGCATCAACCGCGGCACCGATGTGCTGATCGGTGGCAAGAAGGTGCTGATCTGCGGGTACGGCGATGTCGGCAAGGGCTGTGCGGAATCGCTTGCCGGGCAGGGCGCGCGGGTGCAGGTCACCGAGATCGACCCGATCAACGCGCTGCAGGCGCTGATGGACGGCTACGACGTCGTCACCGTTGAGCAGGCGATCGGGCACGCCGATATCGTGATCACCTCCACCGGTAACAAGGACATCATCACCCTCGAGCACATGAAGGCGATGAAGGACCAGGCGATCCTGGGCAACATCGGCCACTTCGACAACGAGATCGATATCGCCGCGCTCGAGCGCTCGGGTGCGGACCGGTTGAACATCAAGCCGCAGGTCGATCTGTGGACCTTCGACTCGGGCAAGGCGATCATCGTGCTGTCCGAGGGCAGGCTGCTGAATCTGGGCAACGCGACCGGGCACCCGTCGTTCGTGATGTCGAACAGCTTCTCCAACCAGGTGATCGCCCAGATCGAGCTGTGGACGAAGCCGGAGGAGTACGACAACGAGGTCTACCGGCTGCCCAAGCACCTGGACGAGAAGGTCGCCAAGATCCACGTCGAGGCGCTCGGCGGCACGCTGACCAAGCTCACCAAGGACCAGGCCGAGTACATCGGCGTGGACGTGGAGGGCCCGTTCAAGCCGGACCACTACCGGTACTGACGCACCGGGCCCCGCCGGGCAGCCGGCGGGGCCCCGCGTAGTCTCCCTGCGCATGGGCACCCTCATCGCGCTGGAAGGGCTGGACGGCTCCGGCAAGCGCACGCTCACCGAGCGGGTCGTCAGCGATCTGGCCGCGCGCGGATCGCGCACCGCCACGCTCGCTTTCCCGCGGTACGGGCGCTCGGTGCACGCCGACCTCGCCGCCGAGGCGCTGCGCGGCGAGCACGGCGACCTGGCCGCCTCGGTCTCCGGCATGGCGCTGCTCTTCGCGCTGGACCGGGCGGGGGCGAAGGACGAGCTGGAGAAGCTGCTCGCCGAGCACGATTTCGTGGTGCTCGACCGCTACGTCGCCTCCAACGCCGCCTACAGCGCGGCCCGGCTCGGCCAGACCGCGGACGGCGAGATCGTCTCCTGGACAGCGGAACTGGAGTACGACCGGTTCGGGCTGCCGCGCCCCGACCTGCAGATCCTGCTCGACGTGCCGACCGAGCTGGCCGCCGAGCGGGCCCTGCGCCGCGGCCGCCTCGACCCCGGCCGCGGGCTCGACGCCTACGAACGCGATGCCGAGCTGCAACTTCGCACCGGCGCGGTGTACCGTGAGCTGGCCGAACGCGATTGGGCCGGTCCCTGGTGGCGCTACCGCCCGGATGACGATCCGGCCACGGTCACCGACCGGCTCGCCGCGGTACTGCGCCGATAGCGTGGCGGGTGCGGTGCGAATTCGCCAGTGTTGGCGTGGCGGCCCGTCGCCCGCCACCGAGATGACAACATAGGAATCATGAAGCCGAAGATTCTGGTCGTCGACGACGATATGGCTCTCGCCGAGATGCTGACCATCGTCCTGCGCGGGGAAGGGTTCGACCCGCACGTGGTCGGCGACGGTACCCAGGCGCTCTCCGCGGTGCGGGAGATCCGGCCGGACCTCGTGCTCCTCGACCTCATGCTGCCCGGCATGAACGGCATCGACGTGTGCCGGGTGCTGCGCGCCGACTCCGGCGTGCCGATCGTCATGCTGACCGCCAAGACCGACACCGTCGACGTGGTGCTCGGCCTGGAATCCGGCGCCGACGACTACATCGTCAAGCCGTTCAAGCCCAAGGAGCTGGTGGCCAGGGTGCGGGCGCGGCTGCGCCGCACCGAGGACGAGCCCTCCGAGCAGCTCTCCATCGCCGACATCGTGATCGACGTGCCCGCGCACAAGGTGACCAGGGACGGCACCCAGATCTCGCTCACCCCGCTGGAGTTCGACCTGCTCGTCGCGCTGGCCCGCAAGCCGCGCCAGGTCTTCACCCGCGAGGTGCTGCTGGAACAGGTCTGGGGCTACCGGCACGCCGCCGACACCAGGCTGGTGAACGTGCACGTGCAGCGGCTGCGCGCGAAAGTCGAGAAGGACCCGGAGAATCCGGAGATCGTACTGACCGTTCGCGGGGTCGGGTACAAGGCCGGACCGCCGTGATCGACCGCCTGATCGCGCGCCTGCGCCCGGCGGTCGAGATCGCCGCGGCGTGGGCGCAGCGCCAGGGCGTCGCACTCGGCCACCTGTGGCGGCGATCGCTGCAGCTGCGCGTCATCGTCTCCACCCTCACCCTCTCGCTCATCGTCATCACCGTGCTCGGCGTCGTGCTCACCAGCCAGATCACCGACCGGCTGCTGGACGCCAAGCTGAACGCGGCGATCGAGGAGATGGAGCGCGCCAGGAACACGGTGGAGAGCCAGCTGGCGGGCGCGCACGGCAACGGCATCCAGCAGCAGCAGCTGGCCGAGGCGCGGGACTCGCTCTCCAACCGCGGCGGCACCGGGCAGTCCGGCGGCGTCGCGGGCAGCTTCGACTCCGCGCTCACCGTCATCGGCGGCACCCCGCCGCAGCAGATGACCTCGGGGCCGGTGCAGGAGGTGCCGGAGGAGCTGCGCCGCTTCGTGCAGCGCAGCCAGATCAGCTACCAGTTCGCCACCGTCGACGACCCGGACGGTTACCGCGGCCGCGCGCTGGTGATCGGCAGCCCGAGCGCCGAGATCCCGACCCTGGAGATCTACCTGGTCTTCCCGCTGGTGAACGAGGAGCGCAGCCTCGCGCTCATGCGCGGCACCATGCTGGTCGGCGGCGCCGTGCTGCTGGTCCTGCTCGCCGCCATCTCCGCACTGGTGACCAGGCAGGTGGTGCTGCCGATCCGGTCGGCCGCCCGGATCGCGGGGCGCTTCGCCGACGGCAGGCTCAAGGAGCGCATGCTGGTCCGCGGCGAGGACGACATGGCCAAGCTGGCGCAGGCCTTCAACGAGATGGCCGAGAGCCTCTCCACCCAGATCAACCAGCTGGAGGAGTTCGGCAACCTGCAGAAGGGCTTCACCTCCGACGTCAGCCACGAGCTGCGCACCCCGCTCACCACCGTGCGGATGGCCGCCGACCTCATCCACAGCAGCAGCGACGAGCTCTCGCCCGCGCTGGCCCGCAGCGCCGAGCTGCTCGTCAACGAGCTGGACCGGTTCGAGGGGCTGCTCAACGACCTGCTGGAGATCAGCCGCCACGACGCGGGCGTCGCCGAACTGCAGGTGGAGTCGCTGGACGTGCGGATGTGTGCCAAGGCCGCCATCTCCACCGTGCGGCACCTGGCCAAGGACGCCGGGGTCGAGGTCGTCGCCGACCTGCCGGAGGATCCGCTGGTCGCCGAGGTGGACCCGCGCCGCGTCGAGCGGGTGCTGCGCAACCTGCTCGCCAATGCCATCGACCACGGCGACGGCAAGCCGGTGCTGATCCGGATGCGCGGCGACCAGCAGGCCAACGCGCTCGCCGTCATCGTCCGCGACCAGGGCGTCGGGCTCCGGCCGGGCGAGGAGAAGCTGGTCTTCAACCGCTTCTGGCGCTCCGACCCCTCGCGCATGCGCCGCTCCGGCGGCACCGGCCTCGGGCTCTCGATCAGCCAGGAGGACGCGCACCTGCACGAGGGCAGACTGGAGGCGTGGGGCGAGCTCGGCAGCGGCGCCAGCTTCCGGCTCACCCTGCCGATGGCCCGCGGGAGCAAGCTCGGCCCGAGCCCGCTGCCGCTGGACGCGCCGCGCAAGGTGCCGATCCGCACCGAGCCCGAACCGGACGAGGCAGACACCGTCCGGCTTCCCCTTGACCCCATCGCGGAGTTCGTCGCGAGTGTGGAGAACGGCACGTACTCCACCGGTCGGGGGTTGGCCGAGAACCGGGACGTACAGTCATGACGATGCGTACCCGACCCCTCGCCGCCGTGCGCCGGGGAGTGATCGGCGTGCTGGTGGCCGCGCTGGTGCTGCTCACCGGCTGCGCCAGCCTGCCGGAGTCGTCGGCCCCGCAGGCGCTCGGCACGCTGGACCGCGAACCGACCTCGGACGGCCCGCCGCCGCCCATCTCCGGCCGCGACCCCGACCTGCTGCTCCGCGACTTCCTGCAGGCCACCGCCACCCCGGCGAACCGGCACGAGGCGGCGCGGCAGTACCTCACCGCGTCCGCCTCCACCCGCTGGGACGACGCGGCCGGCACCGTGATCGTGGAGAAGCCGGACACGCTGCGCGAATCGCGCGGCGGCGACGCCGCGACCTACGTCATCCGGGCGCGCAAGGTCGGCGAGCTCTCCGCGGACGGGTCGTACCGGCCGTCGGACGGCTCGATGCTGGAAAACAAGATCGAGATGACCAGGGTCGGCGGCGAGTGGCGGATCGACGAGCTGCCGGACGGCGTCGTCATGGACAATGCCGCCTTCGCCAAGGCGTACCAGCGGCACGCGCTCTACTTCCTCGACCCGAACGGCAGCTCGCTCGTTCCCGACCTGCGCTGGGTCTCGGTGCCGCCGGCGCAGCGCACCCAGCGCCTGCTCGACCTGCTGCTCGACGGCCCGCAGCCCGCGCTCACCGAGAACGTGCGCACCGTCGTCGCGCCGCCGGTGGCGCTGCGCGGGGCGGTGACCAAGGCCAACGGCGACCCGGAGGAGGTCGGGGTCGGGCTCGGCGGGGTCCGGATCGATCTGGCGGGCGCCGCGGCGCTGGCCCCGCGGGACAAGGAGCTGCTCGCGGCCCAGGTGGTCGCGACGCTCTCGGCGGCCGAGGTGCTCGGCCCGTACGTGCTGCTCGCCGACGGCAAGGCGCTGGACGACCGGTTCGCCGCCAACGGCTGGTCGGTCGCGGATATCGAGCAGTACACCCCCGACGCGCACCTGCGGAACAAGATCGGGCTCTTCGCGCTGCGCAACGGCACGCTGATGCAGGTGCGGGAGACCGGCATCACCCCGGTGCCCGGCTACTTCGGCGGGGTGAACAACCTGCAGTCGGCCGCGCTCTCCGAGGACGGCCAGCTTGTCGCCGCGGTGGCCGCCGACGCGGGCCGCGCCACCCTCATGGTCGGCAGCTACGGCGGCGACGCCTTCCCGGTCGCCGAGGGCGCCACCATCAGCCGACCCACCTGGAACTCGGACGGCAGCGCCGCCTGGGCCGTCGTCGACGGCGAGCGGGTGGTCAGGGCCGCCGCCGACCGGGCCACCGGCACCGTCTCCAAGCAGGATGTCGACATCTCCGCGCTGACCGCGGTCACCTCGGCGCTCTCGCCCCGGCCGCCCATCACCGAGCTGCGGATCTCCGGCAGCGGCGTGCGCGCCGCGCTGATCGCGGACGGCAAGGTGTACGTCGCGGTGGTGGAGCGCCGCCCGGACGGCCGCTACGCCTTCACCGCGCCGCAGCCGCTCGCCGTCGGGCTCAGCACCAGGGCGGTCTCGCTGAGCTGGCTCAGCGGCGACACCATCATCATCGCCCGCGAGGGCAATGTCGACCCGGTGGTCACGGTCTCCATCGACGGCTCCGAGCAGGTCACCCAGACCTCGCAGAACCTGACCCCGCCGATGCGGGTGGTCAGCGCGGCGCTGGACACCTGGTACGTCGCCGATTCCCGCGCGGTGCTGCAGCTGCAGTACGGCCAGCCGGTCACCACCGAGGGGTTCTGGCGCGAGGTACCCGGGCTGACCGGCGAGAACGTGGTCCCGGTGCTGCCAGGCTGATCGGCCCGAGCACCTCCGGCTCGGCGGCGATGCGTCGGCGCTGCCGATCCGGGCGGCGAACCCGTCGTGTCGGTGGCTCCGGCCACACTTGCCGGTCATGCGGACCCTGCTGGATCTGATCCTGCCCGTCGAGTGCGGCGGCTGCGGCCTGCCCGGCCTCCCGTGGTGTCCCGAGTGCGCGAGCGCGCTCGACGGCCCGCCGACCCGGCTGCGCCCGCGCACCGACCCGGGCGTGCCGTGCTGGGCGCTCGGCCCGTACGCGGGGCCGGGACGGCGCGCGGTGCTCGCGCTCAAGGAGCGCGGCCGCCGCGATCTGACGGCCCCGCTCGGCTACGCCCTCGCCCGCGGCCTGCACCGGCTGCGCACCCCCGGCCGCCCGCTGCTGCTGATCCCCGCGCCCGGCCGGGCCGCCGCCGCCCGCCGCCGCGGCGGCGATCCGGTGGCCCGGACAGCGGCGGTGGCGGCGAGTTGGCTGCCCGGTTGCCGGATGGCGCCACTGTTGCGATCGCGGCACGGTACGCGCGATTCGGTCGGGTTGACTCCGGCGCAACGCAGGCGCAATCTGACAGCGCGGGTCGTGGTCAGGCCCGAGGTGCTCGCCACGCTGTCCGGGACAGTGAATCCCCAGGTCTTCCTGGTCGACGATGTGCTGACCACCGGGGCGACCGCGGCCGAGTCGGTCCGGGTCGCGCGACGCTACCGGATACCCATTCATGACGTGCTGGTGACATGCGGAACGTGATCGACGGAAAATTTGCGTGAACAGTGGCGGACCGGTCGCGGGCGGACTAGCGTCGCGAACACACACCCGACACGGGAGTTGGAGGTGGGGCCTCGGACATTCGGTGCCGAGCGGAGAGCCGATCGGCACGATCAATCCCCGCCGCCCGCCATTTCGACGGTGCGGCCCTATCCGGGAGGTACGCGTGACGTCATCACGTCCTTCAGTCCAAGACGCAGATCCTTCGATGCCGCGCGGCGGCACGCTGGACGAACCGGAAACCACCGCCGAGGGAGGAGCCAGCCGGGCTGACATCGTGGTCAAGGGCCGCAATGTCGAAGTGCCCGACCACTTCCGCATCTACGTCGCCGACAAACTCTCCCGACTCGAACGGTTCGACCCGTCGATCTTCCTCTTCGACGTCGAGCTGTTCCACGAACGCAACCGCAGGCAGCGCAAGAGCTGCCAGCGCGTCGAGATCACCGCGCGCGGCAAGGGCCCGATCGTCCGGGCCGAGGCCTGCGCCGACAGCTTCTACGCCGCCTTCGAGTCGGTGACCGCCAAGCTGGAGAGCAGGCTGCGCCGCACCAAGGACCGGCGCAAGGTGCACTACGGCGAGAAGACGCCGCTCTCGGTCGCCGAGGCCACTGCCGAGCTGGTCGACGAGACGCTCTTCGGCCGGAACGGCTCCACGCACGCGCACCCCGACGCCCAGGCCGAGAGCGAGCCCGACCCCTGGGCGCCCGCCGACGAGAACCAGGGCCCCGGCCACATCGTCCGCACCAAGGTGCACTCCGCGGCGCCCATGACGGTCGACGACGCGCTGTACCAGATGGAGCTGGTCGGCCACGACTTCTTCCTGTTCCACGACAAGGAGACCGACCGGCCGTCCGTGGTCTACCGCAGGCACGCCTTCGACTACGGCCTGATCCGACTGGCCTGATCGAGCCCCCGCCTCCAGCCGCCGGCCGGTGCCTCGCGCACCGGCCGGTGGTGTGTCCGGGACAATCCGGCCCGGCGGACCTTACCGTAGGGTAAGTTACGGCCATGGCCTCCACCGCTCGCCGTGCCGTCGTCGTCGCAGGCGCCCGCACCCCCTTCGTCCGCGCCTTCACCGACTTCACCCGGCTCGATTCGATCGCGCTCGCGGACGCCGCCGTCGGCGGGCTGCTCGAGCGCACCGGGCTGGACAAGCAGCTGGTGCAGGCGATCGTCTGGGGCGGTGTGATCCTGCCGAGCGCGGCGCCGAACATCGCCAGGGAGATCGCGCTCGACCTCGGCTTCGACCCCGGCTGCGAGGGCCACACGGTGACCAGGGCCTGCGCCTCCGGGCTACAGGCCGTCACCACCGCGGCCGCCGCCATCGAGCGCGGCGAGTACGACGTGATGATCGCGGGCGGCAGCGACTCCACCAGCAATGCCGAGATCAAGCTGCCGCAGCACGTGGTGCACGCCGCCGCGCCGATCGCGCTCGGCAAGCCGAAGCCGAAGGACTACCTGGCCGCGGTGCGGCAGCTGGCGCCCTTCACCGACATCCTGCCGACCCGGCCGAAGATCGCCGAGCGCACCACCGGCGAGGTGATGGGGGAGTCGGCGGAGAAGATGGCGCGGATCCACGGCATCGGCCGAGCCGCGCAGGACGAGTTCGCCGTCCGCTCGCACCAGCGGGCCGCGGCCGCCATCGCCTCCGGCCGCTTCGACGCCGAGGTGGTGCCGGTGACCACCCCGGACGGTCGCACCGTCACCCGCGACGGCCTGGTCCGCGGCGATACCAGCGTCGAGAAGCTGGCCAGGCTGAAGCCGGTCTTCGCCGCCGACGGCACCGTCACCGCGGGCAATGCCAGCCCGCTCACCGACGGTGCCTCCGCCGTGCTGCTGATGAGCGAGGAGAAGGCCCGCGAACTGGGGCTGACTCCGCTCGCCGCCTTCCGCTCCTGGAGCTACGTCAGCGTCGACCCCACCGACCAGGTGCTGATCGGCCCGGCCATCTCCATGCCGCGCGCGCTGGACAAGGCGGGGCTCGCGCTCGCCGACGTCGACCTGGTCGACATCCACGAGGCGTTCGCCGCCCAGACGCTCTCCGTGCTCGCCGCGCTGGCCAGCGACGAATGGGCCAAGACCCGGCTGGACCGGGAGACCGCGGTCGGCGCGGTCGATCCCGCCAGGGTGAACGTGCACGGCGGCTCGGTCTCGCTCGGCCACCCGTTCGGCGCCACCGGCGCCCGCATGGTCACCACGATGGCCAACGAGCTCGCCCGCACCGGCGCGCAGACCGCGCTGCTCGGCATCTGTGCCGCCGGTGGCATCGGCGCGTCCGCGGTGCTGGAGCGGGTCTGACCGCTGCCGCGCCCCTGGCCCGGTGCCGCCGCGGCTCGGGCGTCCCTCACCCGCCGAACCGCTCCCGGTGCACCGCCTGCTCGAGGGTGCGCCCGGCCCGCCAGCCGAACCGCTCCAGATCCGGCACCTGCTGGAACTCGCGCACCGGACCGACGCAGAGCCAGGCCACCGGCTGCACCCCGGGCGGCAGCCCGACCAGCTCGGCGAGGTGGTCGGCGTCGTAGAACGACACCCAGCCGACGCCGATCTGCTCGGCCGTGGCCGCGAGCCACAGGTTCTGGATGGCGAGCACGGTGGAGAAGATCCCGGTCTCCGGCACCGTGGCGCGGCCGAGCACGTTCGGCCCGCCGCGGGCGTGGTCGTAGCTGACGACGACGCCGGTCCCGCTCTCCCGGATGCCCTCGATCCGGATCGGGTCGAAGGTGGCGGCCCGCTCCGGCGGCAGGCTGTCCCTGAACTCGCGGCGCTTCTCGGCGACGTGGCAGGCAAACCGCTCCAGCGTCGCCGGTTCGCGGACAACGACGAAGTCCCACGGCTGCGAATTGCCGACGCTCGGCGCCCGGTGCGCGGCGTCGAGCAGCCGCCACAGGGTGTCGTCGTCGATCGGGGTACCGGTGAACTCGGCGCGCACGTCGCGGCGCAGGCGGATGGCTTCGTAGACGCTCAGGGCGTGCTGGTGGACATCGTTGGCACACACCCCATCAGTGAATCAGGTTTCCGCACCCCGAACGGCCGAACGGCCCCGCACCGGGCAGGTGCGAGGCCGTTCGGGAAGCGTGGTCAGCGCCGGCTGAGCCGCCGCCTGCCCGCGGTCAGCGCGCTGCGCAGCCCGCGCCGCCGCCCGGTCTCCGGGTCGATGACCGGCACCGCGTTGCCGCCGAACTTGCGCTCCGACGCCGTCTCCGGCGCGTCGTCGGCGGTGGCGCGCAGGTACTTGTTCGGCAGCGAGAGCTTGAGGATGGTGCGCCACGCCTTGAAGTACTGCACCGGCAGCGAGCCGGTGGTGTACGGCAGGTCGTACTTGTCGGCCAGCTCGCGCACCCGCACCGCGATGTGCACGTAGCGGTTGCTCGGCAGGTCGGGGAAGAGGTGGTGCTCGATCTGGTGGCTCAGGTTGCCGGTCATGAAGTGGATCACCGGGCCGCCGCTGATGTTCGCGCTGCCGAGCATCTGCCGCAGGTACCACTGGCCCTTGGACTCGCCGTCGATATCGGCCTTGGTGAACTTCTCCGCGCCGTCCGGGAAGTGCCCGCAGAAGATCACCGCGTTGGTCCAGACATTGCGCACCATGTTGGCGGCGAGGTTCGCGGTCATGGTGCTCTTCCAGGCCGGGCCGGTGAGCGCGGGGAACACCACGTAGTCCTTGGCCATCTGGCGGCCGACCTTGACGAGCACCTCCTGGCGCTTGCGCTCGAACTCCGCGCGCTCGGCGTCGCCCTTGAACCGCCCCGCCGCGACCTTGCCCAGCTCCAGGTGCTGCACCGCGACCCCGAACTCGAAGAAGAGCTGCAGGAGCAGGTTGTACACCGGGTTGCCGAGATTGAACGGCTTCCAGCGCTGGTCCCTGGTGACGCGCAGCAGGCCGTAGCCGATGTCGTCGTCCATGCCGAGCACGTTGGTGTACTTGTGGTGCAGGAAGTTGTGCGTCTGCTTCCAGTGCTTGGACGGCCCGGTGTTGTCCCACTCCCACGAGCTGGAGTGGATCTCCGGATCGTTCATCCAGTCCCACTGGCCGTGCATGACGTTGTGGCCGATCTCCATGTTCTCGATGATCTTGGCCGTGCCGAGCAGGGCGACGCCCGCCAGCCACGCCGGGCGCTTGTTGCCGGCGAAGAGCGCCGTCCGCCCGGCGATCTCGAGGGCGCGCTGCAACCGGATGACGTTGCGGATGTAGCGGGCGTCGGCCGCGCCGCGCGACGACTCGATGTCACGCCGGATCGCGTCGAATTCCTCGCCGAGCGCCTCGACGTCGGTCTCCGTGAGGTGCGCGTACTCCTTGACATCCGAAATAGCCATGGTGGTTACTCTATCGTAAGTTACGAGACCGTAGGTTACGAGTTCTTTGCTCCCGCTGTGGTCTTGGTCACGCGGTTCCCCGGCGCCGCCAACGCCGGGCTCCGACCCGGTCCCGCAGCGTGATCCGGGCCTCGCGCAGCACGTCCTGCTCGTGCCGCGCCTTCTCGCCCAGCGCCTGTTTCGCCTCGCGGAGCACCTGCTTCTCCTGCTCCGCCTTCTGCCGCAGCGCGACCTTGGCCTCGGTCAGCGCGGAGCGCAGGCCGCGACGCTTCCCGGTTGCCGGGTCGACCTGCGCGGGCAGCGCGATGCCAGCGAACTTGCGCTCCGACGAGGTCTCCGGCGCGTCGTCCGCGGTGCGCCGCAGCATGCTGTCCGGCAGCGCCAGCTTGTGGATGGTGCGGAAGGCGAGCAGGTACTGCCTGCCCAGCGAGCCGGTGGTGTAGGGCAGGTCGTACTTGTCGCACAGCTCGCGCACCCGCTGCGCGATCTCCGCGTACCGGTTGCTCGGCAGGTCGGGGAAGAGGTGGTGCTCGATCTGGTAGCAGAGGTTGCCGCTCATGAAGGCCATCGACCGCCCGGCCCGGAAGTTGGCGCTGCCGAGCATCTGCCGCAGGTACCACTCGGCGCGGGTCTCGCCGGTGAGCTGCTCGATGGTGAACTTCTCCGCGCCGTCCGGGAAGTGCCCGCAGAAGATCACCGCGTAGGCCCACAGGTTGCGCACCAGGTTCGCGGTCATGTTGGCCTTCAGCGTGCTATTCCAGGCCGGGCCGGTGAGCGCGGGGTAGAACACGAAGTCCTTGCCGACCTGACGCGCGATCTTGCGCGCGAACTGCACGTTCGGCTCGGAGTTCAGCTGCTTGGGCGGTACCCCGGAGAGCTCCCTGTCGATGTGCCAGTCGTGCAGCGCGATACCCCACTCGAAGGTGGCGGCGAGCACCAGGTTGGCGAACGGCTGCACCAGGTGGACCGGGCGCCACGGCTCGTCCCGCGTCATCCGCAGGATGCCGAAGCCGAGGTCCTCGTCCTTGCCGAGCACGTTGGTGTAGGTGTGGTGCGAGTAGTTGTGCGCCCGCCGCCACTGCGCCGACGGCCCGGTCTGATCCCACTCCCAGGTGCCCGAGTGGATCTCCGGGTCGTTCATCCAGTCCCACTGCCCGTGGCTGATGTTGTGCCCGAGCTCCATGTTCTCGATGATCTTCGCCACCGAGAGCAGGGCGGTGCCGGTGAGCCAGGCCCACCGGTTCCTGCTGCCGAAGAGCACGGCGCGACCGGCGACCTCGAGCCCGCGCTGGGCGGCGATCGTGTGTCTGATGTATTTGGCGTCCCGTGCGCCGCGGGACAGCTCCACCGAACGGCGGATCGCGTCGAGTTCGTCCCCGAGGGTCTCGATGTCGGCGGCGGTGAGGTGTGCGAATGCGCGAATATCGGTGATGGCCACCGGGTTCCCTTTCCCTGCTCGGTCTGTGCTCGAGCGTACCGGTCTCAGACGTCGAGGGTGCAGTCGCCGGCGGCGGCGGAGATGCAGGTCTGTACCTTGTCGCCCTCGCGCCGCTCGTCGCCGTTGCGCAGGTCACGGGTGTGCCCGGCGGTGATGGTGAGCACGCAGGTCTGGCAGATGCCCATGCGGCAGCCGAACGGCATCCGCACGCCCGCCGCCTCGCCCGCCTCCAGCAGGCTGGTCGCGCCGTCGGCGACGGTGCTGCGGTCGCTCCTGGCGAAGGTGACGGTGCCGCCCTCGCCGACCGCGGAGCGCTCCACGTCGAACCGCTCGACGTTCAGCTTGCCCGCGAGCCCGGCTGCGGCCCAGTGCTTCTCGATGTCGTCCAGCATGGCGGCCGGGCCGCAGGCCCAGGTCTGCCGCTCGCGCCAATCCGGGAAGAGGGTGTCCAGGTCGGCCAGCTCGAGCTTGCCGTGCACGCCGGTGAGGTGCAGATGCGAGGTGAAGCCGGGGTGCCGCTCGGCGAGCCCGGTCAGCTCGGCGCCGAACATCACGTCGTCGGCGGTGCGCGCCGAGTGCACGTGCACCACGTCGGTGAAGGCATCGCGCCGATCCAGCGCGCGCAGCATGGACATCACCGGGGTGATGCCGCTGCCCGCGGTGAGGAAGAGCACCTTCGGCGGCGGTGGCGACGGCAGCACGAAGCCGCCCTGCGGGGCGGCCAGCCGCACCACGGTGCCAGGAGTCACACCGTTCACCAGGTGGCTGGAGAGCAGCCCCTCCGGCATCGCCTTGACCGCGATCGAGATCAGCCGCTTGCCGCGCGCCGCCGGGTCGTCGGACCAGTTCGGCGGGGAGGTCAGCGAGTACGAGCGCCAGTGCCAGCGGCCGTCGACCAGCACGCCGAAGCCGATGTACTGGCCCGGCTCGAAGGCCCAGTCGAAGCCCCAGCCCGGCTTGATCACCAGGGTCGCCGAGTCCGCGGTCTCCTTGCGGACCTCCAGCACCCGGCCGCGCAGCTCGCGCGCCGACCACAGCGGGTTCACCAGGTGCAGGTAGTCGTCCGGGAGCAGCGGTGTGGTGATCCGGGCGACCGCGCCGCGCAGTACGTTCAACCGGCCACCTCGGTCGGCCACCTCGGCCGCGGGCTCCTCCAGCCATTGCCGCACATTCTCGAACATCGTCGCCGGTCGTCTCCTGAGTTGCCGCGGGCCCCGTCGGGGCCCGTCCCGTGCCGTCAGGTTACGGCATCGTAGGTTGCCCTGTGGAGACGGCCGGAGCGGCTTTGTGACTACTCCCGAAGGTTCCGATCAGAGCAGCTCGAGCAGGAAGGGCAGCTCCTGGGTGGCGTACCAGGCCAGCTGGTGGTCCTCCGCGTCGCCGAGGGTGAACTCGGCGTCCGGGTCGCCCAGATCGGCGGCATCGATCACCTCGACGGCCTTCGCCACGTCCGCCTCGGCGTCGGCCAGGTCGACGTGCACCGAGGCGATCGTCGCGTACGGCACCGGCCCGGCCAGCCGGACCACCGCGTCGTCCAGGTCCGGCCGCGGGGCCGCGCCGGTGACGTCGGCGGCGATCACCGCGCGGCGCTGGATCGGCGGGGTCTCGGAGTCGTCGGCCTCGGCGGCGAGCAGCCGCAGCGCCGCCCGCGCCGCCTCGCCCATGGCGACCTCGGCCAGCTCCTCCTCGTCGCCGGAGGCGTACGCCTCGCGCAGCGCCGGGGTGACCGCGAAGGCGGTTCCGCTGACCGCGCGCAGCTCGCGGTCGGTGACCAGCGCGCGCAGCATCGCGATGGTCGCGGGCACGTAGACGCGCAGCGGGCGATCGTCAGGCGCAGGCACCGAGCAGCTCCTCCAGGGACTCGTGCACCGACGCGGCCAGCACCCCGAGATCCGCCATCGCGTCGCGGTCGGCGTTGAGCCCGTAGCAGACCTGCCCGTCGTAGGAGGTCAGCCCGAGGCTCAGCGCCTGATTGCGCAGCAGCGGCGACACCGGGTACATCTCCAGCATCCGCGCCCCGCCGATGTACATCGGGGACTGCGGACCCGGCGCGTTGGTGATCACCAGATTGAACGTGTGGTCTGCGAACGTACTCGCCGCCCTGACGCTCATCGCATGCAGGCTGGCCGGGGCGAAGCCGGCCAGGTGCACCAGGGTGCGGGCGCGCACCCCGCGGCGCTGCCTGCCCGCCGCCGCGGTGGCGTGCGTGATGTGCGAGAGCCGCATCACCGGATTCGGCTCGCCGACCGGGAGGTCGATCAGGAACGAGGAGACCTCGCCCGCCGTGTCGCCGGGCGGATCGTTCAGGTAGACCGACATCGGCACCACCGCGCGCAGCGTCGCCGACTCGGTGACGGCCTGGTCCCTGGAGAGCAGCCACTCGCGCAGCGCCCCGGTGATCACCGCCAGGATGACGTCGTTGATCGAGCAGTCGAAGCGGGCCCGGATCCGGCGGTAGTCGGCGAGCTCGGTGCGGACGACGTCGAAGCGGCGGTTGCGGGTCATCCTCGCGTTGAGCGGGCTGTCCGGCGCGCCCGCGGCGGCGGTGCGCACCGCCGACACCACCGAGTCCACCGCCTTGCTCGCCGCGCCGAGGACGGTGAACGCCGCCGTGCCCGCGTCCCTGGCGACCTCGAGCGCCTCCCGCGGCTGCGCCGCCAGGTGGCTCAGGGCGCCCGCGAGCAGCTCGGCGTCGCCCGGCTCGCGGGGCGGGTGCCAGGAGTCGAGGGGGAGGGCGCGCGGGTCGGGGCCGTCGTCCAGGATGACGTGCCCGATCTCCAGCGCCGTCTCGCCGTCGACCAGCGCCGCGTGCGTCTTGGTGAAGACCGCCGTGCGGCCGTCGGCGAGCCCCTCGATCAGGTACATCTCCCACAGCGGGCGGTCCTGGTCGAGCGGGCGCGAGGCGAGCCGCGCCACCAGGTCGTGCAGCTGGACCTCGCTCCCGGGAGCGGGCAGCGCGGAGCGCCGGATGTGGTAGGTCAGGTCGAAGCCGCTGTCCTCCACCCACACCGGCCTGCCGAGTGCCAGCGGGATCGCGCGCACCTTGCGGCGGTACCGCGGCACCATCGCCAGCCTGCCCTCCACCAGATCGAGCAGGCGGTCGTAGTCGAGTGGCCCCTCCAGGATGGCGAGGGAACCGATGTAGACGGGGTTGCTGCCCTGTTCCTGACGGTGGAACGACGCGTCCTGCGCCGTCAGTCTGGTGATCACGCTGCCCGCTGCTCCTTCCGTTGGCTTGCCGCCCATTGTGCGGGCAGGACCGGCTTTTGGCTCGTAGCCTGTGCGTTCGCCGTGTGATCGGCATCATTCTTTACCGTGTCGGGGGTGGGTGGCAGGATGTCGCGCATCGAGCTCGGGGGACTCGGCACAGGGGGAATTCGGATGGAAAGCAAGGTGTCGTTGTCGTGCGCGCCGCACGGGGAGCCGCCGCTGCGGCGTTCCCGGCCGCGACCGGGTTCGCGCGGCCGCACGTCGATCGATCCGGCCACCGGGGACGGCGCGGCTGCCGGGAGCACGGCCGGGCAGCCGGTGCGGGCGGTCGGGGACGGTGCGGCGGTGGTTACCGGGAACGCCGCTGTGCAGCCGGTGCCCGGGCCCGGCGGGGACGCTCGATCGGCGATGTTCCGCGCCCGGAACCATCAGACGGCTCGGCCGTGCGTGCCGGTCCGGCCGGGCCCGCGTTCCGGCACCGAGCGCGATGCGCAGCGCTTCGCCGAGCGGGCGGTGCGCGCGGCGCTCGAGGTGCTCGACGGCCGCCGCCGGGCCATGCACCTGCGCGATATCGCCGATCCCGAGGTGGTCGCCGTGCTGGAGACCTACGCCCGCACCGGCGAGCGGGAGCGCAGGCTCGGCGCCGCCGTGCTGGAGCGGGTGAGCTGCGCGCCGGGCGCGCGCGGCCGGGTCGAGGTGTTCGGCCGGTACCGGCGCGGCGAGCGCGTCTTCGCCGTCGCGGCCTGCCTGCGGGCGCACCGGGGCGGGTGGCGGCTCTGCGTGCTGCGGGTACGGTAGGGCCGGGGCGGTCGGGTGGGTCGTCGCCGCTCGGCGCCCACCGCTCGTCGGCGCCTACCATGGGTGCCGCATTACCATGAAACGTGCCGATGACGACGCGGGTCGCCTCGCCGAACGGCCCGGCCGAACGACGGGACCGCACGACACACCCGCACACCGACCAGAGGACTGACGAGACCCGTGCCTGCGCTGACACTTTCGAGGTTGCTACGGATTGGTGAAGGTCGCGTCGTGAAGCGGCTCGGCCAGGTCGCCGACCAGGTCACCGCGTACGGCTCGGACCTCGAGGAGCTGACCGACGCCGAGCTGCGGGCCAAGACCGACGAGTTCCGCGAACGCTACGCCGACGGCGAAGACCTGGACGATCTGCTGGTCGAGGCGTTCGCGGTGGCCCGCGAGGCCTCCTGGCGGGTGCTGAACCAGAAGCACTACAAGGTGCAGATCATGGGCGGCTCGGCGCTGCACCTCGGCAATATCGCCGAGATGAAGACCGGTGAGGGCAAGACCCTGACCTGCGTGCTCCCCGCCTACCTGAACGCCATCTCCGGCGGCGGCGTGCACGTCGTCACCGTGAACGACTACCTGGCCAAGCGCGACGCCGAGTGGATGGGGCGCGTGCACCGCTTCCTCGGGCTCGAGGTCGGCGTCATCCTCTCCGGCATGACGCCAGCGCAGCGCAGGCACGCCTACGCCGCGGACATCACCTACGGCACGAACAACGAGTTCGGCTTCGACTACCTGCGCGACAACATGACGCACTCGCTGGACGACCTGGTCCAGCGCGGGCACAACTTCGCCGTCGTCGACGAGGTCGACTCCATCCTGATCGACGAGGCGCGGACCCCGCTGATCATCTCCGGCCCGGCCGACGCCTCCTCCAAGTGGTACGCGGAGTTCGCGCGGATCGCCCCGCTGCTCAAGAAGGACCTGCACTACGAGGTCGACATCAAGAAGCGCACCATCGGCGTGCACGAGGCGGGCGTCGAGTTCGTCGAGGACCAGCTCGGCATCGACAACCTGTACGAGTCCGCGAACTCGCCGCTGGTCAGCTACCTGAACAACTCCATCAAGGCCAAGGAGCTGTACAACCGGGACAAGGACTACATCGTCCGCGACGGCGAGGTCATCATCGTCGACGAGTTCACCGGGCGCATCCTGGTCGGCCGCCGCTACAACGAGGGCATGCACCAGGCGATCGAGGCCAAGGAGAAGGTCGAGATCCAGCCGGAGAACCAGACCCTGGCGACGATCACGCTGCAGAACTACTTCCGGCTCTACGACAAGCTCTCCGGCATGACCGGCACCGCCGAGACCGAGGCCGCCGAGCTGCACCAGATCTACAGCCTCGGCGTCGTCCCGATCCCGACGAACCGCCAGATGGTCCGCTTGGACCAGGCCGACCTCATCTACAAGACCGAGGAGGCCAAGTTCGCCGCGGTCGTCGACGACGTCACCGAGCGGCACGAGAACGGCCAGCCGGTGCTGATCGGCACCACCAGCGTGGAGCGCTCGGAGTACCTGTCCAAGCAGTTCACCAAGCGCGGCATCCCGCACAACGTGCTGAACGCCAAGTTCCACGAGAACGAGGCCGCGATCATCGCCGAGGCGGGCCGCCCCGGCGCCGTCACCGTCGCCACCAACATGGCGGGCCGCGGTACCGACATCGTGCTCGGCGGCAACCCGGACATCATCGCCGACATCCTGCTCCGCAAGGAGGGGCTGGACCCGGTCGAGACGCCCGATCGGTACGAGGCCGCCTGGCTGCCCGCGCTGGAGCAGGTCAAGCGGCAGACCGAGGCGGACGCCGAGGCGGTGCGCGACGCGGGCGGGCTCTACGTGCTCGGCACCGAGCGGCACGAGTCGAGGCGCATCGACAACCAGCTGCGCGGCCGCTCCGGCCGCCAGGGCGACCCGGGCGAGTCCCGGTTCTACCTCTCGCTCGGCGACGAGCTCATGCGGCGCTTCAACGGCGCCGCCCTGGAAGCCATCATGACCAGGCTGAACCTGCCCGACGATGTGCCGATCGAGGCCAAGATGGTCTCCAAGGCGATCAAGAGCGCGCAGACCCAGGTCGAGCAGCAGAACTTCGAGATCCGCAAGAACGTGCTCAAGTACGACGAGGTGATGAACCAGCAGCGCACCATCATCTACGGCGAGCGCAACCGGATCCTCCGCGGCGAGGACATGGAGGGCCAGGTCCAGGGCATGATCAGCGACGTGATCACCGCCTACGTGGACGGCGCCACCGCCGAGGGGTACGTCGAGGACTGGGATCTGGAGAAGCTGTGGACGGCGCTCAAGACGCTGTACCCGATCGCGCTGAACCACAAGGACCTGACCGGCGAGACCGAGGTCGGCGAAGCCGGTGATCTGACCCGCGACGAACTGCTCGAGATCCTGCTCGACGACGCGCACGAGGCCTACTCGAAGCGCGCCGATGAGATCGACGGCCTGGCCGGCCAGGGCGCCATGCGCAACCTGGAGCGCCAGGTGCTGCTCTCCGTGCTCGACCGCAAGTGGCGCGAGCACCTCTACGAGATGGATTACCTCAAGGAGGGCATCGGCCTGCGCGCCATGGCCCAGCGCGACCCGCTGGTCGAGTACCAGCGCGAGGGCTTCGACATGTTCACCGCCATGCTGGAGGGGCTGAAGGAGGAGTCGGTCGGCTTCCTCTTCAACCTCCAGGTCGAGGTGCAGCAGCCGCAGCCCGCCGGTGTCGCCGTCGATCCCGGCCTGCGCTCCCCGGTCGGTGCAGGCGCCCCCCGCCCCCTCCCCACCCAGGAGGCGCCCGCCCAGGCAGCGCCGAGCGGCGCCCCCGCCGCCCTGCTCGCCAAGGGCATCGAGGACTCCGGGCCCCGCGGTCTCAGCTACTCCGGCCCGGACGAGGGCGGGCGCACCGCCGTGCACACCGACGACGAGGAGTACGGCGGCGACAGCTCCGGCTCCCGTCGCGAGCGGCGCGAAGCCGCGCGGACGGAGACCCGCGGTAAGCGCGGCCCGAAGAGCCGCCGCAGGCACTGATCTCTGCTCGAAGGCGCCCACCGAACCTCGGCGGGCGCCTTCGCTGTTCCCGACAACTGCTCTGACCAGCGCTGATGAGCGAGTGCTCGGCGAGGTCGACGCCATGCGGGAGGAACTGCTGCGCAGCACACCGACCAAGTGGACGGGCGGACTGCGCAAGTTACTGGTTGCGCTTCAACTCGATCGCCTACCACCAGCAGGCGCAGACCGTGCACGCGCGCTTCGAGCGCTCCGGGCGGGCGTGGGCGGGGCTGGCGGAGTTCGCCGCCGCGGAGCAGCTGGATCCGCGCTCGTGCGGCTCCACGACCCCTACGTCGACTGAGTAGTGCTGTCCGTCTTGCTCGGCGGCTCCCACTCGAACGGCTGCACCACGGCGAAACCGGGGCCGTGGAAGGCGTACTGGAACGCCTCGCCGCTGCCGCCGCGCAGCATGGACTTCAGGTTCATGCTGGAGACCACCTTGGGCGCCAGGTTCGCCGACCAGGCCACCGCGGCCTGGGTGTCCACGTAGGTGGGCTGTGTACTGCAATCCAGCACAACGGGTTTGCCGACCGCGCAGAGCGCGACGGTTCCGGTGCCGGTGACCGTGGTGTTGAACAGCCCGCCGGTGAAGAACCCGGCGCCCTTGACCCGGTTGATGTCCCACTCCAGCGCGGCGTCGAAGGCCAGCAGATTGGTGCCGTTGACGCTCAGCGCGTCGCCGGTGAGGTCGATGAGGAAGACGTGCCCGGCCTGGTTGGCGAAGAACACCTCGCCCTGCCCGGAGACCCGCATGAGCGGCACGTCCTCACTGGTGACCATCCGCTTGAGCAGCTTCCCGACGCTGCCCGACCCCTGGTGGTCGAAGCGGATATCGCCTTGGTAGGCGACCATCGCCCCCTTCACCGCGAGCACATCCGGCCCGAGCCCCACCCGCAGCATCTGGGAGTTCTGCAGCGAGAACCGCTGCTGCGCCTGCACCTCGAGATTGACCTGGTCGAACAGTACGCTTCGCATGGTTTCCAGGGTACGGAGCGCGGGGTCGGGTTCGCCGAGCCTCGGTCAGCCCGGCAGCGCGGCGAAATTCTCGGCGCAGCGCGGACAGACCGTGAGCCGGTCGGGGTCCCGGGTCGGGACGAAGACCACTCCGCACATGGCCCGGACCGCCTTGCCGTCCACGCTCGCCTCGGCGATATGGCTCCTGTGCGTGTAGTGGCTGACCGTGCCGTGTTCGGCGAACAGGGTCTCGTCCCGCCCGCCGACGGCGACGAGACGGTTGTACTGCCTGCTCCGATGCCCGGGCTCCGCCATCACGAAGTAGTGATTGCCGTGGCGATCCCAGTCCTGCACCGGCGGCGCGATCGAGATGAGGACGCGTTCGATTGCTCGCCATCCCCAAGTGCTCACCTGATGTTCGGAGCGGAGGTCGACGGTGAGGAAGAAGTCCTCGCGCGGTGTTCCGTCCTCGCGGACGACGTCGAGTTCGATGTCGACGGTACCGATGGCGATCGGCTTCGACGGATGTGGCAGCGCGATGCGGGTACTCGCCGCTTTCCCGAGGCGGTCGAGGGCCTGGGCCACCTCGGACTGCAGCGTCAGGTGCCATCGAGTGAGAGCCGCTGCGGCGGTTTCCCGTTTCAGCAGCAACACATCGTGTTCGGTGGGAAGCAGCGCGGTCGCCCCGGAGCCGATTCGTCTTTCGAGCACCTGATAGAAGTCGTCCTCGTCGCGATGGCCGCCCTTCGCCAGGCCGGCGGAGAGGATCCAGCGCACGCCGGAATCGGGATCGGTCCAGATTCCGGCTCGCCACTGCGCGTTCCGCAACTCCTGCAGCCGCAGCTCTCCCGAGCTCTTGATGAGTCGCGGCGCCGGATCCCCCAGTGGATCGGAGCCGTACAGCTCGACCGCTTTACGCAACAGCGGATGCGGCAGCTCGGCCACGGGGTGCAATTGCTGCCACCTGCGCTCGGCTATGGCGCGGAGATGATCGGGATCTTCCCAGCCGGTGGGCAGATCTTCAGCGAGCAGCCGCAGCGTCGGCCGCGCTCGGCGGTTGTGCTCCATTGATCCATCGTGCCAAGACATTCGAGGTTCCGGCGGGCGCAACACCCGGTGTCCGTCGTTCGACCTACAGCTCGTCCATCAGCTCCGCGATGGCGGCCTCTCGATCGGCATCCGTTCTGGCGAAGCGCTCGGCGAGCTCACGGCGATCGCGGTCCCGTTCGGCGGCGAAGATCACGACATCCTTGACGTAGAGACGCCGATCGCGACCGACGTGATGGAACGGCACCGCTCCCCTGTCGAGCAGCTTGTAGAGGTGGGTGCGGCTCATGCCGAGCCGTTTCGCCGCCTCGGCGGGGGTACACGTCGCGGTGTCGTCGAACACCGCGACATTCATCCCGGTCAGGGCGCCCTTGCTCATCTCGAGCAGAGCGTCGCGCAGTTCGGAGGGGGCGAGCGTACTGGCGAACGAGTGGAGTGCGTCGAGCTGGCCGTCCGGGACGCTCGCGGCCTTCACTTCGTGAATGGCGGCAGCCATCGCAGGTCTCCTCGGGCGAGTGGTGTGCTCAGATGTCACATCAGCATTAGATGTCACAGATGAAACTACAACTCGTGGTTGTGGCTTGTCAACCGCAGTTCGATCCCGGAGCGGCCGCGACCAGGTCGTCCACACTTCCGGACATGAGCACCCGCACCTGCGCGGTCAGATGTTCGATCGGCCAGTCCCACCAGGCCAGGTCGAGCAGCCGGGCGATGTCGGCATCGGGGTAGCGCATGCGGAGGACGCGGGCCGGGTTGCCACCGGCGACGGCGTAGTCGGGGATGTCGCGGGTGACGACGGAGCCCGCGGCGACGATCGCGCCGTTGCCGATCCGCACGCCGGGCATGACGGTGACCCCGTAGCCGAGCCAGACGTCGTTGCCGAGCACGGTGTCGCCGCGGTTCGGCAGCTCCATGAGCAGGTCGATGTGCTTGGCCCAGCCGCCGCCGATGGTGGGGAAGGGGAAGGTGGACGGGCCGTCCATGCGGTGGTTGGCGCCGTTCATGATGAACCGCACCCCGGTGGCGAGCGCGCAGAACCGGCCGATCACCAGCTTCTCGGGGCCGTAGTGGTAGAGCACGTTGGCGGTCTCGAAGGCGGTCGGGTCACCGGGGTCGTCGTAGTACGAGTACTCGCCGACCTCGATCAGCGCCGAGGTGACCAGCGGTTTCAGCAGCACTACCCGGGGTTGCCCGGCCATCGGGTGCAGGGTGGTCGGGTCCGGTGCGGTCACGGGGGCTCCTCGGCGTCGGCGGGCGGTGCGACGGTAGCCCACCGATCGCCGGGAGCGACAGCGCTTTTCGGCTCAGGCCCGGTTCTCGGGGCAGTACGCCTCGACCGCGGCGTAGACGAAGAGGTACGGGAACTCGATCGTCTCGCCCGCCGATTCGGCCAGGTAGATGTGCTCGTCGGGGGAGTTGCCGACCGCCGTCAGGTAGTCGCACTGGGTGCGCGCCAGTGTGATCGCCGCGTCCTGCACCGCCGCGGTCTCCTCGTCGTAGTGGCTGTCCCGGAGGAACTGCCGGTCCGCGGCGCTGTGCGGGGTCGTGCTCCCGACGATGTTCGACTGCGGGGCGGCGAGGGCGGCGGGCCCGCCGCCGAGCAGCAGCGCGGTCGCGGCGATGGCGGTGACGAGAGTGCGCATGGGGCCTTTCGGTTGGTTATCCGGGAACGGGCGGGACCTGCGGCACGGCGCCGTAGACGGGGTGGAACGGCCGCACGGCGACCGTCGTCATGCGTTGCGGCGCAGCCGGATACGCGGGCGAACCGTACAGCTCGGGCAGCGGCCCGGTGCGGCCATCCCTCGGGTCTGGGGTGGGCAGCGGGTCGGGCGATCCGGACATTCGAGACGGCTTTCTGTCGAGCGAGAGCAGCGCGCTTGAGAACGCCGCCGATCGGGTACTCCAGCTGGCGGCGGTCCGAACGGTAGTGGAAAAGGCTGCCGGAATGCCGGTTTCACCCGTCCGAGCAGCGACTGTTCGGGGCGTCACCGGCGGGTGGTCGGGGCTCGCCGGTGCGCCGGTGTGGTCGGTTTTCCCGCACCGGGAAAAGCCGGGCGGTCTGCAAGTTTCGCGGGTCAGCCGCGCCGGGCGTGGAAGTACTTGGCGATCACGTCGGCCGGGATCTCGACATTGCCCTCGTCCTGCTCGACGTACTCCTGCCAGGCGGGCTCGGCCTGCGTCATATTGCGCAGTTTCCAGCCCGCGATGCCGCCGTAGGTGTTCCAGACCTTGGTCAGGAAGCGGGTGGTGTCGGCGTCGACGGCGTCCCAGTGGAACGGGTCGTCCTCGGCGAGCACCACCCAGGCCGCGCCGAACCCCTCGAACTCGCGGAAGACCGCGGGCACAACCGGCCCGGAGCGCCAGGCCTGCACCGGATCCTCGAAGAGCGGCGCCTCGTACTCGGCGAGGTGGTGCCCCTGCGCGTAGTAGAGCAGCTTCTGCAGCTTGAGGTTGGAGACCCCGGCGTCCTCGGTGGTCGCCCAGTCGACGAACCAGCGGGCGATGGTCGGCGCCGGATAGCAGGGCACGGGTTCCGGCGTTCCCATGACATGCTCCTGCCCGTCGACGTTCTCTCCCCGTGTCGTGCAAGCCGAGTTTACGGCCGGGAAGGTGCGGCGCCGCCGTTTTCCGTTGTCACCAGGGATCGTTCGAGTTCAGCGCCACCAGCAGGCGGCGGATGGCGGCCACTCGGCGCTCCTTTCCCGGCAGCTCGTCGAGCGCGCACTCCGGGTCGGCGGGCGGGCCGAGGTGGGTGCAGCCGCGCGGGCAGTCCTCGATGGCGTCGGCGAGGTCGCTGAAGGCGGCGATCACGTCGTCCGGGGTGATGTGCGCGAGGCCGAAGGAGCGGACGCCGGGGGTGTCGATCACCCAGCCGCCGGAGGGGACCGGCAGCGCCACCGACTGAGTGGAGGTGTGCTTGCCCTTGCCGACCCCCGACACCTCGCCGACAGCGCGGAAGGCATCCGGCACCAGGCGGTTGACCAGCGTGGACTTGCCGACCCCCGAGTGCCCGATGAAGGCGGTGAGCCGGCCGGTGATGCGGTCGAGCACCGGCTGCAGCGGGTCCTCGATACCGCCGTGCACGATGATCAGGTCCAGGTCGGCGAAGTCGGTGGCGAAGTCGGACTCGGCGGCGAGGTCGTCCTTGGTCAGGCAGAGCACGGGCTGCAGCCCGCCGACGAAGGCGGCGACCATGGTGCGCTCAACGAAGCCGGTGCGCGGCGGCGGGTCGGCCAGCGCGACCACGATGAAGAGCTGCTCGGCATTGGCGACGACGATCCGCTCGAAGGGGTCGGTGTCGTCGGCGGTGCGGCGCAGCACGGTGCTGCGCTCGGTAACCCGGACGATCCTGGCCAGCGTGTCCGGCGCGCCGGAGAGATCGCCGACCACGTCGACCAGGTCGCCGACCACGATCGGGGTGCGGCCGAGCTCCCGCGCCCGCATGGCGACCAGGCGCCGCTCCGGGTCGCCCGCGAGCACGCAGCCCCAGCGTCCGCGGTCCACCGCGACCACCATCGCCTGCTCGGCGTCGCTGTGCAGCGGGCGGGTCTTGGTGCGCGGGCGCGACCGCCCGCCGGGGCGGATCCGGACGTCGGATTCGTCGTATGAGCTGCCCGCCGAGCGGTTCTGCCTGCTCAGCGCGGTACGCCCTGTCCGGCCGGTGCCGGGTCGAGCATGCGCTCCCAGAGCGCGACGAAATCGGGCAGCGTCTTGGCGGTGGTGCCGATGTCCTCGATCCGCACGTCCGGCACCCGGAGCCCGAGGATCGCGCCCGCGGTCGCCATCCGGTGGTCGGCGTAGGAGTGCCAGGTACCGCCGTGCAGCTCGGCCGGCTCGATCTCCAGCCCGTCCTCGGTCTCGGTGACCTTGCCGCCGAGCCGGTTGATCTCGGTGGAGAGCGCGGCCAGCCGGTCGGTCTCGTGCCCGCGCAGGTGCGCGATGCCGCGCAGCCGCGAGGGCGAGTCGGCGAGCGCGGCGAGCGCGGCGACGGTCGGGGTCAGCTCGCCGACGTCGTGCAGGTCGATATCGATGCCCGCCAGCCGCTCCGGGCCGCGGACGGTGAGCACGCCGTCGACGATCCCGGCCTCGCCGCCCATCCGGACCACGATCTCCCTGATCACGTCGCCGGGCTGGGTGGTGAGCCGCGGCCAGTGCGGGATGCTGACCTCGCCGCCGGTCACGGCGGCCGCGGCCAGGAACGGGGTGGCGTTGGAGAGGTCCGGCTCCACCTCGCGGTCGAGCGCGCGGATCGGGCCGGGCAGCACGGTCCAGGTCTGCGGGGCGCGCGGGTCCTCCGGCGCCTCCACCTTGACGTCGGCCTGGCGCAGCATCTCGACGGTCATCTCGATGTGCGGCATGGACGGCAGCGCCGCGCCGCTGTGGTGCACCGTGATGCCATCGGAGAAGCGGGCCGCGGAGAGCAGCAGCCCGGAGACGAACTGCGAGGAGCCGGAGGCGTCGATGGTCACCGGGCCGCCGCGCAGCCCGCCGGCGCCGCGCACGGTGAACGGGAGCTTGTCGCCGGTGATGTCGGCGCCGAGCTCGCGCAGGGCGTCCAGGATGGTGCGCAGCGGGCGGACCCTGGCCTGCGCGTCGCCGTCGAAGTGCACCTCGCCGGTGGCCAGCGCGGCCAGCGGCGGAAGGAACCGCATCACCGTGCCCGCGAGGCCGCAGTCGACGGTGCCCGCGCGCAGCGGGGCGGGGGTGACCACGAGGGTGTCGCCGTCGCCGGAGATGCCTGCGCCGAGCGCGCGCAGCGCCTCGATCATGAGGTTGGTGTCCCGGCTGCGCAGCGCGCCGGTGATGGTGGAGGGGCCGTCGGCGAGCGCGGCCAGGACGAGTGCCCGGTTGGTGATCGATTTCGATCCGGGCAGGGTCACGGTCGCGTGCACGGGGACATCGACTTGGGGCGCTGGCCAGAGACTCACCGGTCCATCTTCTCCCATGTGAGTGACAACTCGTGCACGCGGTACGGGCCGGAGCCGCCCCTCGACGGTTCCGGCCCGCGGATGGAGTGCGTGGCCGACGCCGTTGTCGCGCCACGCACCCCCGCCCCTGAATCGGGGCGGTCCGGCCCCTTACTTGTTGCGGCCGTGCAGCACCGGGACGACCTTGCGCAGCAGGTTCACGGTGGATTTGGTCCGGCTGAAGCTCAGCAGCGCCATGCCGGGCACGGTGAACTTCTGGATCGCGATCGAGTGCGGGCGGGCGAACTCCTTCAGCCCCGGCTCGCCGTGGATCCGGCCGATGCCGGAATCGCCGACGCCGCCGAAGGGCAGCCCCGGGATGGCGGCGAAGCCGAGCACCGAGTTCACCGAGGTGGCGCCGACCCGCAGCCTGCGCGCGATCTCCAGCCCCCTGCTCTTCGAGAAGACCGCAGAGGAGAGGCCGTACTTGGAGCTGTTGGTCAGCTCGATCGCCTCGTCGATGCTGTCCACCGTGCGCACGGTGACGGTCGGGCCGAAGGTCTCCTCGACCACCGCCTCCGACGACTCGTCCACGTCGACGAAGACCACCGGCTCGATGAACGCGCCCTTGATCGACTCCGGGCCGCCGAGCACGGCCTTGCCACCGCTGGCCAGCGCCGCGTCGATGTGCTTGCGCACGATCTCGATCTGGCTCGGCATGGTCATCGGGCCGTAGTTGGCGTCGTCGCCGGAGCCCGGCTTGACGTTCTTCAGGATCCGGGTGAGCTCGGCGACGAAGGGCTCGCGCACCGAGCGCTCCACGTACACCCGCTCGACACCCGCGCAGGTCTGGCCGCTGTTGCCGGCCGCGCCGAACGCCACCGCGTCGGCGGCGGCCTTGACGTCGGCGTCGGCGGCGACGATCACCGCGTCCTTGCCGCCGCACTCCAGCAGCACCGGGGTGAGCCGCTCGGCGGCCGCGGCCATGATCTTCTTGCCGGTCGCGGTGGAGCCGGTGAAGGCGATCTTGTCGATATCGGCCTTGACCAGCTCGGCGCCGGTCGCGCCGAAGCCGTTGATCGGGACGAAGACGCCGTCCGGCAGCTCCGGGTTGGCCGCGCGGAAGGCCTCGGCGAGGAAGTTGCCGATGCCGGTGGAGAACTCGCTCGGCTTGAACACGACGGTGTTGCCCGCGGAGAGCGCGTACGCGATCGAGCCGTTCGGGGTGTAGACCGGGTAGTTCCAGGGGCCGATGATGCCGACCACGCCGAGCGGGCGGTACTCCAGGCGCGCCGAGAAGTTGGACATCAGCGGCCCGGAGGCGATGCGCTTGGGGCCGAGCACCTTCTTGGCGTTCTTGGCGGCCCAGGCGATGTGCTCCAGCGCGAGCATGAGCTCGAGGAAGGCGTCGTCGTGCGTCTTGCCGGTCTCCCGGTGGATGAGATCGGTGAAGGCGTCCGACTCGCTGACCAGCCGGGTCGACCAGCGCAGCAGGGCCTTGCGGCGGTCGTCGAAGCTCAGCGCACCCCAGGCCGGGGCGGCGGCGCGGGCCTTGGCGACGGCCGCGCGCACCGCGTCCGCGTCGGCGATCGGATAGGTGGCGATGACCTCACCCGTGGCCGGGTCGACCGATTTCAACGCCGTGTCGGGAGCGGCCGGGGTGGTCTCGGTGGTTGTCACGGTGGGTTCTCTCCTTGTGCCTGGGTTGGCCGGTCGGTGCGCGACCGGCGCGTGAGGGTGGCGTGCGTCACCACCGCTGAGAGAATGCTAGGCCATATTTCTCACCAGGTCACCCCTGGTGTAGTCGATTGTTCCCGACGGTGTCGGCGCGTGGTGGGACTATCGAAGGATGTGCGGACGATATGCGACCACGACCGATCCAGGGCGGTTGGCAGCGGAGCTGGACGCCATCGACGAGGTCGGGGCCACCGAGACCATCCCCAACTACAACGTCGCGCCGACCACCCAGGTACTCACGGTGGTGCGCAGGCACGACCACGAGCGGCCGGACGACGAACCGCGGCTGCGGGTGCGCCGGATGCGCTGGGGGCTGATCCCGCTGTGGACCAAGGCCGCCGAGCCCGGCGTGCCCGTCAAGGGGAAGCCGCTGTTCAACGCGCGGGCGGACAAGGCGGCTACCACCCCGTCGTTTCGCGACGCGGTGAAGAAGCGGCGCTGCCTCGTCCCGATGGACGGCTGGTACGAGTGGCTGGTCGAGCCCGGCGCCGGGAAGGGCAAGGCCGCCAAGCAGCCGTACTTCATGGCCGCGGCCGATGGGGAGCGGCTGTACATGGCCGGGCTGTGGTCGGTGTGGCGCGATCGCGCGGTGCCGGACTCCGCGCCGCTGCTCTCCTGCACCATCCTCACCACCGACGCGGTCGGCGAGCTGACCCGCATCCACGACCGGATGCCGCTGCCCATGCCGCGCGCGCACTGGGACGCCTGGCTGGACCCGGACCACCCCGCCCCGGCGGAGCTGCTCGTCACCCCCGGCGCGGATGCGGTCGCCGACATCGTGGCGCGCCCGGTCTCGCCGCTGGTGAACAGCGTGCGGAACAACGGGCCTGAGCTGCTCGAGCCGGTCGACCCGAGCGCGCGGTCCGGGCAGATCAGCCTGCTCTGAGGCTCAGAGCGGGCAGTCCACCGCCGGGTTGGCGACGCTCAGCCCGCACTTGGCCGCGTCCGCGAGCAGGTCGATGATCTCGGCGGCCAGGTCGCCGCCGTACTCCGCCGCGCGGTCACCGGGGTTCGCGCCGCGGTCGGGGGCGTCGTCCGCGCCCTTGCCGTCGAACGGGAAGTCGGCCACCGGCGTCACCGCGGGCGCGGCGGTGGCCTGGGCGCCCGCCATCCCGGTCAGTGCGGCGGCGGTGCACAGGGCGGCGAGCAGGCGGGACGCGGACATTCGACATCACTCCTCGGTTCGGCGCGGACGCGGTGATACGGATCACGTATACCCCGAGCGTGGCAGTGGAATCGCGAGCGGCGGCGCCGGATCCGCCGCGCGCGGGGCGTCGCTAGGCGGCGATGGCCGCCGTCCGGGCGGAGGTAAGCCGGACCAGGTCGGCGGGGGCGAGCTCGATCTCCAGGCCGCGGCGCCCGGCGCTGCACAGCACCCGATCCCAGCCGAGCGCGGATTCGTCGATCACCGTCGGCAGCCGCCTGCGCTGGCCGAGCGGGGAGATGCCGCCGAGCACGTAGCCGGTGCTGCGCTGCGCGGCGGCGGCGTCCGCCATGACCGCCTTGCCCGCGCCGAGCGCGGCGGCCGCGGCCTTGAGCGCGAGCGAGCGCGGCACCGGGACGACGGCCACCGCGAGCCCGCCGGTGTTCAGGCTGATGACCAGGGTCTTGAAGACCTGCTCGCCGACGATGCCGAGCTCCGCGCAGAGGGCATCCACCGCCTCGGTGCCGTAGGAGTCCGCGCGCGGGTCGTGGCTGTAGGCGTGCACCCGGTGCGCGACGCCCGCCGCCGTCAGCACCGTGGTCGCGGGGGTGGCGGCTCCTGGCATGTGCGCAACGGTAGCGGGAACATGGCACGGTGCTCGCGGTGTTGCATGCCGTGAGAGAGCGAACCAACCGAAGGAGGAGTGGTGCCCGTTCTGGTCGAGGAACGCCCGGCGTGGGTCGCGGCTTCGCCGAATGCCCTGCGGTTCCCGGTCGCCGCGGAACTGCCGGTAGATTTGGCGGGTACGGCGACCGAAGGGACTCGTGTGACGAGCGACGATGACACCGGAGCCGGCCCCGCGGACGACAGCGGCGCCGGACAGGAGAGCGACGACGCGCGGTCCCAGCGGTTCGAGCGCGACGCGCTACCGCTGCTCGACCAGCTCTACGGCGCCGCGCTGCGGATGACCAGGAACCCGGCCGATGCCGAGGACCTGGTGCAGGAGACCTACATCAAGGCGTTCCAGGGCTTCAAGTCCTTCCGGGAGGGCACCAATCTGCGTGCCTGGCTCTACCGGATCCTGACGAACACCTACATCAACTCCTACCGCAAGAAGCAGCGCCAGCCCGCGCAGTACCCCACCGAGGAGATCACCGACTGGCAGCTCGCGGCAACCGCCGAGCACACCTCGACCGGGCTGCGCTCCGCCGAGGTGGAGGCGCTGGACGCGCTGCCGGACGACGACATCAAGGCGGCGCTGCAGGAACTCCCCGAGGAGTTCCGGATGGCGGTGTACTACGCCGACGTCGAGGGCTTCCCGTACAAGGAGATCGCCGAGATCATGGGCACTCCGATCGGTACGGTGATGTCCCGGCTGCACCGCGGGCGCAAGCAACTCAAGGGGTTGCTCGCCGATGTGGCGCGCGAGCGGGGGTTCAACCGGGCGGATCGGCAGGAGGTCAGGCAGTGAGCGAGCTGGACGAGGGCACGCCCGAACCCGACCTGGAGCTGGACTGCACCGCGGTCCTCACCGACGTCTGGCTGATGCTGGACGGCGAGTGCGACGCCGCGACCAGGGCCAGGCTGCAGCACCACATGGAGCACTGCTCGCCGTGTATCGAGGCGTACGGCATCGAGGAGAAGATCAAGGGCCTGCTCAGCCGCAAGTGCGGCGGCGACCGGGCGCCCGAGTCGCTCCGCGACCGGCTGACGCTGGAGATCAGGCGATCGGTCACGATCACCCGGATCGACCGCGCCGACCAGGGCTGATATCGAAAAACGAGCGGCACGCGCCTCCGGTGGAGGAGCGTGCCGCTCGTGCGTTCGGGCCGCGATTCAGGAATTGGGCCGCTTGCCGTGATTGGCCGCGTTCCCCTTGCGGCTGCGCTTCTTACGTCCGCGCTTACCCATAGGTAGTCTCCCTTCTGACTGATTCACGGCCATTCTTCCACGTGTGGTTGGCTGTAACCGCAGCGGATGGGCCGATGCGAGGACGGGGTGTCATGGCTGAGGAAGTGCGTGCGGAGATGGTCTCCACGGTGCTGACCGTCGAGGTCGCGGTGGGTGACGCGGTGCGGACCGACCAGACCCTCGTCCTGCTGGAGTCCATGAAGATGGAGATCCCGGTGCTCACCGAGTCCGACGGCGAGGTCACCTCGATCGCGGTCGAGCCCGGCCAGGTCCTGCAGCAGGGCGACCTGATCGCCGTCATCTCCTGATCCGGAGCGTTCGTGGCCACTCTGAGTGAACTGCTCGCCGAACATACCGACCTCCCCGGCCTCGCCGTCGACCACCTGCAGCGGGTGGTGGGTGACTGGCAGCTGCTGGCCGACCTCTCCTTCGCCGACCTGCTGCTCTGGGTCGGGGCGGGCCCGATCGATGACGGGGCCGACATCGTCTGCGTCGCGCAGTGCCGCCCGACCACCGCGCCCACCGTGCACCTGGAGGACCGGGTCGGCACCGCCGCGTCCAGGGGCGAGCACGCCCCGGTCTTCGAGGCGCTGCGCACCGGGCGGATCGTCCGGGCAGACAGCGAGACCGAGGCCGAGGGCGTCTATCACCCGCACCCCTCCTACGCGCTGCGCGAGGCCATCCCGGTGCGCTGCGGCGACGACGTGATCGCGGTGCTCAGCCGGGACACCGACCAGCAGCGCTCCCGGGTGCGCAGCGCGCTGGAGACCGCCTACATGGCCTGCTCCGACGACCTGTGCCAGATGATCGCGGACGGCACCTTCCCGACCACCGAGGACCGCGCGGCCACGCACTCCAGCCCGCGCGCAGGCGACGGCTTCATCCGGCTGGACACCGGCGGCACCGTCGTCTACGCCAGCCCGAACGCGCTCTCCGCCTACCACCGGATGGGGCTGCAGAGCGATCTGGCCGGTCAGGACCTCGCCATCACCACCCGCTCGCTGGTCACCGACCCGTTCGACGCGCAGGAGGTGGTCGGCGACATCCAGGCCGCGCTGGCCGGGCGCACCGGGCGGCGGATGGAGGTGGAGGCGCGTGGCGCGACCGTGCTGCTGCGCACCCTGGTACTGCGCCCGCACGGCGACCTGGCCGGCGCCGCGGTGCTGGTGCGCGACGTCACCGAGGTCAAGCGCCGGGACCGCGCGCTGCTCAGCAAGGACGCGACCATCCGGGAGATCCACCACCGGGTGAAGAACAACCTGCAGACCGTCGCCGCGCTGCTGCGGCTGCAGGCCCGCCGCACCGAGAACCCGGAGGCGCAGGTCGCGCTCACCGAGTCGGTGCGCCGGGTGACCTCCATCGCCTCGGTGCACGAGATGCTCTCCATGTCGGTGGACGAGGAGGTCGACCTCGACGAGGTGGTCGACCGGCTGCTGCCGATCATGGCCGACGTGGCAACCGTGCACACCGCGCGGATCAAGGTGCGCCGCGCCGGTTCGCTCGGCGTCTTCTCCGCCGAGCGGGCGACGCCGCTGGTCATGGTGCTGACCGAGCTGGTGCAGAACGCCATCGAGCACGCCTTCGACGCCGGCGAGAACGGCACCGTCACCATCCGCTCGGAGCGCTCCGCGCGCTGGCTCGACGTGATCATCAGCGACGACGGCCGCGGCCTCCCGCCCGGCTTCAGCCTGGAGGCGTCGGACCGGCTCGGCCTGCAGATCGTGCGCACCCTGGTGACCGCCGAGCTGGGTGGCTCGATCGGGCTGCACCCCGGCGCCGACATCGGCACCGACGCGGTGCTCCGGGTGCCGCTCGGCAGGCGGCAGGGGCGCTAGCAAACCGGCGCGGGAAGCAGAGAAGCCCGGCACCACGGGGGTGCCGGGCCGGGTGGCATCCGCCGAGCCGGGCTGGGCTCGGTTTCAGCCTGCCGTCGAAACTAGACGACGGTGCGGGTGCGGGTGCGGGCGTTGCGACGCTTCAGCGCCCTGCGCTCGTCCTCGCTCATACCACCCCACACGCCGGCGTCCTGCCCGGACTTCAGGGCCCAGGAAAGGCAGTCGGCAGTGACAGGGCAGCGAGCGCAGACCAGCTTGGCATCGGCAATCTGCGCGAGCGCCGGACCACTGTTTCCCACCGGGAAAAACAGCTCAGGGTCCTCGTCGCGACAGATGGCATTGTGGCGCCAGTCCATTCCACTGCTCCTTGTCTGGGCGCCCCGAAAGACGCTTTGGTTTGTTGGTGATCAGTTCACTTGTGCGTATCGAATGTTTCCGCACGGTTGCTTGTGAATGCTTTCACGAACACCGTAGATGTCAATAGGTCCGCGGTGCACCGTGTGGAAGCTCACGCTGTGAAGGAACCCCTCGGGGATCCTGCTCGGTCCTTTGTACTCGCTATACCCGATTCGTGCAGCCCAACCGGGCGGGTTCGGCCGGGATCACACCGGAGGGAGCGGCGGCGGGGCGATGACGCCGAGCCGGTCCGGCACCGCGGTGAACTCCACCGCGGTGCGCTTTCCGAGGTAGTCGCCATCGATTTGCAGGCCGATCGGCTCGTGCGCCTCGACCCGCACCGACTTCACGTCGTCGTCCCGGAAAAGGTTACGTGACTTGGGGTTTCCCCCCGGTCGGAGGAGCTGCCCGGCGAGCAGAACGGTGGGCACGACGGCGGTGGTGCGGACCGCGAAGAGCCCGAGCCCGGTCTCGAACCTGGTGCCCGGGTTGGTGTGCACCGGGGTGCTCTCCAGGTAGGTCCACGGTGTGGTGTTGGTGACGAAGGCGTAATGCACATCATCGATCGGTCCGTGGCCGGGGATATGCAGCCGGACCCTCGGTTCCCGGCCTTTCGCCCGGAAGAACTCGCGGACGGTGGTACGGACGTACCGCGCCGGCGTCGCGGCCCTGCCCCTGGCCCGGCTCGCGTCGATCGCCGCGCAGACGTCGGCGTCCAGCCCGACACCGGCGCTGAAGGTGAACCAGCGGTCCTCGGCGAGGCCGAGCCCGATCCTGCGGTCCGAGCCGGTGCCGAGCAACCCGATGAGCTGGTTGGTAGCTGTCACCGGGTCCGGGGAGATGCCGAGCGCGCGGGCGAAGACGTTGGCCGAGCCGCCGGGGATCACGCCGAGCCGGGGCAGCCAGGCCTCGCCGTCGTCCACCGCGGGCAGCGGCAGGAAGCCGTTGATGGTCTCGTTGACGGTGCCGTCGCCGCCGTGCACGACGATCAGGTCCATCTCGTTCGTCGACGCCCACTGCGCCAGCTCGGCCGCGTGGCCGCGGTGCTGGGTGTGCGCGACGGTCAGCTGGGTCCGGCTCTCCAGTGCGTGCGCCAGCAGATCGCGGGTCGCGGCGGTGGTGGAGGTGGCGTTGGGGTTGACGATGAGCAGCGTCCGCACACCGGAAGCCTAGTTGGCGGAGTACGCCGGTGCCGCCGGGGCGGCCATCGCTAGGCTGGGCGGGTGGTCGAGAGCGACGAGAACGAGGTGCCCGGTGCGCGCGCCGCGACGCCGAACTCGGTGCGCGGCGCCGGCGCCCTGGTGGCGCTGCAGGGCACGGTGGCGGTGGTGGTGGTGATCGTGCTGGTCGTGCGCGGCCTGCGGGGGTACGACCAGAGCCAGGCCAGCGGGTACGGCACCGCGGCCTGGTTCGGCATCCTCGGCGGCGCGGTGCTCGCCGCCGGGATCGCGCTGCTGGCCGGGCAGCGCTGGGGCCGGGCCATCGCGGTGATCGCGCAGGTCCTGCTGCTCCCGGTGACCTGGTCGCTGCTCACCGATTCGCACCAGCCGCTGCTCGGCGCGGTACTCGGCGTGATCGTCGTCTCCGCCCTCGTCCTGCTCTTCGCGCCGGGCACGAACCGCTGGATGGCCGAGGAGTACGGAGTCGACGCGCCCTGAGTCAGGGCCCGTCGCGCAGCGCGTCCCGGCACAGCCGGTCGGCCGCGCGGGTGGTCTCCGGCAGCCGGAAGCGCGGCGTCAGGGCGAGGACGAGGGCGCAGGCGGAGTCCGGGTCCGCGCGGTGCCCGACCGAGACGAACACCGGCTTGACGCCGTCCTGGGTGCGCAGCGCCCGGCCGACCACGTCGCCGTCCACCGTGACGTCGGCGCTCGCGCCGCGCTCGCGGCCGGGCTCGGCGTGCTCGCCCCAGGCGTTCTTCGCGACGCCGACGGTTGGCAGCCCGGTCAGCACGCCGAGGTGGCAGGCGAGGCCGAAGCGGCGCGGGTGCGCCAGCCCGTGCGCGTCGCAGATCAGCACGTCCGGCGGGGTGGCGAGCTGTTCGATGGCGCGCAGCGCGGTCGGGAGCTCGCGGAAGGCGAGCAGCCCGGGCAGGTAGGGGAAATCGGTGTGGCCGTGCGCGACGGCCGTGGCGACCGGCAACAGGGTCGCCGCGTCCAGCACGACGACCGCGGCGGCCACCGCGCCCGACTCGGTGTAGGCGGAGTCGAGCCCGGCGACGGTGCGGATGCGCGCGGGTAGCGGGGTGATCGCCACCCGGTGCCGCAGCCGCTCCTGCAGCGCGACCGCTGCGTCCGCGTCGGCGGGCAGCTCCGGTGCGGGAAGCCGCATCAGCCCCGGTCCGCGGTGGCGGCGAGGTCGGTGAGGGCGGTGCCCGCGAGGCGGTAGCCGATCCAGTCGTCCTGGGGGACGGCGCCGAGCGCGCGGTAGAACTCCAGGGATGGGGTGTTCCAGGTGAGCACGGACCAGGCCACCCGGCTGTAGCCCCGGTCGACCGCCTCGGCGGCCAGCGCGGTCAGCAGGGCCTTGCCGTGGCCGCTGCCGCGGGAATCCGGCGTGACGTAGAGATCCTCCAGGTAGATGCCGTGCACGCCGTCCCAGGTGGAGAAGTTCAGGAACCAGACGGCGCTGCCGACGACCCGCCCGTCCGGCTCCTCGGCGACGTGCGCGAAGAGCGCGGGTGCCGGGCCGAAGAGCGCGCCGTGCAGCTGCTCGACGGTGAGCGTGCACTGGTCGGCGGCCTTCTCGTACTCGGCGAGGTCGTGCACCAGCCCGACGATGGCGGGAATGTCGGAGGGGACTGCGCGGCGGATCACTCGGGGGCTCCTTCGGGTTCGGGGACGGTGCCGACCAGGTTGTGCGCGTGCAGGGTGCGGACCTCCCGGTCGAAGCCGAGCACCGAGATCCCGCCGGTCGACATCGCGAAGCGGCGCCCCTCCAGCACCGGGAGCTCGTTCCAGCGCGCGATCAGCGCGCGGGAGAAGTGGCCGTGGCCGACCAGCACCACGTCCCGCGCGGGCAGCTCGGGGAGTACCAGGCGCAGCACCGCGTCGGCCCGCGCGGTCACCTGCGCGGCCGATTCGCCGCCCGGCACGGCGCCGGTCCAGATGGTCCAGTCCGGGACGGTCTCCCTGATCTCCTCGGTGGTGCGGCCCTCGTAGTCGCCGTAGTCCCACTCGGCGAGGTTCTCGTCCACGACGTCCGGGGTGAGCCCGGCCAGCTCGGCGGTGTGCCGCGCGCGCTGCCTGGGGCTGGTGAAGACGAGCGGGGTGCGCAGGGCGAGCCCGGCCAGGACCGGGCCCGCCGCCGCGGCCTGGCGCTCGCCGAGCGCGGTCAGCGGCAGGTCGGTGCGGCCGGTGTGTTTGAGCAGCGTCGACCACGGGGTCTCGCCGTGCCGGAGCAGTACGAGCCTGGCCTCGTCGAGTGCGGACATGGCACCCATCATGTCCCCCCGCGCTCAGCCGAGGGCGTGCACCCGGCCGTCGCGCAGCTCCAGCACCGTGGCACCGCTCACCGCGAGCGCCACCGGGCCGGTGCTCGCACCGCGGTCGACCGGGATCCGGCCGAGCACCTCGCCGGTGATCGGGTCGAGGACGAGGACGGCGCCGGGTGCGGGCAGCAGCAGCCTGCCCGCCATGGTTGCGGGCGAGCCGATCGCCTCGGTGGCCACCCAGAGCGGGTCGAACGAGCTCACGTTCAGCGCGATCACGCTGTTGCCGGTGAAGAGCAGCGCGGCCGAGCCGACCCGGGTCAGCGTCGCCGACTCGGCGAGCGGCGCGGAGAGCTCGTGCGTGGTGACGCCGTTGCCGGTGCCGTCGAAGACCTCCAGCCGCGGCGTCACCACGGTGCCGTCCGGGCCGGGGCCGCCGGGCAGCGCGACCAGGACGCGGTTCTCGGTCACCGCGAGCACCCGCGCCCCCGGCGCGTCCGCGCCGGGGCCGGTGAGCACCCGGGAGCCGAACTCCTCGGGCACGGTGTTGTCCTTCGGCGCCGGGTCGAGCACGGTGAGCCGGGTGGAGGCGTCGTCGGGGCAGCGCTCCAGCACCGCGATCCGGGCGGCGGAGGAGGCCGCCGAGCGCAGCTCGCAGTCGTGCCGCGGCTGGGTCTTCACGTTCACCGGGGCGTCCACGTAGCCGTACTCGAGGGTGCGCACCAGGTCCGAGCGCCAGACCTCCAGCCTGCGGTCGCCCGCGGCGAGGGTGTAGGTGCCGTCAACCGTGAGCCGGATCTCGCCGTCCAGGTAGCTGCTGCGCGCGGTGCGCCTTGCGCCGGTGTCCGCGGCGAGCATGGTCGTCTGGCTGCAGCCGCGGTCGTCGCGGTAGGTGGCGATGACGGTGCCGAACTGGGTCTCCAGGCCGCAGAGCGGGAGGTCGCGGCGGTAGTGCCAGAGCTCGGCGCCGGTGCCCGCGTCGCGGCCGGTGACGGTGCCGCCGTCGCCGGTGATCAGCACGGAGCCGGAGACCAGGACCCTGGCCGAGACCGGGTCGGGGGCCTGCCACAGCTCGCGCAGCGCGGTAGGGACCGTGCCCGCCGCCGGCGGGGGCGCCACGGTCGTCGCCGCCGTCGCCGAATCGGTCTGCCGCGCGCCCGAGTTGACCCAGACCACCAGGGCGGCGAGCAGCACGAGCACGGCGATCCCGGCGGTGGTCAGGAGGTCGGCGCGGGTCTGCCGCTCGGGTTCGAGCACGCACGCGAGCGTAGCGCAGGGGTTTGCCGCGCCCGGGGCTGAGCGCTCGCGCTGCTCCGGAGACGCGACCGCCGGCGCACCGTGATCGGTGCGCCGGCGGTTCGGGGGTGAACTCAGGCTTCGGCGGTGGCCTCGGCCGGGGCGGCCGCGCCCTCGCCGGCCGGCTTGCGCCGCCTGCGGCGACGTCGGGCGGGCTTGTCGCCGGAGTCGTCGGAGTCCGCCGACTCGGCGGTGCCGTCGGCCGCGGCGTTCCCGTCGGCGGCGGCGTTGCCGTCGACCTTGGCGGTGCCGTTGACCTCGGCGTTGCCGTCGGCCGCGGCGTTGCCGTCGACCTCGGCGGGGGTGTCGCGATCCGCCGCGATGGCGGAAGCGCCTGCCGTCACGGTGTCGTCCGCCGCGCCGTCCGCGCCGTCCGCGCCGGACACCTCGGCCACCGCGTCGTCCGCACCGCGACGCCTGCGACGGCGCTTGCGCGCGGGCGCATCGGCGGTATCGGCCGCCGAGCCGCCATCGGCGACCTGGGCGCCTTCGGCGCCGGAATCCAGGGGCTGCCCGGCCCGCGTCCGCCGCCGCGACCGATTACCGCGCGGCTCCCGCGCAGGCCGCTCGACGACGACCGCGTCGTCGTCCCGCTCGACCCGCGCCTTGCGCAGCGTGCCGGTGACCCCCTCCGGTATGCCGAGCTCGGCGAAGAGGTGCGGCGAGCGCGAGTAGGTCTCGACCGGCTCCGGCATGCCGAGCCCGAGCGCCTTGTCGATCGCGGCCCAGCGGTTCAGCTCGTCCCAGTCGATGAGCGTGACGGCGACGCCGGTGCGCCCGGCCCGGCCGGTGCGGCCGATCCGGTGCACGTAGGTCTTCTCGTCCTCCGGGCACTGGTAGTTGACGACGTGCGTGACGTCGTCGATGTCGATGCCGCGCGCCGCGACGTCGGTGGCGACCAGCACGTCGATCTTCCCGCTGCGGAACCGGTCCAGCGCCTTCTCCCTGGCGACCTGCCCGAGGTCGCCGTGCACCGCGCCGACCGCGAAGCCGCGCTCGGCCAGGTCGTCGGCGACCTTCTGCGCGGTGCGCTTGGTCCGGGTGAAGACCATGGTGGCGCCGCGGGTCTCCGCCTGCAGGATCCGCGCGACCAGCTCCGCCTTGTCCAGCGCGTGCGCCCGGTAGACGAACTGCGTGGTGCGCTCGTGGATCGCGGAGTCGTGCGGCTCCTCGGCCCTGATGTGCGTCGGCCTGCTCAGGAAGGTGCGGGCCAGCGTGATGATCGGGCCGGGCATGGTGGCCGAGAAGAGCATGGTCTGCCGCTTCTCCGGGACCATGGTCAGGATCCGCTCGATGTCGGGCAGGAAGCCCAGGTCGAGCATCTCGTCGGCCTCGTCCAGCACCAGCACCCCGACCTTGCCGAGGATCAGGTGCTGCTGGTCGGCCAGGTCCTGCAGCCGGCCGGGGGTGCCGACCACCACGTCGACGCCGGCGCGCAGCGCGGCGATCTGCGTGTCGTACGGGCGGCCGCCGTAGATCGAGGTGACCTTCAGCGCGCCCTGGTGGTTGCGCAGGTACTTGCTCGCGTTCTCCAGGTCCTGGGTGACCTGGATGCACAGCTCCCTGGTCGGCACGATGACCAGTGCCCGCGGGGTGCCGTCCAGCGGCGCGGTGCCGTCGGCGCTGGCGATCCGGTGCAGCAGCGGAACGCCGAATCCGTAGGTCTTGCCCATTCCGGTGCGGGCCTGGCCGATCAGGTCCTCACCTGCGAGCGCCAGCGGCAGGGTGAGTTCCTGAATGGCGAAAGTACGTTCGATTCCCCGCTCGTCGAGCGCGCGGACGATTTCGTCGCGCACCCCCAATTCGGCGAATGTGGGAGCAGTGTGGGTCGCGTCCAGTTCCGCGGTCAGCAGCGTCTCCGCCAGCCCCGGTTCCTGTTCGACAGTGATCTTGCTCAGGTTCGTGCCTTTCCTCGTCGATCGCATCAGCGCGCACGAGGTGTGGGGGCCGGTGGCCCGCGACGACCACGTTTCTCCTCGGACGACACCCGCTCGGCTCGCTGCCGGACGATCGGGGCAGGCAGCCCCTGGCGGGGCCCGCTCGCAGGATCGTCGGCGCGGCGCGGCAGTGCCGCGGATTCGGTGCGCGCACATTTCCTGGCAACGGAGTCCCGAGATCGGGCGCGTTTCCCCGGGTCCATTACCCGGCAAACTTCCGTTGTCCGCAATGATTGTAGCGTGCTATTGTTCCGCGCTCGGAATGCCGGGTTCGCACAATTGCGTCCGCCCGCCCGTTTGTCCTCGGTGAACGCCCACGTACGCTGCCGCGCATGGCAATTCATCCGGCCCGTCGAATCTGGACCACGCTCGAGCCGCTGCACGATGTGGTGTATTTCGGGGCCGGGGTCAAGGAGGCCGGTACCGCCGTCGGGCTGCGCGGGTACTGGCAGACCTACTTCGCCTTCCGGGCCGCGCCGCTCGGCGCCGTCGGCCCGGCCGCGGTGCTCGCCACCTTCGCCGGATTCCACCGTTCCATGGTCACCAGGGCGCTGCCGGACGCCTGGACCCGCGCGACCCCGGAGACCTGCCTGACCGCCCGCTCCGCGATCGCCACCGAGCTGCTCCGCGGCGCTGGCGCCGGTGCGGCCGAGTGCGCCCGCGCGGTCGAGCTGCTCGCGCCGGTGCAGCGCGCCGCCGACCCCACCGGCCGCCCGCTCTTCGCCGCCAACGCGGCGCTGCCGCTCCCCGCCGACCCGGTCGCCGCGCTCTGGCAGCTGGCGACGGCGCTGCGCGAGCACCGCGGCGACGGGCACGTCGCCGCCCTGGTCGGGGCCGGTGTCACCGGTCGGCAGGCGCTGGTGCTGCAGGCGGCGGCGGGCAAGACGCCGGTCTCGGTGATCCGGCCCGCGCGCGGGGTCTCCGAGCGGGAGTGGGCGGACGCGGTGGACGAGCTGCGCGCCGCCGGGCTGGTCTCCGGCGAGCCGGACGGCCCGACGCTCACCGGCAGCGGCTCCGCGCTGCTGCAGCGGGTCGAGCGGGTCACCGACGAGGCGGCCTGGAACGGCGCGCTCGCCGCGCTGCCCAGCGACGCCGCCACCGAGCTCACCACCTCGCTGGCGCCGCTGGTCGACGCGGTGCAGCGCGAGATCGTCCCCGCGGTGAGCCCGGTCGGGCTGCGGCGGGAGTGACGGCGTGGTCCTCGTCACGAAACCGAGTTACCCGGTACCGGCGGTACCGTGATGTGCGAGATTGCCGCGGTGAGCATCGTCGCCGCTGTTTCCCGCGCCGCCCGCAACGCGCTGGCGCTGACCCCGCTCGGCTCCGGCGTCGGAGCGCCGGAGCCGATGCCGTCCGACGTGCTGTGTGCCGAGCCGCACCTGACCCTGCGCCGCTACCACCACCGGGGCCCCGCCGACGCCCCCGCGGTGCTCCTGGTCCCGCCGCTGGCCGCCCCCGCGAGCTGCTTCGACCTGCGGCCGGGGCAGAGCGTGGTCGAGTTCCTGCGCGGCTCCGGCCGGGCGCCGTACCTGGTCGACTACGGGCCGGTGGGGTACGCGGACCGGCGGATGGGGCTGGCGGACTGGATCGACCGCATCCTGCCGGAGTCGGTGCTGCGCACCTCGGCGGATCGCGGCGGCGCCCCGGTCGACCTGGTCTGCTGGTCGCTCGGCGGCACGCTCGCGCTGCTCACCGCGGCCGCGCACCCGGAGCTGCCGATCCGCTCGGTCACCGCGGTCGGCTCGCCGCTCGACTACCGCAGGATGCTCGGCGTGCCGCAGCTGCGGCTGCTGGCCGCGCCGACCGGCGGGCAGCTCACCTCGGCCGCGATCCGGGTCGCGGGCGGCGTGCCCGCGCCGCTGACCAGGCTCTCCTACCGCCTCTCCGCCTGGGACCGCGAGCTCACCCGGCCGTTCTTCGTCGCGAGCAACCTGGCGAACACCGACGCGCTGGCCAAGATGCAGACCATCGACCGGTTCCTGGCCGACATGGCCGGCTACCCCGGCCGCTTCATGGACCAGGTCTGGCGGCGCTTCGTGCTGGCGGGCGACCTCGAGTCCGGCGTGCTCCGGCTCGGCGCGCGCCGGATCGCGCTGGCCGACGTCGCCGCGGCGGTGCTGCTCGTCGGCGGCCCGCGCGACGCCATCACCCCGGCGGGCGCGGTGCAGGCCGGGCTGCGCACCCTGACCGGCGCCCGCGCGGTGCGGTACGAGACCGCGCCCGGCAGCCACCTCGGCATCCTGACCGGCCCCGACGCCGCTCACTCCACCTGGACCTACCTGGACAAATTCCTCACCGAACAGGTCGAGGTGGCCGGTGGGGTCGCGCCGGTCCGGTAGCGGGCTACCCTGTGCGCATGGGAGTCGAGTCGCCTGCTGCCGACGTGTCCTCGTCCGAGTCGGCCGTGCCCGCCGAGCACCCCGGGGTGAACGATCTCTTCGCGGTCCTCGCCTACGGCGAGATCTCCGCCTTCTACCGGCTGGCCCAGGAGGCCGCGCTCTCGCCGACGCTGTCGGGCAAGGTGCTCGCGGCGAAGATGGCGGCGGCCGAGATGCGGCACTTCGGCACGTTGCAGACCGCGCTCGCCGAACGCGGCGTCGACGTCTACGCGGCGATGGACCCCTTCATCCGCGCGCTCGACGACTACCACGCCTCCACCGACCCGTCGACCTGGCTGGAGTCGATGGTCAAGTTCTACGTCGGCGACGGGATCGCCGCCGACTTCTACACCGAGATCGCGGGCTCGCTGCCCACCGAGGTCGGCGCCGTGGTGCGCGACGTGCTCGCCGAGACCGGGCACTCCCAGTTCGTCGTGGACGAGGTGCGGAACGCGGTGCAGGAGAACGGGTCCGAGCGGGATCGGCTCACGCTCTGGGGGCGCAGGCTGCTCGGCGAGGCGATCACCCAGGCGCAGTACGTGATGGCGCAGCGGGACGAGCTCACCGAGCTGGTGCTCAACGCCACCGGCGACCTGAACGGCATGGCGAAGTTGATCGAGCGCATGCAGGCCGGGCACGCGGCCAGGATGTCCGCGCTCGGCCTGTGAAAGGGGCCGGCGCATAGGCGCGGGCCCGGCCCAGGCTGCCGGGCGGGGCTACACCGTTCCGGATGGCCGGGGCAGGGCTGCGTCGAGCCGGGCGTGTCCGAGGGTGGCGCCGCCCGCTACTCGTTGACCGCGCGGTCGCCGCGCACCAGCCGGAGCCCCCGCTCGCGGGCGAGCCCGCGGTCGGGCAGCCACACCACGACGGTGTGGTCCCGCTGCGTCTCCAGCAGCTCCGCGGTGATCGTGACGGTGCCGTGCACCGGGTGCTCCAGCCGCAGCGGGGTCGGGGCGGGCTCGGCTGCCAGCCGCGGCTGCCAGCGCTGCGCGAACTCCGGGATCTGCCGCAGGTCGTCGATGATCTCGCGCAGCTCCCGGTCCGCGGGCCAGCGGGTGCTGGCCCGGTAGAGCATGGCGGTGAAGGCCTCGGCGACGGCGGCCCGGTTGCGCAGTACCCGGCGCGCGGTCTCGTGCCGGAAGACCCAATACGCGAGGTCGCCGGGGTGGTCGAGCAGGCCGAGCGGCTCGGCGAACTCTTCCCAGGCCCGGTTGCCGGTGAGCACGGTGAGGCCGCGGCCGAGCACGAAGGCCGGGGTGGGGTCGAGCGCCCGGATGATGGCCTCGACGCTCTCCGGGACCACCCGCACCGGGGCGTCGGCGCCCGGGCAGCGCTCCTCGCGGCCCGCGGTGAGCGCGAGCAGCCCGAAGTGGTGCCGCTGCGCGTCGTCCAGCAGCAGCGCGCCCGCCAGCGCCTCCACCACGGCGAGCGAGGGGTTCATGTCCCGGCCCTGCTCCAGCCGGGCCAGGTAGTCCACGCTCACCCCGGCGCGCACCGCGACCTCCTCGCGGCGCAGCCCGGGGGTCCGGCGGCGGCCCGCGCCGGGCAGCCCGACGTCGGCGGGGCGCAGCTCGGCCCTGCGCGCGACGAGGAACTCGGCGAACCTGTTGCCTGACATCGCTCCATGATGCCGAATCCGAGGAGCGCCAACCTCGCCCTGTCGGGGCCAGGATAACCGCGGCCTTGGTACCCCCGCCGGGTACGGGCACCGTGGAGCCATGACCACGAGCACGAACGACACCCTGCTGAAGCCCGGCGCCTGGACCCTGGACGCCCATCACTCCTCGGTCGGCTTCACCGTCCGGCACCTCGGCATCGCCAAGGTGCGCGGCCGGTTCACCAGCTTCGAGACCGAGTTCGCCGTCGACGAGGCCGGGCTCGCCACCCTCGGCGCCGGCATCCAGCTCGATTCCTTCGACACCGGCAACCCCGCCCGCGACGAGCACGTGCGCGCCGCCGACTTCCTCGACGTCGCCAACCGCCCCACCCTGACCTTCCGCGCCACCGCGCCGGTGCGGGTCGCCGAGACCTTCACCGTCGAGGGCGAGGCCACGCTCGGCGACAGGAGCACCCCGGTGACGCTGGAGGTGGAGTGGGGCGGCGTCCAGCAGTTCCCCGGCGACGAGAAGCTGCACGCGGGCTTCTCCGCCACCGGCAGCATCGACCGCACCGCGCTCGGCGTCGGTGCGCCCGCGCCCGGTTTCCTGAGCAGCGCGGTCAAGATCGAGCTGGAGATCCAGCTGGTGGAACCGGCCTGAACTGTTCGCTGACAGCGGAGCGGCCGTGTGCCGGGCCCGGCGCGTGCTCGACTAGCCTGGGACCGACAGCACAGGACTCTAGGTTCGGAGGTTGGCCGTGGAGGTCAAGATCGGTATTTCGGATAGCCCGCGGGAGCTCGTGATCGCCAGCTCGCAGACCCCGGCCGAGGTCGAGTCCCTGGTCAGCGGCGCGCTCGCCGGCGAGAACGGGGTGCTGTCGCTGACCGACGAGAAGGGCCGCAAGTACCTGATCCAGGCCGCCAAGGTGGCCTACGTCGAGATCGGCGCCTCCGCCGCGGGCCGGGTCGGCTTCGCCGCCGTCTGAACCTCTCGCCGACGACGAGGGCCCCGCACCGATATCGGTGCGGGGC
>NZ_JBHUXA010000024.1:0-118474 GCF_042669725.1 Nocardia sp. NPDC057227 | reverse complement strand
CCCGCCGCGTTCCAGAGGACGGCGAGCGTGGCGGCCGCCGACTCCGCCTCGGCCTGGGCGAGCACCGCCCCGACCCAGCGCCGGACCCGGGCGCGGGGGGGGGGCGCCCCCGCCCCCCCGGGGCCCGGGGTGCGGGCGCGCCCCCCCCCCCCCGCCGCGAGGCGGAAGTACTTGTTGTTCCCGAGATCGGCGATCGTCTTGATCTTCAGCGCGTCCAGCAGCTTCTGATCCGCCGCCTCGGTGAGCCCGGCGAACGCCGAGGGCGGGGCGGCGAGAATCTCCTGCAGCGACTTCTCCTCGAACGCCTTGTCGAGGGCCTTGTCGAGCGTGACGGTGACAGCCATGCGGAACTCCTTCGAAGGAACGAACCCGGATGCGTCGTGCGCGCCGACAATAGCCCGGTTTCGCGCGCGCCGGACCGGGAACGCGCGGTGTGATCCAGCGCAAGGACCCTCGACAGAGTGGGCCCGGTGGGCAAACGCGCCGCGATCCCCCTGACCCGCCGGACCTTTCCCGATGTTTCGATCGGCGATGCGGAAAGTTTGCGGCAGAGCGTGGTCCAGACCACAGGTTGGTTTGGACCCCTATAAAAGTCCTGCCGAATGAGTGGATTTCACCGATCCGCACCGGTACCCTCGTGCGGGAGGGCGGGTTCCTCGAAGGTCCGGTTTAGCCGGTGCCCCAAGGGAACCCGCTCATCGCCAAACTCCACCAGCGGATTTCCACCCCGTTTCAGGGGTGACGTTCCGGTCCTTCGGTAGGCGCGGCGAGTTCGGCAGGCCGAGCCGGCAGCAGCGATTCCAACCGCCCCACCAGCGCCGCCGCCGGCCCCTCCAGCAGCGACAGCGGGAACGGCAGCCGCCGCTCGATCAGCCCGCGCAGCTCCGCCGAGAGATCGGCGGTCGTTGCCTCCAGCTCACTGATCTCGGTCCGCAGTGCCACGATCTGGCCGCGCAGCGCCTCCGCCTGCTCGCGCAGCGCCGAGGTGTCGGCCCGGATCGCGGCCACCGCCCCCGCCAGCGTGGCATCGGGCTCCCCGAGCCCGGCGGGCTCGGGGACGCGCAGCTGCCGCCGGATCTCGCGCAGCACGGCTTCCTGTTCCGGGGTCACGCCCCGCTCCCTCCTGGTCGCCGCGCGAGCCGGTCAGCGCGCGGGTTCGAGGTGCTCCGGACGCGGCGCGGGCGCGGTCGCGGCCAGCGCACGGCGATCCGGCGCGATCAGCACCGCGCTGATCGGAATGGTCAGCGAGAGCAGCCCGACCACGAACATCGGGAACACGAAGTCGAACAGCTCCATGCCGTCCGGCGCCGTCGCGGTCGGATCGACCTCGAACTCCAGCGCCGAGAGGCCGAGGTAGTACACCCCGGCGATGCCGAGGCCGAAGAGCAGCGTGGTCGCGGCCCGGGCGGGCCCGCCGCGCAGCGACTGGAACGACCACAGCGCGCCGCCGCACACCAGCACCGCCACCACGGCGGCCAGCGCGGCCGGCCACGGCGAGATGTCCACTTTGCCCTGCACGCTGATCGAGCCGAGGCTCAGGTACAGCGTGGTCGCGGTGCCGAGCCCCATGACGAGCCCGCCCGCGAGCAGCAGCGGCAGCCGGAACGAGCGGCCGAGCAGCAGCAGCCCGATCAGTACCGTCGCGAAGGCGACGACGAGCGCGGCGATCTGGTAGGCCAGGTCGTAGCGGAGCACGGTGCTCGAGACATCCAGCCCGAGCAGCGTGACCGAGGTGGCGAGCCAGATGCCGATGCCGCCGATCGAGACGGCGGCCGCGGTCAGCCAGACCAGCCGGAACCGGGCCGAGCGCACGCTGTGCACGATGCAGGCGAACCCGACGAGCGCGCCGAGCACCGAGATGGCGACGGAGAGCCCGGCGATCCAGGGCCCGAGGACGAACAGGTCGACCTCGGTGCCTCCGCTCGCCAGCAGTTGCGGCTCACCCATGCCGAGCGGCCCCTTCCAGTTCCTGCGACTTGAGCTCCGCGATGGCGTACTCGGTCACCGCGGCGAGCGCCTGCCGCACCTCGACCGCGTTGCGGGCGTCGATGTCGACGATCGGCACTCCCTCGCGCACCGAGAGCGCTTCGCGCAGTTCGGCGATCGGGAAGCGCGGCGCGTGCGGGAAGCGGTTCACCGCGATCAGGAAGGGCAGCCCGCGCGCCTCGAAGAAGTCGACCGCGGCGAAGCTGTCCTCCAGCCTGCGGGTATCGATCAGGACGACGGCGCCGATCGCGCCGCGGATCAGGTCGTCCCACATGAACCAGAACCGGCGCTGGCCGGGCGTGCCGAACAGGTACAGCGTGAGGTTGCCCGGCAGGATGATCCGCCCGAAATCCATGGCGACCGTGGTGGTCTCCTTCTGCGGAGTGTCGGCGAGATCGTCGATGCCGTCCGAGAACTGGGTGACCATGGCCTCGGTGCGCAACGGCACGATTTCGGACACCGCGCCGACGAACGTCGTCTTCCCTGCGCCGAACCCGCCCGCCACCACGATCTTGGTGGACGCGGTCCTGGTATCGGCATCATCGGGCCCGGTGCTGCCTTCGGGCCCGATCTTGCTTTCGGGCCCTTGTTTCCTAAAGGGCGCGGAGTCCACGCAATGTCCTCTCCATCAGGGTACGGCGCTCGCTGAAGCTCGTCTGTTCGGTCAGTGTGATGTGCATGCGCATGGCGCCGTCCACGACGAGATCGCCGATCACCACCCGGACCATACCCAGCGGGCGGTCCAGATGTGCGGCGATCTCGGCGACGGACAACCGGTGCGTTCCGAGACGCAGGATCTCGGTACGGATGTCACCGGACGGCCAGTCGAGATGCGCGTTGTGCGACAGGGTTTCGATCACCGCTTCGAGCGGCAGGTCCACCGCGGGCTCGGTCCGCCCCGAGGTCAGAGCGTAGGGCCGAACGCGAGTGGGGGGTCGATACGGTCCGGAGCCGTGCGGGCTGGACATGGCAAATTCAGACGGCGGTCCGCGCGGTCGCCGACACGACACTGCCGACCCGGTCGACGAGCAAGGCCATCTCGTACCCGATGCGGCCGATATCGTGCGATTTATTGGCGAGAACTGCCAGGTGCGAGCCGTTTCCGACGCTCATTACCAGGAGGTACCCGCGCTGCATCTCGACGATCGACTGCATCACCTTACCGCCGTCGAACAGCTGCGCGGCACCGGCGGCGAGGCTCGCCAGCCCGGCGGTGACGGCCGCCAGCTGCTCGGCCCGGTCCGACGGCAGGTGCGGGCTCGTCGCCTGCAGCAGGCCGTCGGCCGACACCAGGACGGCGTGCGAGACGCCGGGGATGTCCCGGGTGAATCGTGCGACCAGCCAGTTCAAGTTCTCGTCCGTGGTGCTGTTGGCGTTGGTCATGCAAGCCCTCCGTCGTTGTACTGCACATTGGCCCGCCCACTGCGGACTCCGCTGAGATGCCTGGTGAGGTTGGTGCGGATCTCCTCAGGGTCGCGGTCACCCTGCTCCTCCGCCTGGGCGAGCCCGCCGGGAACCAGCTGCGCGCCCGGCCTGCGGATGGGCAGCCCGCCCGCGGTGCGCGAGGAGGTGGTCGGCTTGCTCGCGTCGGCCGCCGCGGACCAACCCGCGTCGGCGGGCGACGACCAGGAGCCGGGAGCCGCCTCCGACGATGCCGGTTCGACCAGCCACTCCGAGACCATGCGCTGGTAGATCGGGGTCGGTGACTCCCCGGCGATGGGCTGCAGCCGGGACGAGCCGGTCTGCTCGCGCCCGTCGCCGGTCTCCTCCGCGCGGCGGACCCGCTGCTGCTCGCCGGTGTGCGCGGGCCGGTCGAACGGGCGGTACGCCTGGGTGGCGTACTCCGGTCCGTCGTAATCCGGCACCGGGCGGCGGGCAGCGGCAGGCTGCTCGCCGGTCTCGCCGGTCTCGGCGGGCTCGGGCCGCCGGTCGTCGCGCGCCGAGGGCTGCGCCGCGCGATCGGACCGGTCGGTGCTGTCCAGCCGGACCGCGGCGGGCGCGTGCTCGCCCGGCCTGCGCACCGGAAGCCCGGAGCGGCTGGTGAACCGGTCGAAGTCGCCGTCGTCGGCCGGGTCGTCCTTGTTCTCCGCCCACAGGTCGGTGCCGGTGGGCGGGTTGTTCGGGTCGACCACCGGGAAGCCGCCGGTCGACGGCCGGGACGGCTCGTCCGAGCCGAACCCGGTGCGCGGCCGGTCGGCGCCGCCGCGGTCGCCGCGGCCGGGCACCGAGATGCTCGGCTGCTCCGGCGCGTCCGCCACCCGCATCGCCGGGCGGCGCTGCGGCAGCCCGTTGGTGGTGGTGCCGAAGCCGCTGCTCGCGGTCTCGCGCTGGGGCAGGCTCGGCACCGGGACCAGGTTGCGGGTCGGCGCGGAGCCGAAGCCGTCGTCCCGCGCACCGCCGAGCTGCTTGCCGCTCGGGTCGGTGTGGTCCAGCTGCGGCGCGACCAGCGCACCCGGCAGGTGCACGCTGGCCGTGATGCCGGGCTGCTGGGCCATGGTCGAGGTACGCCGCAGGCTCACCGTGATGGTGTGCCGCTTGGCCAGCCTGCCCACCACGAAGAGCCCCATCCGGCGCGCGGTCTCGACGTTGACCTCACCGCCGGAGGCCAGCCGCTCGTTGGTGGCCTGCAGATCCTCGGAGGCCATGCCGAGACCGCGGTCGGTGATCTCGATCAGGTAGCCGCCGTCCACCGCGCGGGCGACCATCACCGCGACCGCGGTGGTCGGCGGGGAGTAGCGCAGCGCGTTGTCGATCAGCTCGGCGAGCAGGTGCTCGATGTCGACCGCGGGCTCGCCAGGCACGACGCCCTCCGGCACCGAGCCGATCTCCACCCGCTGGTAATCCTCCACCTGGGAAACCGCGCTCCACAGCATGTCCGAGAGCGGAACGCCGTTCAGCTGGCCGCGGCGCAGCTGGGTGCCCGCGAGCACGAGCAGGTTGTCGCCGTTGCGGCGCATGCGGGTGGCGAGGTGGTCGAGGCGGAAGAGGGCCTGCAGCCGCTCGCCGTCGTCCTCGTCGTGCTCCAGCTCCTCGATCAGGGTGAGCTGCTGCTCCACCAGCGACTGGCTGCGCCGGGAGAGCGTCTCGAACATGTTGCCGATCTGCACCCGGAGCCGGGCCTGCTCGGCGGCGAGCGCGAGCGCCTGCTCGTGGATCTCGTCCACCGCGCGGGCCAGCTGGCCGATCTCGTCGGTGCTGTGCACGCCGACCGGGGTGATCCGCGGGGTCGCGCCGCCCGCGCGCACCACAGCGAGCTCGTCCGGCAGCTTGACGTGCGCGACCTCGAGCGCGTCGCGCCGCAGCCTGCGCACCGGGACCACCAGCGTGCGGGCCACCGAGAGCGCAAGCGCCAGGCCCGCGAGCAGCGTGCCGATCACGATGCTTGCCTCGCGCAGCGCGCCCGCCTGCGCGTCCACCGTCCTGGACGCCAGCGACCCGTCGATGATCTCCATCAGCTCGTCGGTGGTGACGGCGTAGGTGTCGGTGCTCGCCCGCAGCGAATCCGCGACGACCGGGTTGGCCGCCGGGTCGCCGACGCTCTGGCTGAAGGCGGCGAGCCGGGTCTGCACCGCGTCCATCAGCGGCCGCAGGTTCCCGGCGTTCTCCGGCAGGATCAGCGAGTAGGTCGCGATCATGGTCATCTCGGCGCCCGCCGAGATGAGCACCTTGGCCTGCACGCCGGGGTTGTTGCGCGCGGCGTCCGGCATGCCGATCAGCAGTTGCTGCTGGGTGAGCGTGCGGCGCGCCGACTGGATCGCGCCGAGCTGCAGGAAGTACCGCTGGATCACCAGGTCGTCGACCGAGGGCGAGCGGGCCAGCGCGTTGCCGATCCTGGCCGCGATCTCGTCGGCCTGCTCACCGACCATGGCGGGCGAGCCGTTGCGCAGGCTGTTGCGCATGGTCGACCCGGTGGCCACCGCGGAGGCGAGCTCCGCGGTCACCTTCCCGCTGACCTCGGTGGTCTGCATCGCGACCTCGAGTTCGGCGAGCGCCTGGTCGAACCTGGTCAGCGCGGCCGCGGTCGCCGGATCCGCGATGTTCCCCCAGGAGGAGGACGCCGCGATGGCGAGTTGCTCGGTGGCCGTGCCGTACCGGACGACCGGCCGGATGATGATCGCTTGTTCGGTCGCTGCGTGGAGTTGCTCCATGGTGCGCAACTCGTTGTTGATACGCAGAACCGCGAACACGGTCGCCAGCAGTACCGGCAGCACCAGAACGATCCCCACCTTGCGGGTGACGGACCAGTTCGACAGGCTGAATTGCCAGGATCGCGGTGCAGCTTCCATCCGCTTCCGTCGCCTCCGCTTCACGAGTGACCCCCGGCGGCGCGTGGCTGCTCGTCGGATGTGGATCAACCCGCATCACAGAACCAACGAAGGGTCTTCTTTTTACCGCGGTGAACATACCGCGCTGCGTGAGTGTGAGCAATCTGGGGTACTCAGTATGTTTTTCTCGAATATGGCGTCACAGAACGCCTTTCGGGGCTTTCGGCCCGTCCGCCCGGAAGCACTTCGGCGACTTCGGATAAAAGGCGCTGGTCACCGTCGGTAACCGGACCGTGATCGTTCCGAGATGGATCCGCCGAGATCCCCGGCGAGTCGCGTCACGGCGTGTCGGACGCACCCTCTCAGTCGGCTCTCAGTCGGCAGGGCCACACTGGTCACATGCGGATTCTGGTAGTCGACGACGACCGCGCCGTTCGCGAATCGTTGCGCCGGTCGCTGACCTTCAACGGCTACACCGTGGATCTGGCGGTCGACGGGGTCGACGCACTGGAGAAGACGACCGCCCAGCGCCCCGATGCGCTGGTGCTGGATGTGATGATGCCACGCCTGGACGGTCTGGAGGTATGCCGCAGGCTGCGCAGTACCGGAGACGACCTTCCGATTCTGGTTTTGACGGCGCGGGATTCCGTTTCCGAACGCGTCGCGGGACTTGACGCGGGCGCCGACGACTATTTGCCGAAGCCGTTCGCGCTCGAGGAATTGCTCGCCCGGCTGCGCGCCCTCCTGCGCCGGACCGGGACCGCTCCCGGCGAGGCCTCCGAGACCCTGTCGTTCGCGGATCTGTCGCTGGATCCGGTGACCAGGGAGGTGACCAGGGACACCAGATCGATCAGCCTCACCCGCACCGAGTTCTCGCTGCTGGAGATGCTGATGGCGAACCCGCGCCGGGTGCTCACCCGCAGCCGGATCCTGGAGGAGGTCTGGGGCTACGACTTCCCGACCTCGGGCAACGCGCTCGAGGTCTACATCGGCTACCTGCGCCGCAAGACCGAGGCCGAGGGCGAGCCGCGGCTCATCCACACCGTGCGCGGAGTCGGCTACGTGCTCCGCGAGACGCCGCCGTGACCCGCGGCAGCACCAGGCGGCCGGTGATCGCGACCCTCGGCAACCCGCCCCGCCCCGAGCACCGCGCGCCGGAGCCGCTGCCGCCGGAGATGCGCCCGCCGACCCCGCTGACCCGCTCGGTCTCGCTGCGCTGGCGGGTCACCCTGCTCGCCGCCTCGGTGGTCGCCATCGCGGTCGCGCTCGCCTCGATCGCCGCCTACGCCATGGTCGCCCGCTCGCTCTACGCCGACGTCGACTCGCAGCTGCGCGCCCGCGCCGCCACGCTCATCGACAACAACTTCGACAGCCTCGGCTTCTACTCGATCATCCTGGCCGGGCTCTACTCCAACGACGTCGGCGTCGCGCTGATCTTCGCCGACGACAAGCAGTACGTCCCCCCGCAGCCGACCAACCCGCCGGTCGGCGCCGACGAGATGGCGGTGGCCGCCGGGCAGCGCGAGTTCTCCCTGCGCACTGTCGACAACCAGCGGGTGCTCGCCCGCCGCACCAACTCCGGCGCGACACTGGTGGTCTCGCAGCGGCTGGAGCCGACCAGGGAGGTGCTCGACCGGCTCGCCTGGCTCATGTTCGTGGTCGGCGGCTGCGGCGTCGTGCTCGCCGCCGCGGCGGGCACCGCGGTCGGCCGTACCGGCCTGCGGCCGATCGCCCGGCTCACCGCCGCCACCGAGCGGGTCGCCCGCACCGACGACCTCACCCCGATCCAGGTCACCGGCGACGACGAACTGGCCCGGCTCACCGAGAGCTTCAACACCATGCTGCGCGCGCTCACCGAGTCGAGGGACCGGCAGCGCAGGCTGGTCGCCGACGCCGGCCACGAGCTGCGCACCCCGCTCACCTCGCTGCGCACCAACATGGAGCTGCTCATCGCCTCCAGCCGCCCGGGCGCGCCCCGGCTGCCCGAGGAGGACATGGCCGAGCTGCGCGCCGACGTCATGGGGCAGATCGAGGAGCTCTCCACCCTGGTCGGCGACCTGGTGGACCTGGCCCGCGAGGACGCGCCGGAGACCGTCTACGAGCGGGTCGACATGGGCGAGGTCACCGAGCGCGCGCTGGAGCGCGCCCGGCGCAGGCGCGGCGCCATCGAATTCGTCGCCGAGCTGCGGCCCTGGTTCGTCTACGGCCACGAGGCCGGGCTGGAGCGCGCCGTGCTCAACGTCCTCGACAACGCCGCCAAGTGGAGCCCGGGCGGGGCCCGGGTCCTGGTCACCATGCGCGAGGTGAGCCGCAACCTGCTCGAGCTCGCCGTCGACGACGCGGGCCCCGGCATCCCGCCCGCGGAGCACGAGCTGGTGTTCGAGCGCTTCTACCGGACCACCGCCTCCCGCTCGATGCCCGGCTCCGGGCTCGGCCTCGCCATCGTCAAGCAGGTGGTGACCAAGCACGGCGGCACCATCACCGTCGATGCCTCCGAGCGCGGCGGCGCGCTCATCCGCATCGTGCTCCCCGGCGAGGGGGGCAGGCCCGAGCAGCTCTCGGGGAACTGATAGCGCCGTCTCAGTCCGTTCTCAGTCGTGATCAGCAGGCTGGGGGGTACTACGAGCAGGACCACCAGCCGAGCAACGAGGATTCGCCGTGACCGAGGAAAACCAGCGCCGCGCGGGAGAGCAGCCCGCGGGTGCCACGCACCCGACCCCGCCGCCACCCGGGCCGGGTTCGCCGTGGGCGCCGGGGCCCTACGGACCGCAGGGCGGGTACAACCCGCCGGGGCCGGGCGGGTTCGGCGCGCCGCACGCTCCCGGGTCCGAGCAGGGGACCGGCGCCTTCGGTGCGCCGCACGCTCCTGGGGCCGAGCGGGGGACCGACACTTTCGGTGCGCGGCACGGGGGTCTCGGTCCGGATCGGGAGGCGAGCGTCTTCGGCGGGTCGGACGGCGGGCGCGGAGCCGATACGGGAGCCGGTGGCTTCGGTCCGGGCGGGCCCGAGCACGCGACCAGCGTGTTCGGCGCGCACCAGGGCTTCGGCTCGGGCGCGCACGAGACGCAGGGGCGGTACGAGCCGGGGGCAGGCCCGGCTACCGGGTCGATCCCGGCCCCCTACGGCCCCGGCCCCGGTTACCCCCAGCCGGGCGGCCCGGTCCCGCCGGGCGCCCTTCCGCCCGCCTACGGCGGCGGCCCGTCGGATCCCGGCCCGGCCAGGCGCCCGCGGCGCACCGCGCTGGTCGCGGGCGCTCTCGCCCTCGCCCTGGTGAGCGGCGGCATCGGCGGCGTGGTCGGCGCCGTCGCGGTCGACCGCGACACCACCTCGAGCGTCGCCAACGCGCTCGACGCCCCGAAACCGAACGTGAACACGGTCTCCAACGCCCCCTCCGGCTCGATTCAGGCGGTGGCCCAGAAGGTGCTGCCCAGCGTCGTGATGATCAAGGTGGCGAGCAACCGCGCCGAGGGTGAGGGCTCCGGCGTCGTGCTCTCCTCGGACGGCCTGATCCTGACCAACAATCACGTCGCCACCGGCGGCGGCACCGGCGCCAGGATGGAGGTCGTCTTCAGCGACGGCTCCACCGCACCGGCGACCATCGTCGGCGCCGACCCGGTCTCCGACCTCGCGGTCATCAAGGCCGACGGCAAGACCGGCCTCACCCCGATCGAGCTGGGCAACTCCGGCGAGCTCCAGGTCGGCCAGCCGGTGATCGCGATCGGCTCCCCGCTCGGCCTCGCGGGCACCGTCACCACCGGCATCGTCTCCTCGCTCAACCGCCCGGTCTCGACCAGCGGCTCCGGCACCGCCCCCGGCGTCAACCCGGTGATCGACGCGGTGCAGACCGATGCCGCGATCAACCCGGGCAACTCCGGTGGCGCGCTCGTCGACGGCGAGGGCAAGCTCATCGGCATCAACACCGCCATCGCCACCCTCGGCGGCGAGACCGGCGGCCAGCAGAGCGGCTCGATCGGCCTCGGCTTCGCCATCCCGGTCGACCAGGCCCGCCGGGTCGCCGACCAGCTGACCAAGACCGGCCGGGCCACCTACGCCCAGATCGGCATCAAGCTGCGCCCGCAGGACACCAGGGCACAGGTGCTCGAAGCGACCCAGGACGGGCCTGCCGCGAAGGCGGGGATCCCGGCCGGTGCGGTCGTCACGAAGGTCGACGATCGGGTCATCGATTCCGGTGACGCGCTGATCGCCGCGGTCCGCTCCCACCAACCAGGAGACAAGGTGACGGTGACCTACACCGACGAACAGGGCAACAACCCGAAGACCGTCCAGGTGACGCTGGACGCCGCACCGGCGGAGGCGGGCCGATGATCCGCGTGCTGCCCGGGGGATCGGTGGGGCTGTCGCCGCTTGGCGCTACGGTGAGCACCATGGAAATCGATGCTCCTGTGGCGGGGCGGGCACTGGTGGTTGTCGTCGACGATCGCACGGCGCACGGCGCCGAAGATTCGATCGGCCCCCTGGTCACCGAACTGCTCACCGAGGCGGGGTTCCTCGTCGACGCCTCGGTCTCGGTGCAGGCCGACGAGGTGGAGATCCGCAATGCGCTGAACACCGCGGTCATCGGCGGCGTCGACCTGGTGATCTCGGTCGGCGGCACCGGCATGTCGCCGCGCGATGTCACCCCCGAGGCCACCTCGCAGGTGCTCGACCGGGAGCTGCCCGGCATCAGCGAGGCGCTGCGCTCCTCCGGCCGGGTGGCAGGCTCGCTCGACGCGGTGCTCTCCCGCGGCCTGGCCGGCGTCTCCGGCAGCACCCTCGTGGTGAACCTGGCGGGCACCCGTGCCGCCGTCCGCGACGGCATGGCCACGCTCAGCCCGCTCGCCAGCCGCGTGGTCGACGAGCTCTCCGGGTTGGCGGAGTAATTCCCACCGGCGACGCCACCGACGTCCCCCGCCCGCATCGGGCGGGGGACGCGGCGCGTCTGGCCCGCATCTTCGGCGACGCACTGCCGGAGACCACCCGCGACGAACGCGGCGACGACGAACGCCGAGACGACTCCGGCGACCACTGGCTGCGCTCCCAGGTGCCACCGCACCACGGTTGAGCCCCCTTCCCGCTTTTGGTAACTCCGCCTTGACATTCGGTCCGGTGTCACTGCGCCCCGACCGGTTGCGCGGCACCGCGCGCAACCCTTCCGGCCGGAACTTCGATAACCGATAAGTGAATGGCGTGCCGCAGCTCGTATGCCGCTTTCCGCACTTCATCGATGCCATCGGGTAGTAGCGATTTGCACTCTTACCGACCGCGATCCCGTCGGTCACACCCCGTGTTCGTGCACGTCGATCACTCGGCTGCGGCGGATGGCATATGACATGCATCACAGTGATCTTTACGAAATCTGGCCGCGCGGTTCGGTTTCCCCCCGCTTAACATGCCCTATGGGATCCGTCCGTTTCGGGCGTCGTTCACTCCGGGTCCGACCTGGAGTGGACGCCTCGTCGGGGTGTATCCCTGTTCCGATCGACCAGACCGGGGCGTTGCGCCGAAATAACAGTCGGTTACATGACGGCAACAAAGGGGCGACAAACTGAGCTGGGCCTGAGAGGACCACGTGCAGTCTCGATGGTCGAGCTGCCTGTTCGAACCTGATGAGGGGAAGTATGAGCGAGAACCGCATCAACGGTCTGCGCCGCGGTGCCCGCGTAGCAGGCGTCGGCGCTGCCGCGGCCGTTGCCATGGGCCTGCTTTCGACCGGCGCCGCCAACGCCGACACCTTCGTGCCGTTGCCGGACGGCCAGAAGCTGGGCCCGGGCGTCACCCTGACCCGCACCGCCGAGACCGCGATCGTGTCGCCGTCGCTGGCGGCCAACGGCGCAGGCCGGACGGTCTGGGTGTCGGGTACCACCACCGCCGACGTCACCGTCACCCCCGAGGGCGAGGTGGGCCCGTTCAACGGCCCCGCCGACGGGCCGGGCAGCAACAACTCCTCGACGCACGGTGCGTCGCAGGTCAACACCGGCTACATCGTCGGCTGCCAGGTCTCCATCGCCGACGACGCCATCGCGGCGGGGCTCTCGGCGGGGCTCGACCTCTCGTCGGGCTCCATCGGGGGCTCGATCGGCCTCGACCTCGGCCCCGGTGAGGTCAAGTTCGTGCAGATCGAAGCGAAGGACATCCTGAAGCCGGGTGTGTACTCGGTGGAGTACCAGGATGTGGAGATCGAGATCCAGGGCTGCGGCGGTTACGCGCAGGCCCGCGCCTACAGCGTCGTCGAGATCATCGGCGACAACTACTCGAAGACCAGCCTGTACGGCCTGCCGTTCAGCATCGGCTGATCTCGACCTCTTCCCGATTCTTCTTCTCGCTGACGCGAATACGACCCTCGAGGGGCAACACAGATGATCAACCGTAAGAACTTGGCGCGGGTGGCAGGCGTAGGTGCCGCCGCCACGGTCGCCATGGGCCTGTTCTCCACCGGCGCCGCCAACGCCGATACCTTCGTCGCCCTGCCGGGCGGCACCATCACCAAGACGCTGTCCGACGGCACCGTGGTGACGGTCAGCCTGGTCGGCGAGTCGGCCAACATCAGCCCGTCGCTGGGCTCCACCCCGGTGCACCGCAACGCGTGGGTCTCCGGCTCCGCGCAGGTGTCGATCGCCGGTGGCGAGGACGTCGGCGGCAAGATCTACCCGGGCTACGTCGTCGGCTGCCAGGTCAACATCGCCGGTGGCGGTGTCGAGGGCGGCCTCTCCGGCAGCATCGAGAGCGACGGAAACGGTGGCGGCACCGGCAACGTCGGTGGTGAGGGCGGCGGCGCCCTGTCGCTCGGCCCCGGCCAGGCGACCTCGTTCTACGTTCTCGATATCGAGAAGCCGGATGACTACGGCGACGAGGATCACGCGACCAACAACTCGTTCAAGGGCAACGACGGCTCGGTGACCTGGGCCGATTCCACCATCGGGCTGAGCGGCTGTGGCGGCTACGCCCAGGCGCGCGCCTTCGTGCGGGTCAAGGTGGAGACCGAGAATGTGCACTCGGTCGTCACCCTGTGGGGTCAGCCCTTCAGCATCGGCTGATCGCACTCCGATCCTCGTGATCACCGGCGGGTCCGTCGCTTCGGCGACGGGCCCGCCTTCGCGTTCCCCGAGCCCGGCGGTCAATGGAACACCACCGTGAGCGCGCTGCTCAGCGAAGCCGCGGCCACCGCGGTGGCGTGACCGGTGTCCATGGCGACCAGCACCACCCGCTCCGCGCCCCTGCCATCCCCGGCCGCCGAGACCAGCACCACGGCCGCGTCGGTGGCGAGGGTGCGCGGCGGACGGTCGGATTCCCGGCCCGCGCCGTCACTCGCCGCGCCGATGACATCCACCCGGTCACCCGCCCGCAGGATGTCGGCGACCGCCGAATCGGCGAGCCGCAGCGGCACGATCCTGGCATCGGGGGAACCGGTCGCGACCCCGGCCAGCCGGGGATTCACGGTGCGTACATCGGTGAAGACCTCGCCTGCCCGCATGGCACCGGTGAGGGTGGCACCCAGGAGGTCGGCCGAGTCGCGCACCACGCCATCCGGCAGCGTGCCCGATGGGTGCGCGGCGGCGCGCAGGTCGGTGTCGGTCAGCAGGCTGCCGGGAGCGATGTCACGGCTCGCGACCAGGATTTCGGTGCGGGCGGCACCCGGGTCACCCCGGAGGAAGAGCGCCCCCGCGAGCAGCGCCAGCAAACCGGCGAGCAAGCGCCGGGCGAGGATGCCGTCGAGCCAGGGCGGGCGGTTGCGGAACGCGTCGAGCACCCGGCTCTCGGAGCCGAGCGTGGAGCGGCGGAGTGCGGAATCGGTGCGAGGCATGGCCGAAGCCTAGGAGCCGGGCACCGGCCGGGAACCGGCTCGAACCGGCCCCTGTGGATAGCGATGACGCTGTGGACAACTCGGCTCGGCCGGCGCTTTCGGCACCGGCCCGAGACCTACGATCAGCTCGCGACAGCAGTACTCGTGCTCGACGAACCCGAGGAGGAAGCCGATGTCGACGGAGAAGAGGCCGCCGGAGCAGTGCTCGTGCTCGACGACGAATCGGAGCTGGACGAGCTCGAATCGGCCTTCGCGGGGTCGCTCGCGGTGGTGGAGCCACCCCGGCTGTCGGTGCGGTAGAAGCCGCTGCCCTTGAAGACGATGCCGACGGAGTTGAAGAGCTTGCGCAGCCTGCCGCTGCACTCGGGGCACTCGGTCAGCGAGTCGTCGCTGAAGGACTGGACGATGTCGAACCGATTGTCACACTGGGTGCACGCGTACGAATAAGTAGGCATCGAGATCCTCCGGGGCTGTGTCGATCTAGCACTCTACCGCCGACACTGCCAACGTTGCCAATCGGTTCCGCATTCCCGGGTCAGGAAGGGCCCCCGGCGGCGCCGAGCGGCGTGAAACCGGCGTTCGGTGTCAAGGCCCATCCCATCCGGCGGTCGTGCGGCTCCTCGGGCAATGCGGGCACGAGTTCCGCATCCCGGACCACCGCGATGAGCCGGGCCGCGGGCGACGCCAGGTCGAGGGAGCGGTCGTAGTAGCCCGCGCCGCGGCCGAGCCGGACGCCGCGGCGGTCGACGGCGAGGGCGGGGACGAGGATCACATCGGCCTCGGCCAGCGCCGCGGGCGGCAGCACCGGTCCGCCCGGCTCGCGGAGTCCGAAGCGGCGGCGTACCAGGTGCTCGGCACCGGTGTAGACGGCCCAGCTCAGCGGGCCCGGCTCGCCGGTGACGGGCAGCAGCACGGTCGCACCGGCCCCGGTCAGCGCGTCGAGCATGCGGAGGTCGCCCGGCTCGCCCCGCACCGGGACGTAGGCGGCCACCGTGGCGGGGCCGGGACCGACCGGCACGGACAGAAGTGTGGTTATCGTCTCGGCGAGCGCCAGTGCCTCGGCATCGTGGTCGGCGGTGGAGAGCCGGTTCCGGCCGGCCAGGATGTCATCGCGCCATGCATGTTTTCCGCGCTCAGCGGGCATCTCCATGAAGGTCACCATAGGCTCAGCGGAATGGCTGGTCGCCGCAGCGGCGGACCCGCGATGTAATGGATGGATAGGGTAGGCGTATGACAGCGAAGGCCGGACGGTCGGGGGATGGCGCGGTATCGGTTTTCCGCACGGCTGTGGTGCCTGCGGCAGGGTTGGGGACGCGCTTCCTGCCCGTGACGAAAACGGTGCCGAAGGAATTGCTGCCGGTGGTCGACACGCCGGGGATCGAATTGGTCGCCACGGAGGCCGCGGACTCGGGAGCCGAGCGGCTGGTGATCGTCACCTCCCCGGGCAAGGACGGCGTCGTCGCGCACTTCGTCGAGGACCTGGTGCTCGAGGGCACGCTCGCGGCGCGCGGCAAGATGGAGGCGCTGGCGAAGGTACGCAAGGCGCCGGGGCTGCTCGACGTGAGCTCGGTGATCCAGGAGGAGCCGCTCGGCCTCGGCCACGCGGTCGCCCAGGCGGAGGCGGTGCTCGACGACGACGAGGACGCCATCGCCGTGCTGCTCCCGGACGACCTGGTGCTTCCGTCCGGTGTGCTCGACGTGATGAGCCGGGTGCGGCGCAAGCGCGGTGGCTCCGTGCTGTGCGCCATCGACGTGCCGAAGGAGCAGGTCAGCGCCTACGGCGTCTTCGACGTCGAGGTGGTGCCGGACGCGGTCAACCCGAACGTGCTCCGGGTCAACGGGATGGTGGAGAAGCCCGCGCTGGCCGACGCGCCGTCCACCTACGCCGCCGCCGGGCGGTACCTGCTGGACCGGGCGATCTTCGACGCACTGCGCCGGATCGAGCCGGGCGCGGGCGGCGAACTCCAGCTCACCGACGCCATCGCGCTGCTGATCGCGGAAGGACATCCGGTTCATGTGGTCGTGCACCGTGGGTCGCGCCACGATTTGGGCAACCCGGGCGGTTATCTTCGAGCAGCGGTCGATTTCGCCCTGGAACGGGAGGAGTACGGCCCGGCCCTTCGGGAGTGGCTGCAGCACCGGCTCGGCCCGGACTGGGATCCCCAGCTGACGACCTACGACTGACGGGCGCGGTCGAATTTCACGGGCGGTGGACACGTCGGGTACGAATGTGTTCGCCGCCCGGATGTACGCACGCCGGTGCCGATGCGGTAGCGGCGGCGTGCGAGAGGAGCAGGGAAGGGCTGGATGCGCTCGGTTGAGGATCAGCAGATCAAGGTGACCGCGGCCGCGGTCGCGCCGAGGCCGGTCCGGGTCGCGATCTCGGAGGCCCAGGGTCTGCTGTGTGCCGAGGACGTCGTCACCGAACGGCCGCTGCCCGGATTCGACCAGGCCGCCATCGACGGGTACGCCGTGCGCAGCGTCGACGTCTCGGCGGCCGGCTCCGACATCAGGGACGAAACCGGCGAGCTGGTCGACCTCACCCTTCCGGTGGTCGGCGAGGTGGTGGCCGGTTCCCGGCAGCCGATCCGGCTGCAGCCGAGGCAGAGCGTCCGGGTGGACACCGGGGCGCCGCTGCCGACGCTCGCGGACGCCGTGCTCCCGCTCGATTTCACCGACGGTGGCCGCGCCCGGATCAAGGTCTACGAGCCGGTGCGCTCCGGCGACTACGTGCGCCGCATCGGCGACGACGTGCAGCCCGGCGACGTTGCGGTGCGCGCGGGAACGATCATCGGTCCCGCGCAGGTGGGGCTGCTCGCCGCGGTCGGGCAGGACAAGGTGCTCGTCCATCCGCGGCCGCGGCTCTCGGTGATCTCCATCGGCGGCGAACTCATCGACATCGATCGCACGCCGGGGCCCGGGCAGGTCTACGACGTGAACTCCTACGCGCTGGCCGCCGCGGCGCGCGACGCGGGCGCCGACGTGAACCGGGTCGGCATCGTCAGCTCCGACCCGCGCAGGCTGCGCGACGTGGTCGAGGGGCAGCTGATGCGCTCCGAGGTGGTGGTGATCGCGGGCGCCGTCGGCGGCTGGGCCTCCGAGCAGGTGCGCGAGGCGCTGGACGGGCTCGGCGAGCTGGAGATCGCCAGGGTGGCCATGCATCCCGGCTCGGTGCAGGGCTTCGGCAGGCTGGGCCGGGACGAGGTGCCGACCTTCCTGCTGCCCGCCAACCCGGTGAGCGCGCTGGTCGTCTTCGAGGTGATGGTGCGCCCGCTGATCCGGATCGCGCTCGGTCGCAGGCATCCCATGCGGCGGGTCATCCGGGCGCGGACGATCATGCCGGTCAGCTCCATGACCGGGCGGAAGGGGTACCTGCGCGCGCAGCTCATGCGCGACGAGACCACCGGCGATTATCTGGTGCAGCCGCTCGGCAACGGCACCAACGGCTCGTCGCACCTGCTGGCCACGCTCGCGGAGGCGAACAGCCTGATCGTCGTCGAGCCGGACGACACCGAGATCCGCACCGGTGACGAGGTGCGCGTCGCGTTCCTCTCCCAGCGCGGCTGAGGCGTGCCGAGTATGAGCGTTCTCCGGGGTGCGCAGCATCCGGGATGGCCGGCCAAGATCGGTCCGGTCATGGTCGCCGCCGGTGAGGTGCGGCTGCGGCCGGTGCGGCTGCGGGACGCCGCCGCTTGGAGCCGGATCCGGCTGCGCGACCGCGACCACCTGGAGCCGTGGGAACCGACCGGCCGCGGCACCTGGGAGGCGCGCAACCACGCCTCGAACTGGCCGTCTCTCTGGTCCGGGTTGAAGGCGGAGGCGCGGCGGGGCGCCATGGTCCCGCTCGCGATCGAGGTGGACGGCGACTTCGCCGGGCAGATCACGGTGGGCAACATCGTGCGCGGCGCGCTGCGCTCGGCCTGGATCGGCTACTGGGTGGCGCGCGACCTGAGCGGAAAGGGCGTGGCCACCGCGGCGCTCGCGCTCGGCCTCGACCACTGCTTCGGGCCGGTCGGGCTGCACCGGGTGGAGGCCACCGTGCGGCCGGAGAACCTGGCCAGCCAGGCGGTGCTGCGGCACGCGGGCTTCCGCGAGGAGGGGCTGCTGCGCCGCTATCTCGATGTGGACGGCGCCTGGCGTGATCACCTCCTGGTGGGTATCACGGTCGAAGAGGTGCTCGGCACCGTGGTCGACCGGATCGTGCGGGAGGGACGCGCGACACCGCTCTGAGCTGCGGTGTCGCACTGCCGAAGGGGATTCGTCATTCGGGGGAAAGGAATACGGTGGCTGCACGCGCCGCGGAACTGGTGGAAATGTGACTGCTGTGGCGCAAGTGCACGGCGCGCCTGCTCGTTGTGATCTCTACCCGGAATTAACCTACGGACGTCGGTGGTGCGTCCCGCGCCGCCGGCACGGAGCCTGTGGGGTGCTCGGCCGGCCGATGAGGGGGCGGGCCGAAGTACCTCCGCGGCGGCCGAACCGCCGCCCCGGACGAGGGCCTGAGCGGTCGCTCGGCGGGGTGCGGGCCGGCCGCGGGCCGAGTGGACCAATCCCGGCGGGGACGGAGGTGTTGACGACATGCCGAATTCGATCCTGTGGATCGGGCTCGTCGTGCTGTGGGTCTTCGTTCTCTTCCCCATGCTCGCCAACCGTCACCCGCGTATCCGGCGCACCACCGACGCCGCGCTGGCGACCCGCGTGCTGTACCGGGGCGGCTCGAAACGCCGCCGCAAGAACGGCCCGCACGATACCGACCCCGACTACCGGCCACCCCGACGCACGAGAAGGCTTCCCCAGAGCGATGATGCGGAGGATCGGATGACGACTTCGGCCGACGAGCCCGTCACCGACGACGAACACACCGTCACCGATCCCCGCGCCGAGAAGGATCGGCCCGCGGACACCGACCAGCCCGATACCGAGGGGGAGACCGCCGCCGCCGCCGAATACGACGCGGACGACGAGTACGACGACGTGGCGGACGCCGACGACCGCACCGACGAGGACGTCGACGACGCGGATGACCAGGACCCGGATCCCGCCGCCGAGGCCGCCGAGTACGAGGACGAGCCCTACGAGGACGACGACGAGTACCGGGACGACGACGCCCCCGAACCCGAAACCGCCGAGGAGGCCGCCACCCGGGTGAGCGCGCGCATCCCGCCTGCCCCCGCCAAGGCCCCCGCGCGCCTCGATGACGACGACCTCTACGAGGACGAGGAGACCGGCTCCGCCGACGAGCAGGACGCGGCGGAGCCCGCCGAGCGCACCGACGACGACTTCGTGCCCACCCGCCGCGGCCGCGGCGGCTACGACCCGGAAGCCGACGCCATCGCTCGCGCCGCTCGCTACACCTTCCGGCAGCGCGCCGTGCTCGGCCTGCTGCTCACCGGCCTGCTCTGCGGCGGCCTCGGCCTCGCCGTCGCCCCCGCGCTGTGGTGGGGCACCGGCCTCAGCCTCGTCGTGCTCGTCGGCTACCTCGCGTACCTGCGCAAGCAGGTGCGTATGGAGGAGGAGATCCGGCGCCGCCGGTCCGCCCGGCTCGACCGCGGCCGCACCCGGACCGAGGACGAAGACGCCGAGCCCGCGGCCCCGCGCCGCCCGGCCCGCGCCGCCGTCGGCATGGACCGGGACACCGCCCGCACCCTGCGCCGCCGCTCCGTCCTGCTCGAACCGGACGACGAAGCCCCCGACTTCGAACAGTTGGAGACCTTCGACCCGGCCGCCGCCCGCGCCCTCCGCAACCGCACCGACGACATGCGCCGCGCCGCGGGCGAATAGTCCCCGATCGGGGCCGTGCTGGGCATCGACCCAGCTCACGGCCCCGATTCGGAGTCTGCGGCGCCGTCCTGATACAGTGTCACAGCGCGGTTCCCAGGAGCCGCACGGGGCTATAGCGCAGTTGGTAGCGCGTCTCGTTCGCATCGAGAAGGTCAGGGGTTCGATTCCCCTTAGCTCCACAAAGTGGCCGTGCTCCGAAGGATTTCCTTCGGAGCACGGCCACTTTCGATCGGGAAGCTTCAGGGCGCGGGGTCGGCGTAGACCGCCTCGACCACCGCGGCGCGGATCGTTCTCCCCATATAGCTGTAGCCACGCCGCAGCACGACGTCGACGAGCAACTGTCCGCCCGGTTCGCCGCGGACCGCGCGCATTTCGTGGACAGCGCGGTCGATGGGCTCCCGCGCTTGGCCGAAGGATCGGACTCCGCAGTTCTCCAGGATCACGTGGATCTCGTCGAGAAGGGAGGAGACGAACGGATCGGTCTCGGCCGGGCGCTGCTCGGCTCGATCGACCAGACGGGTCAGCTGCAGAACCACCGGCAGGAGGTACTCGGTGGCGAGCCCCGCTTCCGCCGCCTCGGCGCGGACCTGCAGCGCCTCGACCAGTTGGCGATTGACCCGGTCCTCGCGCAACCGCCGGTTGAACAGGTCGGTCAGCGCCGTCAGTTCGGCTTTGACGCCGTCGATCCGGTCGGCCAGATCGCTGTCGCTCGACATCGCTACCCCTCCCGCACCTTCACGTACCGCATCTCGCTTTCGCTGTTCGCGACCTCTGCCTGCGTGTAGTTCGCGATGCGGTCGATCATCATTTCGCCGAGATGGCGGCCGTCGACCAGGTCGATCACCTCGACGTGCAGGGTGCCGTCGATGTCGCAGGAGAAGACGAGGCGGACCGGTGAGCCCGCGGGACGACCGGAGAGCTTCAGTTCCGTCGTGCCGAGGATTTTCACGTACTTCGGATCGACACCGTTCTCATCCCCCTCGGTGACCTGCAGTAACAGTGAGGTCTGGCCGTCGGCCACGGTGGCGAACCGGTCGGTGGTGACCTGGCAGGGCACCCGGGAACTCTGCCGCACGATGATGGAGTTCGCGGGAATCCCGCGCTCGTCGTCGGCCACGACCCCGAGCCCGTGCGACACCACGTCGACGATGGTGATGTCGTTGCGACCGGCCAGGACCGGTGCCCGGCCGGTGGCTTCCGAGTGCCGCAGCTCCCCGATGATCGCCGCGCCGAGCGCCACCGCCTCGTCCGGGTGCACGGAGACGTCCGGGGACCTGCCGGTGACGCGCTCGACCAGGTCGCGCACCATGGGCATGCGCGTCGATCCGCCGACCAGCAACACCTTGTCGATCTCGCGGAAGGTGAGCCCGGCGAGCTCGACCGCCTCCTCGAGCTTGTACTCGCACTGCACCAGCAGGTGGCGCGACAGCTGCTCGAACTCGGCCCGGGTCAGCCGGAGCTTGGCCGAATGATCGAGGTGGGTGAGGAAGAGCGTGGTCGAATCGCTGGTCGACAGCCTGCGCTTCGCGTCCTCGGCCCGCTCCCGCAGCTGCGCACCGGCGGCCGAATCCTCCTCGAACCGCTTGCCGCCCGCATGAAGGAAACTCTCCATCGCCCAGGTGATGATCGCGTTGTCGAAGTCGTAGCCGCCGAGCTGCGGGTCGCCTTCGACGGCGAGGACGTCGAAAGTGCCGCCCGAGCACCGCATCACCGTGACATCCAGCGTTCCGCCGCCGAGATCGAAGACGAGCAGGGTGCCGCTGAAGTCCCGGTTCAGCCCGAAGCTCACCGCCGCGGCCGTCGGCTCGTTGACGATGCCGATGACGTTGAGCCCGGCGATCTCGCCCGCCTGCCTGGTCGCGGTGCGCTGAGCGTCGCCGAAGTACGCGGGGACGGTGATGACGGCGTCGACCACGTGCTCGTCGAGTTCGCGCCGCGCGTTGAACACCAGCGATTTCAGGATCAGCGCCGAGATCTGCTCCGGCCGGTATTCGGCATCGCCCGACTCGGGGTAGAAGCGGTAGTCGGGGTTTCCCATGTGGCGCTTGATGAACTGGACGGTGTCCAGGGGAAAGGCGCTCGACTGCCGCTTCGCGTGGGTTCCGACGACAACCTCGGGGCCATCGAAGAGGACCACCGACGGGGTGATGTTTCCGCCGTCCCGGTTCGGGATGATCTGCGGAAGCCCCGACGAACCGATCGCGGAGACCGCGGAGAAGGTGGTGCCGAGGTCGATTCCGATGACCCGCGCGGTCATCGAGCGATCCGGGCGGCGGCCTTCCAGCGCGGCACCCAGCAGGTCGTGTACGTCAGGAAGCCGAGGCCGGCGGCGGCGAGCAGGAACAGGAAGCCCGCACCGGGGACCCCGGAACCGAACAGGACGAACGCCAGCACGATCGCGGCGAACGGGATGCCGACGGCGCGGAGGCTGGAGAAGCCGAAGAGCCCGGGCACCTGCCAGGACATCTCCTCCATGCGGTCCAGGTACTGCTTGATGTCGTGCACCCGGCGGGGGATCTCGGGGTCGTTCGTGTTGAGGTTGCCCGCGCGCTCGATGAGCTTCCGCATGGCCACGATCTCGTCGACGGACGACGCCGCGTAGGTATCGGCGGACTGGATCCGCGGTGTCTGCTCGGCCTTGTCGAGCAGAGCGCTCGCGAGATAGAACGCGACCAGCGGCTCGGCGGGATATGCGGCGTACACCGGCTCCAGCACGTCGAGCGCTTTGTCGGTCATTTTGTGCTGCAGGAAGACGCCGCCGATGGAGATCTGGTAGATGAATTCGTTCGGCGCGATTCGCGCCGCGGCCTGGTAACTGCCGAGGGCATCCGCCCACTGCTGCATCTGTTCCTGGATGACGCCGGTCTGGAAAAGGTAGTCGGCGTTGTTCGGCGCGATCGTCGTCGCCTGCTTGGCCTCGTAGAGCGCGTCCTGCAGCTGGCCGAGTCCGGCATTCGCACGCGCGCGGAGGATCCATGCCTCTGGCGAATTGCCCGTCGAGTGGGTGGCTTCCCGAGCGGCGTAGGCGGCACTGCGGTAATCGCCCCGGCCCAGCGCGGCCCGCGCCTGGGTGACCCAGTCGCCGCCGCCCTGCTGCGCTACCGGCGCGGCGACCCCGCCCGCCGCCAGATCGCGGTCGTAGGCCTGGCGTTTGGCCGGATCGAGCAGGACGTCGAAGGCCTGCCGCAGGAAGGACGTCTTGGTCTCCGCCTCCTGCCGCGTGCTCTGATCGGCGCTGGCGGTTCGCTTGGTCCAGATGCGCGTCTGGCGTTTGTGCGCGTCGCGAACAGCGTCGTCCGAGGCGTCGCGCGCTACGCCGAGAAGATCGTAGAAATCGACCTGTACGGTCACTGACGTACTCCAAATCGGTCGCGGAAATGAGATATCGCGGGCAGCAACAAATGCCCGGCGCCTATCTCTGGAGACACCGCATTTCGTCCACCGACGAGCTGTACTGCACGCGACACAAACTATGGCAGCGGCGGGTGCGGTCGCGCTGTCGCTCATTCGGCCCACATTCGCGCCGACGCGGCTCCGGCCATTCCTGTTCGGCTCTTCGGGAGTGCGATTCCGCCGTTCCGGCGGCGGGCTGCCCGGTGCCGAGCCGGTGTGCCGCACTGTCGTCCGCTGTTCACCGGCCATTCGGACCGGCGGGTCCGACGGCCCCGTACCCTGTGCGCGTGGGGCCGACGGGCAGGGTGCCGAGCACAGCGGCGCGACCGGTCACGGCACTCGCGGCGGTCACCGCCGTCGTGTTCGTGACCTTTCTCGACACCACCGTCGTCAGCGTGGCGCTCGGCGCGATCCGGAACGAGCTGCGCACCGATGTGAGCACGCTGCAGTGGGTGGTCAACGCCTACACGGTGGTCTTCGCCGGGCTCATGTTGGCGGGCGGCTCGCTCGGCGACCGGTGGGGGCGCAAGCGGGTGCTGATCGCGGGGCTGGTGGTCTTCTGCGCGGGGTCGGTGGTGGCGGCGCTCGCGGCCACCGTGCCGCTGCTCATCCTCGGTCGCGCGATCATGGGGGTCGGGGCGGCGGCCTCGGAGCCGGGCACGCTCTCGCTGCTGCGCCAAATCTTTCCGGACGAACGCGCCAGGGCCCGCGCGCTCGGCGTGTGGGCGGCGGCGGCCGGGCTGGCGCTGGCCGCGGGGCCGGTGCTCGGCGGAGTCCTGGTGCACGCCTACGGCTGGCGCTCGATCTTCTGGTTCAACCTGCTGCTCGGGGCGGCGGCGCTGCTCGCGGCGCTGTGGGCGGTGCCGGAGAGCTCGGATCCGCCGGACGGGCCGATCGACTGGGCCGGGTTCGTGCTCGGCGCCGGTTTTCTCGGTGCGGTGATCTATGCCGCCATCGCCGGTGAGCACGAGGGGTACACCTCGGGTCCGGTGCTCGCGCTCTTCGTCGCGGGCGGGCTCGCCTTCGTCGCCTTCGTGGTCGTCGAGCTGCGGGCCCGCGCGCCCATGCTGCAGCTGCGCTATCTGCGGCCACCGGCGGTGCGGAGCGCGTTGGTGGTGGCGTTCGCCGTGTACTTCGGCATCTTCTCCATTTTCTTCTTCACGGCGCTGTACCTGCAGGTGATGCAGTCGTACTCGGGGGCGCGGACGGCGACGGTGTTCGCGCCGATGGCGGTCGCGATCGTGGTCGGGTCGCTCGCTGCGGGGTTCTGGGTGGCGCGGCGCGGGGCGCGGACGCCGATGATCGCCGGGTGCCTCGTCGGGGCCGCGGGCATTCTGCTCACCCGGTCCGCGCTGGCGGGGGCGATCGAGGACGGGCCGCTCGCCGCGGCCATGGCGCTGGCCGGTCTCGGGTTCGGCGTCGCGGTGGTACCGCTGACCTCGGCGGTGCTCTCCGGGCTGCCCGCCGAGCACTCGGGGATGGCGGCGGCGGCGACCAATACGATGCGGCAGGTCGGCTCGGCGGTCGGTGTGGCGGTGCTCGGCGCGCTGGTGAACTCGCTGCTCACCGCGGATCTGAAGGCGCGGATGTCCGAGCTCGGGCTGCCGTCGGAGCTGCAGCCCTTCGTGGTGGACGCGGTGCAGCGGGGCGGAATCCCGGAGGGCACGAACATCACCCCGTACCTGCCGTACCTCTCGAAGCTGAACGACGTGTTGAACACCGGCAAGGTGGCGTTCCACCACGGGCTCGACGTGGCGCTGCTGGTGTCCGCGATCCTGATCCTGGTGGCGGCCGTCGTCACCGCGTTCGACGCGCCGGGGCGCGCGGGTGGGGACCGCTGAGCGAACCCTCGGAATTACATCTGTGCAGTTCGTGCCGTACTTCCGAACGGTACTTCCGAATGGCAACCTCCCTCGACGGATCGCCGGACCGGGAGATCTGGATCACAGTTCGTGAAGGGGTTACTCGAAAGACGCCGGGCTCAGCGTAATTCGGGGTGCACCCGGAAAACTTTGTCGTTCACTGTGGGTTTGCGGAGTGGGCGAGGTGACTGTCAGCTCCGGCCGGTCCGCGCCATTCGAGCAGCGTGAACAGCGGATATATGCAATCTTGTTATTGCACAACGGCATTGAGAGGGACCCACGGGGCTCGGTGGTGCGGGGCTCCGGCAGAGGGAGTGTGGCGAGATCATGATGTCGTGGAACGCGTCCGAGCCGAGGGAAAGGGGCGCCGCGGGACGGGCGGCTCCCCAGGGTGAGACGCTTCGCGATGCCGCGCGCCGGGAGAGCGGGCGCCGCGGCTCCTCGCGGCGCGCGGACGCGCAGCGGGAGGGGCCTGCGCCGGAGCGCGGGCCCGACGTGCCCGGGTTCCCCGGGATGGTGCGGCGGGTGCGCAGTGACGAGTGGGGGCAGGTTCGGTTGCCGCCGCCGGCGGACGGAGCCGTGCCCGAGCGGTTGCCGCGCGGTGGGGTGCCGCAGCAGTGGTCGCATGGGGCTGATTCGGCGCCCGAAGTCGGGCCGGAGCCGTGGTCGCAGGAGGGGGCAGTCCCGCCGCGCGGGGTTGCGCCCGAGCCATGGCATCAGGGTGCGGCAGTCCCGCCGCGCGAAGCGGCGCCTGAGCCGTGGCCGCGAGGTGCGGGACGCTCGCCGCTCGGGGGATCGCCCGAGCCCTGGGTGCAGGGTGGGGAAATCCCGTCGCGTGGGGCGGCGCCGGAGCCGTGGCCGCGAGGTGCGGGACGCCCGCCGCTCGGGGGATCGCCCGAGCCCTGGGCGCAGGGTGGGGGAGTTCCGTCTCGCGTGCCCGCGCCCGAGCCGTGGCCGGTGCGGGACGGGGGACCGCCGGCGCGGGGTGTACCCGACCCGGGACCGTTCGGGCGCGCGGTGGGGCGTCGCGGTGAGATGATGCCCTACGGCGACGGAGCGGGGCGCCCTCGGCAACCCGGTCCGTACGACCCGCCGGGTCGCCGGGGCGAAGCGCCCCACGGCGAAGCGCGGCGCAGCGGAGGGACTTTCGGGGTGGGGCCTGCGGGCGGCGCCCCGCGACGTGGAGGCGGTGCGATGACCGGCGCCACACCGTTCGGTGAGCAGGGGAGCGGCGGGCCGCCGTCCGGGGAGTTCCCGCAGGTCGGGCGGCGAACCGGGGGTGCCCACCGGTCCGGGGAGATCCCCCGGGTGCCGCCGGATGCCTACCGCACCGGCGAGTTCCCGCGCCTCCGCCCGGAGGCGTCCGGTTCGGGAGCACTACCGAGGCGCGCCGACACAGGCGAGGCCGCACGTCCACGTCCCGATGCCCCGCGCTCGGGTGAGCTGCCGCGCGTGCGCCCGGATTCCCCACGCTCCGGTGAGCTGCCGCGGGTGCGTCCGGATGCGGTCGCTCCGGCACCGAGGCGCGCCGACTCCGCGCGCTCCGGCGCACCCCAGCGCCCTGACACCCCCGACTCGGGCGCGCTGCCGCGCGTCCCGCGCTCCGGCGAACTTCCGCGCACCCCCCAGGGCAGACGGCGTGGCGAGGGCCCACCACCCCCTGGCTCCCTGCGCGACGCAGTACGCCGCGACCGCCCCCTGCCCCCGCAGCGCATCCCCCCGCAGCCGAAGAAGGGGAGGGCGTCGGCCCCGCTCTGGCCAGGCATGCTCACCCCCGGCCTCTCCGCCGCGCAGCAACCGGTGCCCGCGAAACCGCGGGTGCGCCGCTCGCTGCTGGTCGGCCTGGTGGCGGTGGCGGGCTCGCTGGCCACCGCGGCGGTGGTGCTCACCTACACCGCGGCGGCGACGAACCCGCGGCAGCCGGTCGCGGCGATCACCGACCCGATCCTCGGCGGCGGCCCCGGCTGCGAGCCGACCAGGGAGAACGGCCTGGTCCGCGGCAACGGGCTCGGTTCCACCGATACCGGCCCCGAGGCGGTCCTCGCCTTCCAGCACGCCTACTACGTGACCCGCTCCGGCATCGCGGCCCGCGCGGTGACCGCCCCGGACGCGGCGGTCTCCACGGTGGAGGTGATCGACGCGGGCATCGCCTCGGTGCCGCCGAACACGCAGCACTGCGTGCTGATCACGCAGATGGCGGACGGCCGCTTCGACGTGGTGATCACCGAGGCCCGCCCGGACGGCGCCGTGCGCACGTACCGCCAGTTCGTCACCGTCACGGTGTGGGAGGGCCGGGTGGTGATCGCCGCTATCGCCCGTCCGTCCTGACCGGGAGCCCGGCCGCGCGGCCCGCCGCGGCGAGCACCTGCTCCAGCATGGCCGGGGTGAGCCTGCCGGTGAAGGTGTTCTGCTGGCTGACGTGGTAGCTGCCGAAGACGTGCAGCGGCTCCCGCTCCGCGCCGCTCGGGGCCAGCGTCACCCGCGCGCCGTGGCCGAAGCGGGGCCGCGGCCGCGGCACCTGCCAGCCGTTGGCGCCGAGCACGGGAAGCAGCGCCTGCCAGCCGAACCCCCCGAGCACGACGACCGCGCGCAGCGTCGGCGCCAGCAACCCGAGTTCCAGCTCCAGCCAGTGCCCGCACCGATCGCGCTCGTCGACGGACGGCTTGTTCTCCGGCGGCGCGCAGTGCACCGGCGCGGTGATCCGGACGCCGTGCAGCCGCAGCCCGTCGTCGGCGGCGACCGCGGTGGGCTGGTTGGCCAGCCCGACGGCGTGCAGGGCGGCGTAGAGCACGTCGCCGCTGCGGTCGCCGGTGAACATCCGGCCGGTGCGGTTGGCGCCGTGCGCGGCCGGTGCGAGCCCGACGACGAGCAGCGCGGCGTCCGCGGGCCCGAAGGCGGGGACGGCCCGGCCCCAGTACGGCTGCTCCCGGAAGGCGGCGCGTTTCTCCCGCGCCACCCGTTCCCGCCAGGCCACCAGCCGGGGGCAGCCGAAACAATCCGCGACGGCGGCGTCGAGCTCCGCGATCGAGTGCACGGCGGTGATCCCGGCGGGATCCGTGATGGGCGCGCGCGCCGATTTCCGGCCGGTCGCCGGTGGCGCTCCGATTCCGTCGGCGGGAACTTCCGGATTACCGATGGTTCACTTTCCCTTCGTCGGCGCAGGAATCTGATACCGGACGTCGATCAATGCCGCGGGAATGACCGGTGCCACGGCCGGGCGATCGATCATCGGATCTCCGGGTTGATAGCATGGCACCTCCGAAGAGCCCCTTGGCTGGAGCTACCCCGGTTTCACCCGAAAGAGTCGATCCATGCAGTTCGAAATCGTCGAGCGGGACGAGACGTGGGTTGCCGGGCTGCCGGTGCGCAGCCCGAAGCGCGCGCTCGGAGAGCTGCGAGACCAGGCGCTGGAGGCGGCCTGGGCAGCGGTGCTGCACCAGGACCTCGGTGGTCCGCTCGCCAGCGCCTACACCGATTACTCGGGTGAGCTCGGGACGTACAACACCCAGATCGTCGGATATCGGTGTTCGTCGTTCGAGGAAGTCACCAGGGGTCATATCGTGGCCAGGTTGCCGCGCGGAAAGTATGCGAAATTCTCGTCGATGGGTAATTTCCCGCAGATTATGACGGATTTGTGGACGCAAATATCGTACGCCGAGGAGCACAATCAGCTGAAGCGCACCTACTCGGGTGATTTCGAGTGGTATCCGCACGCCTACAAGATCGAGCTCTACCTGGCGGTAGAGCCGCGATGACCTACACGATCGCGGTGCGCCCCGAGGCGATCTACGGCGGGCTCGTCGTTCCCCGGGTGCGGCCGAGCTTCAAGGTCAGCAACAGCGACCTGATCGAATTCCTCAAGGATCGGCTGCGCGACCGGGACATCGCCGACCGCGTGCTCTACACCCTCTACGTGCCCGACCCCGCAGGCAGCTACAACGCCGTCGTCTGCCTCGACTACCCGCAGCCTGCCGAGGTGCCGGTCGGCGATGTGCTCGTCCGGGTGCCGAAGGGCGTCTTCGCCCGTTTCGAGCCGAACGGCGACTACCACGACCCGGTCGAGGACGTCTGGGCGCAGGTCGACGACGCCACCGCGTCGGCCGAGATCACCAGGGCGTACCGGGAGGAGATCGAGGTGTGGCGCAAGCCCGACTCGGTCGAATTGTTCATCTCGATACTGGTCTGACCAGCACCCTTCCGCTAGGTTGCCACCAGGTTGCCATGAGGAGACCAACCGGTCTAACCGGTATCACTCCTTATTGTGTCCCGCTCCGCCTCGGGGCGAATTAATAGAAATGTGACATGGTCACGGGAGATTAACCGGATAAGTGGTCAATTCCGGTCGAATGACGGATACTTCCACTGGCGGGCCGACCGGACAGTACGTTCGAGCAGGCTGCCGCATCGGTTCGAGGGCCGCCCGGCGGCGGTAGCAGGAGTTGACTCATGACTGTCGAAACGATCGCAGTCGGCCCCGCCGGCGCACCCGACGACCGTTCCCGGCGCACGACAACCACCGCGGGCGGCCACTTCCTCGACCTGGCCTCCGGCTGCCGCATCCGGCTGGCGACCCCCGCCGCCGAGCCCGGGCTCTGGGCCCGCTACCTGGACGGCGCGCTGCGCACCTACCGGCACTTCGGGGTCGAGGAGGCGCTCGAGCTCTCCGCCACCGCCGACGGCGACACCACCGCGCTCTTCTGCACCGCCACCGACGCCGACGGCCGGATGGTGGCCGGGGTTCGCGTGCAGGGCAGGTATCGCCGGGTCACCGACGCCACCTCGCTGCTGGCCTGGGCAGGCCGCCCCGGCGAGAGCGCGCTGCGCATGATGATGGCGGGCAGGCTGCCGTTCGGCGTCGTCGAGGGGCGCGGCGCCTGGGTCTCGCGGGAGACGCCGTACCGCAACGAGCTCGGCGCCGCGATCTCGCGCTGCCTCGCGCACGCGCCGCGGCTGCTGGACGCGCGCTTCTGCTTCGCCACCGTCGCCTCCTTCACCGCGAGCAGACACGCGGCCAGCGGCGGCCTGACGGCCACCGACATCGCCCCGGTGCCGTACCCGGACGACCGCTACCGCACGGTGCCGATCTGGTGGGACACCAGGCGCTACCGCAGCACCGCGGCGCCCGACCAGTACGCGGCCATGCGGGCCGAGTGGGTCGAGCTCGGCCTACCCGAGCCCGACCCGCGGCCGTTCCATGGCTGCTGAGCCCGGCGCGGAGCACCGGCCGCTCATCATCGACCCCGCCGCCCCCGGCGCCGCGGCCGCCATCGCGGAGCTGCGCGAACGCCCCGGGATCGAGGTCACCGACCTGCGCGCGCCGCTGCGCGCCGAGCTCGCCGAGATCCCGGAGCCCGCGCCGCGGGCCGGGGACCGCTGGGTCTACTACCCGTGGCGCAACCGGCTGCTCGGGCTGCCCGCCGAGCCGGAGTTCCGCGCGGTCCGGCTGAACCGCAACCGGAACAAGCTCACCGCCGAGGAGCAGGCGGTGCTCGGCGCGCTGCGGATCGGGGTGGTCGGGCAGAGCGTCGGCCACGCCGTCGCCTACGCGCTGGCGCAGGAGGGGGTCTGCGGCTACCTGCGGCTGGCCGACTTCGACGCGATCGCGCTCTCCAACCTGAACCGGGTGCCCGCCACGCTCTTCGACATCGGGGTGAACAAGGCGGTGGTGACCGCGCGCCGGATCGCCGAGCTCGACCCCTACCTCCCGGTCGACATCCACCCGGGCGGCGTGCACGGCGACTCCATGCCGGAGTACCTGGCCGGGCTCTCGCTCGTGGTCGAGGAGTGCGACTCGCTCGACGTGAAGCTGCTGGTCCGCGAGCACGCGCGCGCCGTCGGGCTGCCGGTGGTGATGGAGACGAGCGACCGCGGCCTGCTCGACATCGAGCGCTACGACCTGGAGCCGGAGCGCGAGCCGTTCCACGGCATGCTCGGCGGGGTAAAGGCCGCGGATCTGCGCGGGTTGGCCTCCCGGGACAAGGCGCCGTACGTCATGGGCATCCTCGGCGCCGACCAGATCTCCGCCCGGATGGGCGCCAGCATGGTCGAGATCGATGAGACCCTCGCGGCCTGGCCGCAGCTGGGCAGCGAGGTCATGCTCGGCGGCGCGCTGGTGGCCGCCGCGGTGCGCCGGATCGGGCTCGGCGGCGCGCTGCCGTCCGGCCGGGTCCGGATCGACCTGGAGGCCGAGCTGGACCGGGTGGCCGCGCCCGAGATCCCCGCCGCCGCGGCCGCCGCGCCGGACGAGCTCGACCCGCACCTGCCCCCGCCCGACGCCTCGGACGTGCGCACGGTGCTGCACTGCGCGCAGCGCGCCCCCTCGGGCGGGAACGCGCAGCCCTGGACGCTGACGGCGGACGCGGGTGAGATCCGGATCGCGCTGCGCACCGACTACCGCACCGGCCTCGACCACCGCTTCCGCGGCAGCGCCGTCGCGCTCGGCGCCGCGCTCTACAACGCGCGGGCGGCCGCCGCCGCGCTCGGCATCCTCGGCGCCGTAGAACTGCGCGAATCGGACGACGATGGACTGATTGCGAAGTTGCGTCTGGGACGCGGCTCGGATCCGGCGCTCGCCGCCGACTATCCGTGGGCGCTGCGGCGCGAGACCAATCGCAGGCTCGGCGCCGGTGGCGCACTGGACGGGACACTCGCCGCCGAGCTGCGCAACGCCGCAACGGCGGAGGGTGCGATGTTGCGGATCGTCGACGATCCGGACGCGCTCGCCGAGGCGGCCGCGATCCTGGCCGCGTCGGATCGGGTGCGCTACCTGGAGCCCGAGCTGCACCGCGAGCTGTTCGACGAGGTCAGAGCGGTCGGCGATGATCTGGCGGCCGGGATCGATGTGCGCAGCCTGGAGCTCGCGCCGGACGAGCAGGTGGCGTTCGAGGTGGCGCGCCGCCCCGACATCATGGCGAATCTGCGGGACTGGTCCGGCGGGGCCGCGCTGGGCGACAGCACCCGCGACCGGGTGCTCACGGCCGCCGCGATCCTGGTCGTGACGGTACCGGCCGAGACGGTCGACGCGCCGGGATTGACCGCTTACGCCCGCGGCGGCGCCGCCGTCGAGCGGGTGTGGATCGCGGCGCAACGAGCGGGTCTTGCGGTGCAGCCGATCTCCCCGGTCTTCCTGTATGCGCGCGACGTCAGCGAACTGGCCGCGATTTCCCCCGGCTTCGTGGATACACTGACGTCACTTCAGGGACGATTCCTACACCTCGTCGGCGTTCCCGAACGTGAGACCATGGCATTGGCGCTGCGCGTGAGCCGGGCCGCCGACGCGACGGTCCGAAGCAGGCGACGCCCGATGCCGGGCGTGGACACCAGCGGCTAGTGCGATCGGAGACAAGGTGCCTCGGCGGACACTCGACTCACTGGTGACCGAAGTCGCCTCCGAGCTGATGGGTGTCGACGCGACCACGATGGTGGCGGCCACCGAACGGGTACTGGCGACCCTGGTGGAGTACTTCGACGTCGATTTCAGCTATGTCCGGCATACCGACCGCGAACGCCGCGCGACCGTCCTGGTCGCCGAGTGGCCGCCGCGCGAGGACGTGCCGGAGCCGGACCCGCTCCGGGTCGTCTACTTCGACAAGGCCGACTCGGTCTTCAAGGCGCTGGAGAATGCCACCGAGCCGTTCCTGGTGACCAGGGACGACGCGGACTACCAGGAGACCATCCGCCGCGCCTCCGGCCTGCCCTACGTGACCTCGGCGGCAGTGCCGCTGCTCTCCCGCGGCGAGTCGACCGGGCTGCTCGGCTTCATCAAGGTCGGCGACCGCGAGTGGAGCACCCGCGAGCTCAACGTGCTCAAGGCGATCGCCGCGCTCTTCGCCCAGTTGCAGGCCAGGGTGGTGGCCGAGGAACGGCTGCGCTACATCGCGCTGCACGACGACCTGACCGGGCTGGCGAACCGCAGGGCGCTGCTCGAGCACATGGAGGAACGTTTGCGGGCCGGTAGCCCGGGTCCGGTCGCGACCTTCTTCCTCGACCTCGACCGGCTGAAGGCGCTCAACGACTTTCTGGGACACACCGCGGGCGACAATTTCATCCGCTCGCTCTCGGCCCGGCTCCGGGAGAACCTGGACCCGACCGACATGATCGCCCGGCTCGGCGGCGACGAGTTCGTGATCGTCCCGGCCAAGCCGATGGACGCGGTGGCCGCGGAGAACGAGGCCACCCGGATCCAGCAGCTGATCGGGCGCCGGGTCACGGTGGGCGGGGAGTCGGTGAGCCGCGGCGCCAGCGTCGGGGTCGCGCTCGGCATCCCCGGCGAGACCACCGTCGCCGACGTGCTGCGCCGGGCCGACCACGCGCTGCTCTCGGCCAAGTCCGGCGGCGGCAACGGGGTCGCGGTCTTCACCGACGCCATGCGCGCCCAGTTCGAGCTGCAGGACGACGTGGAGCTGAACCTGCGCGGTGCGGTCGCCGACGGCTCGCTGATCCTGCACTACCAGCCCGAGGTGGATCTGCGCACCGGCCGGATCGTCGCGCTGGAGGCGCTGGTCCGCTGGCTGCACCCGACCAGGGGGCTGCTGCCGCCCGGCGCCTTCGTCAGCGTCGCCGAGGCCACCAACCTGGCCGGTGAGCTCGGCCGCTGGGTGATCCGCTCGGCCTGCGCGCAGTTCGCCGAGTGGCGCAGGCGGGGGCTGGCCGCCGACGTCGTCATGCGGATCAACGTGTCGCCGGTGCAGCTGGTCAGCCTGGACTTCGTGGAGCGGATCGAGGACATGCTCCGGCTGTTCGGCATCGATGGCAGCTCGATCTGCCTGGAGATCACCGAACACGTCGTCGTGCAGGACCTCTCGCGCACCCAGGTGACGCTGCGCGGGCTCAAGCGGATGGGCGTGCAGATCGCCATCGACGACTTCGGCACCGGCTACAGCTCGCTCTCGCACCTCAAGGCGCTGCCGGTGGACGCGGTGAAGATCGACCGCGGCTTCGTGCAGCGGCTCGGCGCCAGCGCCGACGACCTCGCCATCGTGAAGTCGATCATCGGGCTGGCCGGGTCGTTCGGGCTCGGCGTCGTCGGCGAGGGCGTGGAAACCCCGGTCGCTGCCCGCACCCTGGTCGGGCTGGGCTGCTACCGGGCGCAGGGGTTCCTGATCGCGCGGCCGATGCCCGCCGAGCAGGCCGAGGTGCACCTGGCCGAGGGGCGGATCCCGCTCGACCTGGATCTGCCGCGGCCGGATCGCAGCGCGCCCGCACGCTGAAGCGCGCGATTCGTCGCCTCTTCGTACGGCGTTCACACGGCGTTGGTCGCCGGGCACGCCGCCGCCTCCACGATCGGCGGGTGCGCATCGTGCAGCTCGCCAATTTCTACGGCCCGCGCTCCGGGGGGCTGCGCACCGCGCTGCACCACCTGGGTGACGGCTACGTCGCCGCCGGTCACGAGGTGGTGCTGATCGTGCCGGGCCCGCGCCGCACCGAGGAGGTGCTGCCGACCGGGGCCGTGCGGATCACGCTGCCCGCGCTGCCGATTCCGGGCACCGGCGGATACCGCGCCGCCGACCCGAGCCGGGTGGCCGACGTGCTCGCCGGGCTGCGGCCGGACGTGCTCGAGGTCTCCGACCGGCTCACGCTGCGCGGTTTCGGCCGCTGGGCGCGGCGCCGCGACGTGGCGAGCGTGATGATCTCGCACGAGCGGCTCGACCGGTTCCTCGGTCAGGTGCTGCCCGGCCCGGCCGCGCGGCGCTTCGCCGACTTCGCCAACCGGCGCACCGCCGAGCAGTACGACGTGGTGGTCTGCACCACCGAGTTCGCCCGCGCCGAGTTCCGCCGGATCGACGCCCCGAACGTTGAGCTGGTTCCGCTCGGCGTCGACCTGGAGCTGTTCAGCCCGAACCGGGTGGACGAGCGGCTGCGCGCCGAGCTCGGCGTGGCCGGGCACCCGCTGCTGGTGCACTGCGGCAGGCTCTCGGTGGAGAAGCGGGTGGACCGCAGCATCGAGGCGGTCGGCGAGCTGGCCGACGCCGGGATCGGCGCCCGGCTGGTCGTCGCCGGGGACGGCCCGCGCCGGGAGGCGCTGGAGCGGCGCGCCCGCCTGCTGCCCAAGCTGCCCGGCGGCGCTCCCGCGGTGCACTTCACCGGCTTCATCACCGATCGCGACCGGGTCGCCGCGCTGCTCGCCACCGCCGACGTCTCGCTGGCGCCCGGCCCGCACGAGACCTTCGGGCTGGCCGCGCTGGAGGCGCTGGCCGCGGGCACCCCGGTGGTGGCGAGCCGCTCCTCCGCGCTCGCCGACATCGTCACCGCGGAGTGCGGCGCCGTCGCCGCCGACCACCCGGCCGCCTTCGCCCGCGCCGTGGACGGCGTGCTCGCCATGCCGACCGCGGGCCGCAGGCTGGCCGCGCGCAGCCGGGCCGAGCAGTTCACCTGGCCGCGCGCGGTCGCCGGGATGCTCGCGGTGCTCGCGCGCTGAGCACGGCAACACCGGAGCAGCAGGCACGTCGAAGTACCCTGCGACAACGGGACGCGCGCCGACGAGAGGAACGTGCTGTGACTGTGGTGGGTATCCGGCGGGGTCGCAAGGTGACCGTGCGGAAGGCGAAAGCACTGGTGACCGGGGCCGCGAGCGGGATCGGGCAGGCTACCGCCGTCGCGCTGGCGAAGCAGGGCGGGCAGCTCGTGCTCACCGATATCGACGAGCCCGGGCTGACCGCGACCGCCGATCTGGTCCGCGCCGCGGGCGGCACGGTGCTCGCCGCCCGCGCGCTCGACATCACCGACTACGACGCGGTCCGCGCGTTCGCCGACGCGGTGCACGCCGAGCACGTCGCGCTGGACATCGTGCTGAACATCGCGGGCACCTCGGCCTGGGGCACGGTCGAGAACCTGGAGCACAAGCACTGGCGGCGCATGGTCGAGGTCAACCTCATGGGGCCGATCCACGTCATCGAGACCTTCGTGCCGCCGATGGTCAGGGCCGGGCGTGGCGGCGCGCTGGTGAACGTCTCCTCGGCGGCCGGGCTGATCGCGCTGCCCTGGCACGCCGCCTACAGCGCCAGCAAGTTCGGCATCCGCGGCGTCTCCGAGGTGCTCCGCTTCGACCTGGCGCCGCACGGCATCTCGGTGCACGTGGTGGCGCCCGGCGCGGTGAACACCCCGCTGGTGCACTCCTTCGACCTGGTCGGCGTCGACAAGGACGACCCGCGGGTGCGGCGGCTGCACGACCGCTTCACCGGGCACGCCGTCGCGCCGGAGAAAGTGGCCGAGGCCATCGTGCGGGGCGTCGAGAAGGACCGCTTCCTCGTCTTCACCTCGTTCGACATCCGCTTCGCCTACTGGTGGAAGCGGAAGTTCGCGCTGCCCTACGAGTTCGTGATCGGGCAGGCGTCGAAGAAGTTCGCCCGGTTGCTGCGCGAGCCGCGGCGCTAGCCGACGCTCTCCATCGGCTCGCAGGGCTCGGCCGGGGCGGCGTCGGTGGTCTCCTGGCAGTTCAGGTGCACGTCGAGCACCCGGGCGCCGGGCCCCTGGTCGCCGAGCCGGTCGCCCTCGTTGGCCAGCTTGCAGCTGCCGAGCGAGAGGCAGCCGCAGCCGATGCAGCCGGTGAGGTTGTCGCGCAGCCGGACCAGCTGGGTGATGCGTTCGTCCAGGTCGGTGCGCCAGGCGGTGGAGAGCGTTTCCCAGTCGCGGCGGGTCGGGGTGCGGCCGGCGGGGAGCCGATCGAGCGCGTCCCTGATCTCGCTGAGCGGGATGCCGACCCGCTGCGAGATCCGGATGAAGGCCACCCGGCGCAGCGTCTCCCTGGTGTAGCGCCGCTGGTTCCCGCTGGTGCGGCGGCTCGAGATGAGACCTTCGCGTTCGTAGAAGTGCAGGGCGGACACCGCTACTCCGCTACGCTCGGAAAGCTGCCCGGGGGTCAGCTCCTTCGCACGCCAATCGGCAGTCGTCATCGGATCCTCCATTCACCTCAACAATACTTCAGGTTCCTTCCGTCCGGGACCGAATCGCCGTGCCGTGCGCCGCCGGTGCGACTACGGTCGGTTCATGGACGAAGGGGAAGGACGCGAGGCGAAGGCCGGGCTCTCGGTGACCTCCGAGGTCGGCCGGCTGCGCGCGGTGCTGCTGCACCGCCCCGGCGACGAGCTGCGCAGGCTCACCCCGCGCAACAACGACCAGCTGCTCTTCGACGCCATCCCGTGGGTCGAGCGGGCGCAGCAGGAGCACGACACCTTCGCGGGCACGCTGCGCGACCGCGGCGTCGAGGTGCTGCTGCTCGGCGAGCTGCTCGCCGAGACGCTCGGGGTCAGCGGCGCCGCGCGGGTCCAGGGCATCGCGGGCGCGGTGGACGCGCGCAGGCTCGGCCACCCGCTCGCCGAGCAGCTCGCCGCGCACCTGCGCGGGGTGCCCGGCCCGGAGCTGGCGAACGTCCTGATCGCCGGGATGACCTTCGACGAGCTGCCGTTCGGCCCGGACACCGCCTCGCTGGTGCGCCGGATGCACCAGGGCGGCGACTTCGTCATCGACCCGCTGCCCAACCTCATGTTCACCAGGGACTCGTCGTTCTGGGTCGGGCCGCGGGTCGCGATCACCGCGCTGGCGCTGCCCGCGCGCGGCCGCGAGACCTCGCTCACCGACCTGATCTACGCCTTCCACCCGCGCTTCCTCGGGGTGCGGCGGGCCTACGAATCGCACACCGCGCCGATCGAGGGCGGCGACGTGCTGCTGCTCGCGCCCGGCGTCGTCGCGGTCGGGGTCGGCGAGCGCACCACCCCCGCCGGGGCGGAGGCGCTGGCCCGCAGCCTCTTCGACGACGACCTGGCGCACACCGTGCTGGTGGTGCCGATCGCGCAGAACCGGGCCACCATGCACCTGGACACCGTCTGCACCATGGTCGACACCGACGCGGTGGTCATGTACCCGGCGGTGCGGGATTCGCTGACCGCCTTCACCATCCGCCGCGAGGACGGCTACGGCGGCCGCACCGGCAACGGCGGGGTGAGCATGGCCGGGCCCGACCCGTTCCTGCCCGCCGCGGCCGAGGCCATGGGCATCGGCAAACTCCGGGTGATCGACACCGGGCTGGACGGCGTCACCGCCGAGCGCGAGCAGTGGGACGACGGCAACAACACGCTCGCGCTCGCCCCCGGCGTCGTTGTCGCCTACGAGCGCAACGAGATGACGAACGCCCGGCTGCGCGACGCCGGGATCGAGGTGCTGCCGATTCCCGGCTCGGAGATCGGCTCCGGGCGCGGCGGGCCGCGCTGCCTCTCCTGTCCGATCGCCCGCGACGAGGTGTGAGACCGTGCTCGAGCTGGAGATCACCCACGATTCCTCGGTGCCGCCGTACGAGCAGCTGCGGATCGGCGTCGTCGCCAGGGTGCGCTCCGGCGCGCTCACCGCGGGCACCAAGATCCCGACCGTGCGGGCGCTGGCCGAGCAGCTCGGGCTCGCCCCGAACACCGTCGCCCGCGCCTACCGCGAGCTGGAGGCCGACGGGGTGCTGGAGACCAGGGGCAGGCAGGGCACCTTCATCGCCTCCTCCGGCGACCCCACCCGCGACCTCGCGGGCCGGGCCGCCACCGAGTACGTCGCCGCGATCCGGCGGCTCGGCCTCGACGACCGCAGTGCACTGCGCTATATCCGCTCCGCGCTGGAGGCCAACCCGCCGACCGGCTGATCAGCGCCAGCTGGGCAGCCAGAGGTGGTCGTGCCAGTTGCCCGGCGTGATCGGCAGGGCGGTCAGGATCGGCCACAGCCAGATGAAGTTCGCGATGACCAGCCCCAGGTAGAGGCAGACGCCGAGCAACCCGAGGCTGTGCCGCTCGCTCGGCGCGCGCGCGGGCCCGGGCACCCCGCGCGGCAGCGGGAGCCGCCGGGCCGGGCCGAGCACGTCGCCGAGCACCAGCGCCACCCCCATCACCAGGAAGGGCGCGAGCGCGACCGCGTAGAAGTAGTACATCTGCCGGTCGAGGGTCAGGAACCAGGGCAGCCAGGCGGCGCCGTAGCCGGCCAGCACCGCGGCGTAGCGCCAGTCCCTGCGCACGATGCCGCGCCAGATCATCCAGGCCAGCGCGGGGAAGGCGATCCACCACAGCGCCGGGGTGCCGACCAGCATGACCGCCTTGACGCACTGCGTCTGGCCGCAGCCGGTGACGCCGCCGTCGGCGTAGTAGTAGAGCATCGGCCGCAGCCCCATCGGCCAGGTCCACGGCTTGGACTCCCACGGGTGGTGGTTGCCCGCCGAGTTGGTCAGCTCGGAGTGGAAGCGCAGGCTCTCGCCGCTGTAGTACCAGAGCGAGCGCAGCGCGTCCGGCACGAACGCGAACGGCCCGCCGGTGCCGACCTGGTTGCCGACCGCCCAGCGGTACACCCCGACCTCGCTCGCGAACCACGCCGCGTAGCTGCCCAGATACACCAGCAGCGGAATCAGCACCAGCGCGTACAGCGCGGGCCCGACGTCCCGCACGAGCGTGCCGAGCCACGGCCGCCGCACCCCGTAGGTGCGCCGCGCCGCTACGTCGAAGGCCACGCTGAGCAGCCCGAACGCCACCACGAAGTAGATCGACGACCACTTGGTTCCGCAGGCGAGCCCGAGCAGCACGCCCGCGCCGAACCGCCACCAGCGCACCCCGACCCGCGGCCCCCACGCGGTGAACTCGGCGCGGCCCTCGAAGTCGGCGAGCGCCAGCCGCTGCCGCACCTCGTCCCGGTCGACGATCAGGCAGCCGAAGGCGGCGACGACGAAGAGCGCCATGAAGATGTCGAGCATGCCGATCCGGGACGAGACGAAGGTCAGCCCGTCCGCGATCAGCAGCAGCCCGGCGATCGCGCCGACCAGCGTCGAGCGCGCCATCCGGCGCACGATCCGGATCACAAGCAGCACCAGCAGTACCCCGGCGACCGCGGCGGAGAAGCGCCAGCCCCAGGCGTTGTAGCCGAAGATCGCCTCGCCGATCGCGATCAGCTGCTTGCCGACCGGCGGGTGCACCACCAGCCCGTACCCCGGGTTGTCCTCGACCCCGTTGCCGGTGAGCATCTGCCACGCCTGCGGCGCGTAGTGCTTCTCGTCGAAGACCGGGGTGCCCGCGTCGGTGGGGTAGCCGAGGTAGATGAACCGGGTGAGCGCCGCGATCACCGTGAGCACGCCGGTGACGATCCAGCCGCGGGCGGTGTCGACCGGGCCGAAGTCCGGGACCGGGCGCCGCGGCGCCGGGCTCGACCGCGCGGGCGGGGGCACGGAGGGCGCCGTCGCGCGCTGGCCGGTCACCTGGGTCACGCCCCGATCGTAGGCGGTGGAGAATGGAGCACCGTGACCGAACCGGGCAGGCTGGTACTGGCGGCAACGCCGATGGGCGAGATCGGCGACGCCTCGCAGCGGCTCCGCGACGCACTCGGCACGGCCGAGGTGATCGCGGCCGAGGACACCAGGCGCACCCGCTCGCTGGCGAAGGCGCTCGGGGTCGAGATCACCGGCCGGGTGGTGAGCTTCTACGACCACGTCGAGGTGGCCCGCATCCCGGCGCTGCTCGGCGAGATCGCCGACGGCAAGACCGTGCTGCTCGTCACCGACGCGGGCATGCCGTCGGTCAGCGACCCCGGCTACCGCCTCGTCGCCGCCTGCGCCGAGCGCGACCTCCCGGTCACCTGCCTGCCCGGCCCCTCCGCCGTGACCACCGCGCTCGCGCTCTCGGCGCTGCCCGTCGAGCGGTTCTGCTTCGACGGCTTCGCCCCGCGCAAGCAGGGCGCCCGCCGGGAGTGGTTCGGCACCCTGCGCACCGAATCCCGCGCCTGCGTCTTCTTCGAGGCGCCGCACCGGCTGGCGGACTGCCTGGCCGACGCCGTCGCGGTGCTCGGCCCCGACCGCCGCGCCGCCGTCTGCCGCGAACTCACCAAGACCTACGAGGAGGTCGTCCGCGGCACCATCGGCGAACTCGCCGCCTGGGCCGCCGACGGCGTGCGCGGCGAGATCACCGTGGTCCTGGCAGGCGCCACCTCGGTCGCCGCGGACCCGGCCGACCTGGTCGCCGAGGTCGAGGCCAGGGTCGCCGCCGGTATCCGGCTCAAGGACGCCTGCGCCGATCTCGCCGCCGAGACCGGCGCATCCCGCCGTGCGCTCTACGACGCCGTGCTCGCCGCCCGCCGCGCCGACGCGCCCGCCTGACCGGCGGGTATGCGGTAAGCGCCCGGACCGCGCATGATCGGGGCATGACCTCTCTGGAGAGCAAGGCCAAGACGTTCCTGGAACTGCACCGCCCCGGCACCCCCGCCGTCCTGCCCACCGTGTGGGACGCGTGGTCCGCGAATCTCGCCGTCGCCGCCGGTTTTTCCGCGCTCACCGTCGGCAGCCACCCGGTCGCCGATTCCATCGGCCGCCCGGACGGTGAGGGGATGAGCTACACCGAGCTGCTCACCCGCGCCAAGCAGATCACCGAATCCGTCGAGGTGCCGGTCTCGGTCGACATCGAATCCGGCTACGGGCTGGAGCCCGCGCAGCTCATCGACGGGCTGCTGGAGGCGGGGGCCATCGGGCTCAATATCGAGGACACCGTGCACAGCGAGGGCAAGCGGCTGCGCGGCGCCGAGGAGCACGCCGAGCTCGTGCGCGGGCTGCGCCAGTTCGCCGACGCCGCGGGCGTGCACGTCGTCGTCAACGCCCGCACCGACCTCTTCCTCCGCCAGGACGGCGACGAGAGCGACCGCGTCGACCGCGCCATCGCCCGGCTGAACCTCGCCGTCGAGGCAGGCGCCGACGTCCTCTACCCGGTCGGCAGGCACAGCGACGCCGACCTCCGCCGGCTCACCTCGGAGCTGTCGAAGCCGGTGAACGCCATCGGCGTTCCGGATGCCCCGAACCTGAAGGAACTCGCCGACGCCGGAGTCGCCCGCGTCAGCTTCGGCCCGTTCCTCCAGGCCGCGCTGGCCAAGGAGGCCGACCGCCTCTTCGGCGCCTGGAAGTAGCGCCGGGCACCGGCGTCCGCCGAGCCGATCGACCCCCCGGGGCGTGCCGAGCAGCAGGTGCTCGGCACGCCCGCGCGGCATCCGGAAACTCTCCGGTGCCGAGGGACCGAAGCGTGGCATCATGGGCGATATGACGACTCGAAAGGGCCATGCCGCGTAGCCGGCCAGGTCAGCTCCGCACCGGCGCCGCCCGATCCCGGATTCCGGCCGCCGATCCCGACATCGATGGATTGTCCTCGCGCGCGCTCCGAGGTCCGCCACCTCGAGCGCACCCGCAACTACCTGAAGCCGGGTGCCGTCGACGCGGCCCTGCGGACGTGGAGAGAGTACGTGCACCGCCCCCGGCGCGAGCTCTGGCGCGACCACGAACACGGCAATGTGTACTGGTCCTACTGCTGCGCCAACCCCTTCGAAGCCCGCGAACTGCTCGACACCGTGCTGGGGGCGATGTCGCCGAGAAGCGCTCGCGAACTCCGGAAGGTCGTCGGCCGAGCCGATGCGGTCTGGGACCGATCAGCCTCGTACGACGGGACTCGCTACTTCGGTTCGATGTAGCGCGGGAAGACCGCCTCGGGCTCCGGCAACTGCACCCCCGCGACGAGGGGAACCGCGATATCGGCGAAGGTCCGGTTCGGCTGGGCGAGGAGATCGAGAATTCGCCCGGCCGAACCCGGGATCACCGGCTGCACCAGGATCGCGACGATCCGCACGAGTTCCAGCGTGACGTAGAGGACTGTGCCCTCGCGGGCGGTGTCCCCGGCCTTGGCGAGCGCCCACGGCTGCTGCGCCGAGAAGTACTTGTTCGCCTCGCCGAGCGTGAGCCAGAGCGCCTCCAGCGCGAGATGCAGCTGCTGCTGGTCGAATTCGGCCCGAACCTGCTCGAGCAGGCCGTTGGCGCGGTCGAGCAGCGCCTGATCCGCCGCGGTGAACTCGCCGGGAGCCGGGACGACGGAGGCGAAGTCGCGGGCGACCATCTTGAGGCTGCGCTGCACGAGGTTGCCGAACTCGTTGGCGAGGTCGGTGTTGATCCGCCCGACGATGGCCTCGTGGCTGTAGTTTCCGTCCTGCCCGTAGGAGATCTCGCGGAGCAGGAAGAAGCGGACGGCGTCAAGGCCGTAGGCGTCGACCAGGGCGAGCGGGTCGACCACGTTGCCGACCGACTTCGACATCTTCTCACCCCGGTTGTACAGAAACCCGTGCACGAAAACGCGTTTCGGCAGCTCCAGCCCGGCGGAGAGCAGGAAGGCGGGCCAGTAGACGGTGTGGAAGCGGGTGATGTCCTTGCCGATGATGTGCACGTCGGCGGGCCAGAAGCGCCGGTAGGAGTCGGATTCGGTGTCCGGGAAGCCGACGCCGGTGAGGTAGTTGGTGAGCGCGTCCACCCAGACGTACATGACGTGGTCCGGGTGGCCGGGCACGGGGACGCCCCAGTCGAAGGTGGTGCGCGAGATGGAGAGGTCCTTGAGCCCGGCCTTGACGTAGCTGACGATCTCGTTGCGCCGGGTCGCGGGGGCGATGAACTCGGGGTGCTCCGCGTAGAGCGCGAGCAGCCGGTCCTGGTAGGCGGAGAGCCGGAAGAAGAAGTTGGACTCCTCGGTCCAGGTGACCGGGGTGTTGGTCTCGGTGGAGTGGCGGGTGCCGTCCTCCCGCAGCGTGGTCTCCTCCTCGGTGTAGAACGCTTCGTCGCGCACCGAGTACCAGCCCGAGTAGTTGCCGAGGTAGATGTCGCCGCTGGCGAGCATCCGCTCCCAGATGGCGACGCTGGCCGCGAGGTGGTCGGAGTCGGTGGTGCGGATGAAGCGGTCGTAGGAGATGTCGAGCGCCTTGTCCATGGCCTCGAAGACGTCGGAGTTCCGCGCGGCGAGCTCCTCCACCGGGACGCCCTCCGCCTGCGCGGTCTGCTGCATCTTCTGGCCGTGCTCGTCGGTGCCGGTCATGAAGAAGACGTCGTATCCGTCGAGCCGCTTGAACCGGGCGAGCGCGTCGGACGAGATGTACTCGTACGCGTGCCCGATGTGCGGTGCGCCGTTCGGATAGGCGATGGCCGTGGTGAGGTAGAAGGCTTCGCTCATGGTGTGTCTACTGTAATGCGCGTGCCCGCCCCGCTTCCCCTCGATATCGCCCGGAGCCTCCGATGAGCCGCACCCGCCCCGCGCCGGAGCCGCCGGAGCCGCTCGCGCCGCTGGTGGACGCGCACACCCACATCGACGCGTGCGGAGCGACGGATCCCGCAGGCGTCGCCGCGCTGGCCGACCGGGCGGCCGCGGTCGGGGTGGGGACGATCGTCACCGTCGCCGACGACCTGGCCGCCGCGCGCTTCGCGGTCGCTGCCGCGCACTGGGACGACCGGGTCTACGCCGCCGTCGCGCTGCATCCGACCAGGGCGAACGCCCTCGACGATGCCGCGAGGGCCGAGCTGGAGCAGCTGGCCGCCGACCCGCGGGTGGTCGCGGTGGGGGAGACCGGGCTCGACTACTACTGGCCGGGCAAGCTGGATGGCTGCGCCGACGTGGAGACCCAGGTGGATGGCTTCCGCTGGCACATCGACCTGGCCAAGCGGCTCGGCAAGCCGCTGATGATCCACAACCGGGAGGCCGACCACGACCTGCTCACCGTCCTGCTGGACGAGGGCGCCCCGGACACCGTGATCTTCCACTGCTTCTCCGGCGACACGGCCATGGCGCAGGCCTGCGTGGCCGAGGGGTACGTGCTGAGCTTCTCCGGCACGGTGAGCTTCAAGAACGCGCACGAGCTGCGCGAGGCGGCCACCGTGGTGCCCGCCGCGCAGCTCCTGGTGGAGACCGACGCGCCCTACCTGACGCCGCACCCGTTCCGCGGCGCGCCGAACGAGTCCTACTGCCTGCCGTACACCGTGCGGGCGCTGGCCGCGGTGCGCGGCGAGGACCCGGCGGAGCTGGCCGAGATCAGCACCGCCAACGCGCGCCGGGTGTACCGGCTGCGGTAACTGCCGATCTTCCGGGTTTCCGGCGATTCATGATCGAAAACAGTAGTGTGTCCCGGGTCACTTTTACCGCGATCAGGGCGTTATCTACCTGCGGCTGCGATACCGCGCCGTGACCTGGAAGGACGCTGTTCACATTCACACGGTTGCCCAGAGCGGCTCGCTTCGTTACCGTCTTGTGACCATGTCGCACTTCACGCGGATCAACCGGTCGCGTTCACCGCTGCTGTACAGCGCGGTGGCCGCCCTGTTGCTCACGCTGATCGTCGGCTCGGCGCTCGCCATCGTGAACCGGAAGACGGTGACCATCGTCGTCGACGGTGAGCAGACCGTCTTCACCACCATGTCCACGGATGTCGGTGGCGTGCTGCGCGCCGCCGGATTCGAGCTGAGCGACCGCGACCTGGTGCTCCCCGGCGTCGGCAACGGGCTCTCGGACGGCGCCACCATCACCGTGAACCGGGCCCGCCAGGTGGAGCTCACCATCGACGGCAAGCCGGAGAAGGTGTGGACCACCGGGCTCACCGCGGGCGACGCGCTGGCCCAGCTCGAGCTCCCCGGCGACATGTACGTGTGGCCCGCCCGCGGCGACCGGCTCCCGCTGGCAGGTGGCTCGCTGCAGATCGCGAGCCCGCGCGCGGTGTCGCTGGCCGACGGCGGGGTGCCCGCGGTGGATCTGCGGCTCGCCGCGCCGACCGTCGGCGAACTGCTCCGGGTCGCGGGCGTGCCGCTGCAGCAGCAGGACACGGTCGAGCCCGCCGCGGCGACCCCGCTGGTCGACGGCATGCGGGTCACCGTGACCCGCACCAGGACCGAGCAGAAGATCGAGACGCTGCCGCTGCCGCCGCCGGAGAACGTGATCGAGGACCCGGAGCTGAACCAGAGCCGCACGGTGGTGGAGAACAAGGGCGTCCCCGGCGTGCAGGACGTGACCTTCGCCGTGACCACCGTGAACGGCGTCGAGATCGGCCGCGAGCAGGTGGGGAGCACGGTGAGCGTGCCTGCCCAGCCGAAGACGGTGCGCAAGGGCGCCAAGCCGGGCACCGAGGTGCCGACGGTGCGCGACGGCGGGGTCTGGGACGCGCTCGCCAAGTGCGAGGCCAACGGCAACTGGTCGATCAACACCGGCAACGGCTACTACGGCGGCATCCAGTTCGACCAGAGCACCTGGGAGCGCCAGGGCGGCACCAAGTACGCGCCGCGCGCCGATCTCGCCACCCGCGAGGAGCAGATCGCCATCGCCGAGGTGACCAGGGCGCGGCAGGGCTGGGGCGCCTGGCCCGCCTGCACCGCCCGGCTCGGCATCGGCGATTGATAGGTTCCCCGGGTGCCCGAACCCGAATCGACCGCAGCCGCTCCCACTCCGCGCGGTGAGGCCGCGCTGCTCGGCCCCGCCGAGGTGCGGGTGCTGGCCGAGCGGTTCGGCATCCGGCCGACCAAGCAGCTCGGGCAGAACTTCGTGCACGACGCCAATACCGTGCGCCGGATCGTCACCGTGGCGGGCGTCGGGCCGGGGGACACGGTGCTCGAGGTCGGCCCCGGGCTCGGGTCGCTGACGCTGGCGCTGCTCGACGTGGTGCACAGCGTGGTCGCGGTGGAGATCGATCCGGCGCTCGCCGACGCGCTGCCGGGCACCGTCGCGGACCGCGCGCCGGGGCTGGTCTCGCGGCTGCACGTGGTGCGCGCGGACGCGCTGCGGGTGAGCGCGGGCCAACTGCCCGCCGCGCCGACCGCGCTGGTGGCGAATCTGCCGTACAACGTCGCGGTGCCGGTGCTGCTGCACCTGCTCGCCGAGCTGCCAGGGCTGACGACGGCGCTGGTGATGGTCCAGGCCGAGGTCGCCGATCGGCTGGCGGCGCCGCCGGGTAACCGGGTGTACGGGGTGCCGTCGGTGAAGGCAGGATTCTATGGCGCCGTGCGCCGGGCCGGTGCGGTCGGCACCCAGGTGTTCTGGCCGGTGCCGCGGGTGGAGTCCGGGCTGGTGCGGGTCGACCGCTACGCCGAGCCGCCGTGGGCCACCGACGCCGCGCACCGCGCGCGGGTCTTCCCGGTGATCGACGCCGCCTTCGCCCAGCGTCGCAAGACCCTGCGCGCCGCGCTGGCGGGCTGGGCCGGCTCCGCCCCCGAAGCCGAGCGCCGGTTGCGCGCGGCGGGGATCGATCCCGCCGCGCGCGGGGAGACGCTGGACACCGCCGCCTACGTCCGGCTGGCGGAACAGGGCTGAATCAGCCGGCCGCCGCAGGGGCCGATGGGTCCGCCCGGGCGAATCGGACAGCCCACCGGAGCGGGTGCTCAGCCGTGGCCGTGCTCGCCGGAATCGGAACCGGTGCCGTGATCGTGGCCGTGCCCGTCACCGGACGCCCGCTCCACCACCGACGCGGTGAACTCCGCGGTGTGCACCCGGCCTCCGTGCTTGAAATCCAGGTACAGCCGGTAATCCCCGGCGCTCGGCGCCTCGGCGTGGAAGGACACCTCGGGACCGGGTGGCGTGCGCCCGACCTCGCCCTCCGGATGAACGTGCAGGTACGCCAGGTCCGCGGCGCGCAGCGCGACCAGGTGGGCATAGGCGCCGAGGTACGGCTCCAGATCGGTGACCGGGACCCCGTCACGCCGGACCGCGAAGCGCAGCGCACTGCCCGCGGTGCTCAGATCACCGGTCAGCGTCACCTCGTACCCGTCCACCCGCGCGACCGCGGCGGGCGGCGGCAGCGGCTGTAGGGCGACCGGCCCGGCGACCTCGACCGCGCGGCTGAGCACCAACTCCTCGGCCCCCTCCGGGGCGAAGTCGGCGAAGACCCGGTAGCTGCCCGGCTCCGCCCAGCTCCAGTCGATGGACCACAGCCCGGCCGCGTCCATCGCCGGATGCACGTGCCGGTATCCGGTGCCGTCGCTGCGCACCGCGATCAGGTGCAGCTTCTCGTCGTGCCTGGTCGCGAAGCGGGTGACCGCGGTGCCGTCGGGGCCGGTGATGCGGAAGCGGAGCGTGCCGGACGTGTCCGGCGCACCTGGCGCCTCGATCGGGGTGAGCGTGTACCCGCCCGCACTGTCCGCGAGACCGGCCGGGGTCGGCTCGTCCGGCACCGAATCCGGCGCCGCCAGCTTGCCGATCCCGAGCGCGGCCGCGAAGACCACGACCAGCGCGACCCCGAAGCCGGCGAGCTTCAGCCGGTCGGACATCAGCGCGCGACCTCGTACCCGGCCTCGTCGACGGCGGCGAGCACGGCGTCGTCGCTCAGCGCGGCGGAGCTCTCCACCCGCACCGCGCCGGACTCCAGGTCGACCTCCACCCCGGTGACCCCGTCGATCTTGCCGATCTCGGACTTCACCGAGGCCGCGCAGTGGCCGCAGGTCATCCCGGTGACGGTGTAGGTGGTGCTCGACATCTCGGCTCCTGTGCTCGTCGGTCTCCCGGCCATACTGCCGGGGGGTATCTCGAAATCCGACCATACCCCCGCCCGGTATGGACCGCAATGCGCGCGGGCCGGGCGTCCGGCCGTGGCACCGGTTAGGCTCGGCTACCGTGCTGTCAGTTGTGCCGAGCCCCCTCACCGTGCGCGCACCCGCCAAGGTGAACCTGCACCTCGGCATCGGCGATCTGCGCCCGGACGGCTACCACGATCTCACCACCGTCTTCCAGGCGCTCTCGCTCGCCGACGACGTCCGGATCACCCCGGCGAACTCGCTCACCGTCAAGGTCACCGGGGAGGGCGCCGCCGACGTCCCGACCGACCGCACCAACCTGGTCTGGAAGGCCGCGGTCCGGCTCGCGCACCTGGCCGGGCGGGCGCCGCTGGTGGAGATCGCCATCGGCAAGGGCATCCCGGTGGCGGGCGGTATGGCGGGCGGCAGCGCCGACGCGGCGGCCGCGCTGGTCGGGCTGGACGCGCTCTGGGAGCTCGGGCTCGGCCGCGACGAACTCGCGGGCATCGCCGCCGAGCTCGGCAGCGACGTGCCGTTCGCGCTGCACGGCGGCACCGCGCTCGGCACCGGCCGCGGCGAGCGGCTGCTCCCGGTGCTGGCCAGGAATGCCTTCCACTGGGTGCTCGCGCTGGCCAAGGGCGGGCTGTCGACGCCTGCGGTCTTCGCCGAGCTGGACCGGCTGCGCGCGCAGGGCGAGCCGCCCCGGCTCGGCGAGCCGCAGCAGCTCATCCAGGCGCTCGCCGGCGGGGACGCCGCCGCGCTCGCCCCGCTGCTCGGCAACGACATGCAGGCGGCGGCGCTCTCGCTGAAGCCGGAGCTGCGCCGCACGCTGCGCGCCGGGGTCACCGCGGGGGCGCTGGCCGGCATCGTCTCCGGCTCGGGCCCGACCTGCGCCTTCCTCTGCGAGAGCGCGGACGCCGCGGTCAATGTCGCCGCCGAACTCGCCGGCGCGGGCGTCTGCCGCAGCGTGCGCACCGCCACCGGCCCCGTCCCCGGTGCCCGCATCGTCCCCGGCGAGGACGCGAAGCAGCACTGACGCGGCCCGCGGCAACCCCGCGCCCACCGGCGCCGAGCGGCCGCTCGGTAATCTGGACCGTCGGTCTCCCGCATTTCCCCGGAAGGATCCATGTCCAACCTGATCAACCTGGAGCAGGTCTCGAAGAGCTTCGGGATCACGCCGCTGCTCGACGGCGTCTCGCTCGGTGTGCACGCCGGGGAGCGGATCGGCGTCGTCGGCCTGAACGGCGGCGGCAAGACCACCCTGCTCGAGGTGCTGACCGGGTTGGAGCCGCCGGACGCGGGCCGGGTGAGCAGGCTGGGCGGGCTGCGGATCGCGGTGGTCACCCAGCGCGGCGTGCTGCCCCCCGGCGCCACGGTCGGGGCGGTGGTGCTCGCCGGGATCGCCGACGAGGCAGGCTTCGCGCACGCGGGCGAGCTGGCCGAGCACGAGTACGCCGCCAACCCGCGGATCCGCGGCGTGCTGGAGGGCATCGGCATCGCCGGGCTCGGCCTGGAGACCTCGGTCGACTCGCTCTCCGGCGGCGAGCGCCGCCGGGTGGCGCTGGCCGCCGCGCTGGTGCGCGAGCTCGACCTGCTCGTCCTGGACGAGCCGACCAACCACCTCGACGTCGAGGGCGTGCAGTGGCTGGCCGAGCACCTGCTTTCCCGGCGCAGCGCGCTCGTCGTCGTCACCCACGATCGCTGGTTCCTCGACACCGTCGCCACCCGCACCTGGGAGGTCGTCGGCGGCAAGGTGGAGAGCTACGAGGGCGGCTACGGCGACTGGATCTTCGCCCGCGCGGAGCGCGCGCGGCAGGCCGACTCCACCGAGTCCCGCCGCCGCAACCTGGCCCGCAAGGAGCTGGCCTGGCTGCGCCGCGGCCCGCAGGCCCGCACCTCCAAGCCGCGCTACCGGGTGGAGGCCGCGGAGGCGCTGATCGCGGATGTGCCGGAGCCGAGGGACAGCGTCTCGCTGGCGAGCTTCGCGCGCAAGCGGCTCGGCCGGGTGGTGGTCGAGCTGGAGGAGGCCGCGCTGGCTACCCCGGACGGCCGCGAGCTGCTCCGCGACCTCACCTGGCGGCTCGCCCCCGGCGAGCGGGTCGGGCTGGTCGGGGTGAACGGCAGCGGCAAGACCACGCTGCTGCGCGCGCTCGCGGGCGATGCCGAGCTGGTCGCAGGCAAGCGGATCCAGGGCCAGACGGTCCGGATCGGCTGGCTGCGCCAGGAGCTCGACGACCTGCCGGTCGAGCTGCGGGTGCTGGAGGCGGTGCAGCAGGTGGCGCAGCGGATCGAGCTGGGCGACGGCTACGAGCTCTCCGCCGGGCAGCTCGCCGAGCGGCTCGGCTTCAGCCCGGCCAGGCAGCGCACCCCGGTGCGCGACCTCTCCGGCGGCGAGCGGCGCAGGCTGCAGCTCACCCGCATCCTGATGGCGGAGCCGAACGTGCTGCTGCTCGACGAGCCGACCAACGACCTCGACATCGACACCCTGCAGCAGCTGGAGGACCTGCTCGACAACTGGGCGGGCACGCTGGTGGTGATCAGCCACGACCGCTACCTGATCGAGCGGATCTGCGACTCCACCTGGGCGCTCTTCGGCGACGGCGGGCTCACCAACCTGCCCGGCGGCATCGAGGAGTACCTGCGCAGGCGCGCCGCGCTCGGTGCGGGTCCCGCCCTCCGCGCGGCGGCGAGCACCTCCGACGAGCCGAAGTCCGCCGTCGACCCGGCCACCTACCGGGCCGCGCGCAAGGAGCTGTCCAAGCTGGAGCGGTCCCTGGACAAGCTCACCGAGCGCGAGCGGACGCTGCACGGCGCACTGCTCGACGCCGCCACCGAGCCTGCCCGGCTGGCCGACCTGAACGCCGAGCTGCTCCGGGTGACCGCCGAGAAGGAGACCACCGAGGAGCGCTGGATGGAGCTGGCCGAGGAGTTCTAGCTGGACTCGGCGGTGCGCCCGTCGACGACCACCGGCAGGCAGGTGCGCACGAAGTCGGCGCCGAAGCCGCTGAGCAGCACGCTGCGGTACTGCAGCTTGGCCCCGCGCCCGGAGCGCTTGAGCAGGTCCCGCACCACGGCCTGGGCCTCGATGATCTGGTACCGGTTCGGGTTGCCGACCGGCTCCCGGTCGAACTCGATCAGCCCGAGCCTGCGCAGGTTGGTCTGGTACTGCTGGATCCGGTTCGGGAAGCGGAGGCCCGCGTGCTCGCCGAGCACGGTGATCCCGGTGATCTTGCGGTCCGAGCCGAGCGTGCGCGGGCGGCCGAGCCGGATGTCGATGGCGGGCTGCGGGCCGTCCAGGTGCAGGAAGCGCAGGACGCGGGCCTCGTCGGGGGTGAGCTCGGCCAGGATGCGCGCGAAGGCCGGGTGCAGCTCGGCGCTCTCGGCGCTGGTGCTCGCGGAGAGCCGGAGCAGCGCGGCGCCCTGCTCGCGCAGCGTCGGCACCCCGCCCTCGCCGCCCGCGTGCTCGGCATCGACCCCGAGCGCCCGGCGCAGCCGCCCGCGTACCTCGGACTCGGCCTCGGCCAGCACCTCGCGCGGCGGTGTCCCGGCCATGCTGCCCCTGACAACGGTCGAGGTGACGCCGAGCGCGGTGTCGACGGTCCATGAGGTCACCTCGGAGGCGGCGGTCCAGGCCACCTTCGCCACCCCGGTGGCGGCGCGCACGGTCTCCCGCGGCGTCACCGGCACGATGCGCCGCGCCTGCCCGCGCACCGCGATCTCGCGGCGCGGCGGGGCGCCGAGCACCTCCGGTTCGGCGTCGTTCCGGGCGGGAACTCCGCCGGTCTCGGGCGCCTCGCCGCCCGGATCGCTCACAGCCATGTGGTTGCCACTCCCGTTCCGAAGACCAGAATATGAGCGTATCCGGCAATCAGCCCGAGCACGCCGCCATGGACGAAAAGCAACCATTCGTCCTGTTTGATCGCGGCGCGCAGCATGTCGACGAAGTCGGGCGGCGAGAGCGCCGACATCTGCTTGGCGATGTACTCGTTGACCTGCTTGCCCTGCTGCTGGTTGAAGTCCGGGTCGGCGAAGGCGATCGGCGCGATCGCCATCGCCTCGCTGGTGAAGGTGTTCTGCAGGGTGTCGTAGTCGCGGCTGCCGAGCATGAACTTGACCGCGGGTCTGGCCGGGCCGAGCGCGCGGTCGGCGGCCGGGCGCAGCGTGTCCTCCAGCATCTGCATGGTGCGGTCCGAGCGCGGGCCGTTCAGCAGCTCGTCGCCGATATTGGCGAGCGTGATCACCTGGGTGGAGACCAGCTCGGCGTAGCCGTCGGTGATCTCGTTCTGCCGTTTGATCAGCAGCCCCTGCCGCCACGGGCACCACCACCTCGGGTAGGCGGGGGCGAAGATCATGTTCAGCCCGACCCAGTTCACCACCCAGCCGATCACGATGCCGCCGATCGGCAGCACCGCCAGGCTGGACCAGCCGGTCAGGTGCAGGATCCCGACGAGTACAACGCCCATCGGGGCGCCGAAATAGAAGCCGAAATTCTGCATGAAGCGCAGTTCCTTGGCGCCGAGCACCTGGAAGAGCTGGTTCAACAGTTGCGGTCGGGCCTGGAAATAGCGGATGACCATCTGCTTCACATCGAGCAGCTGATCGATGTTCTCGCCCAATTCCAGGGTGAGCTCGTGCAGAATATCCGGCAGTTGCTGCTTGACCCGCTCGTGCACCTTCTCGCGTACCTGCGCGGGCAGGTTGAACCAGAGCTGCGGATGCTCGCGCCGCAGAATTTCCTCGACGATGTCGCGGATCTGCGCGTCGGCCACCCGGGTCAGATGTTCGGCCAGCTTTTCCGGGTCCAGCTCGCGATAGAAGTCGGAGACGCTGCCCAGTTTGGAGAGCCCCTTGTCCACCGCGATACTCGCCATCTTGTCGGCGCGCGAAGGGACGATGCCCTGCCAGCCGAGCCTGCCGTCGTAGCTCAGCAGCGGCAGGATCTGAATTCGCTTGGGCAGGTAGGGAAACAGCGCCTTGAGGCCGGGCAACCGGAAGCCGTGGAATGCTATCGGCCGGAACAGCATGAGGATGCCGGTCCAGTTGGTGATATAGCCGATGACGCCGGTGAAAAGCGGGATGGTCAACAACTCGAGGAGAATGGTCGGATGGACCCCGAAAGCACTCTCCAACACGACTTCCTCCTGCCGACACACCAGTGACCGCCGCCGCACCGGCACCCCAAACTAGCACCAGCGAGGCGGCGGAACCGCACGGTGAGCCCGAATGCGCGGGTCCGGCATACCGGTCGCGGGTGCGGGGCAATATTCTGGGGACGGTTTCCATCCGCGGTCGAGAAGTTCGGAGTTGGACGTGGCAGACGACAGAACCGGACGGACCGCCACCGGGCAGTCCGCCCAAGGACAGAATCTGGCCCGGCCCGGCCCCCGCGCGGTGGAGCGCAGCGCGGACGTCGAGCAGCGGCAGATCAGCAACGAGGCGCGGCTGATCCGCGGCGTCTTCCGGGCCGCCGGGGTGGCGGCGGGCTCGGTGGTGCGCGGCGGGCAGTGGGCCGTCGGCACCGGCTACGAGGTGACCCGCGAGATCGCCCAGGCGGCGCTGGACGGCGAGTCCTCCGCCGATATCGCCGAGCGCACCAGCAACGCGCTGCGCTCCATCGCGCGCAGCGCGCTCGGCGTCACCGAGGGGTCGGTGCGCGAGATCGTCAGCTACGTGCCGACGCCGAACGGCAGCGGGAGCAGCCAGCAGCAGCAGGCGCTGGTGATCGGGCAGAACCTGCGCTCGGCCAGCTCCCAGGAGCTGCGCCGCCGCGGCGACGCGCTGCTGGCCCGCTCGGCCGACGTCTACTTCACCGAGGACGTGCACCCGGCATACGACCGGATCCTCGACGAGCTCGCCCCCGACGAGGCCCGGATCCTGCGCTTCATGGCGCTGAACGGCGCGCAGCCCGCCGTCGACGTGCGCACCAACCGCCCGCTCGGCATCGGCTCCGAGCTGGTCCAGGGCGACCTCACCTCGGTGCCGGAGCAGGCGGGCGTGCGCTACCCGGACCGGTCCCGCGCGTACCTGATCAACCTGAACCGGCTCGGCCTCACCCGGACCTCGGACGACCCGGTGGTGCTGAGCCGCTACATGGTGCTCGAGGTGCAGCCGTCGGTGGAGGCGGCGCTGAAGAAAGCGGGGCGGGCGCCGAAGATCGTGCGCAAGAGTCTCCGTCTCACCGAGTTCGGCGAGGACTTCTGCCGCACCTGTTTCACGATCGCGACCTGACCGCCGCGGTGCGTCGCCCGCTGCGGTGATAGCGATCTGATACAAATCTTCGCGATTCGGTCGAGCGTGCCCGAGCGGATGGGATCGTGGAGTCATGGACGAGGAGCGCAGCGAAACGGCCGGTGGCGCGGCCGAGCCACGCGGGGCAGCCGCCCCGGGTGGTGCCCGCTCGCGCCCGGCCGCGGTCTCCGAGCGGCCGCCCGACGCCGACGGGGTAGCGCCGGATCCGCCGATCTCGATGGGCGAGCGGCTGGCGGGCCAGGCCGCGAGCGGCCGGATCGGCGCGGATTCCGACCTCTCGCTGGTCGGGCTCGGCGGACCGGCCGGACCCCCGCCGGCCGACGGCGCCGCGGGGCACCGCGCGACCGCCGACATCGCCGCGATCGAGCGGCTCAAGTTCCGCTACCTGCGCACCATGGACACCAAGGACTGGGACGAGTTCGCCGACACCATGATCCCGGAGGCCACCGCCACCTACAGCGAGTACCTGCAGTTCGAATCCCGCGAGGCGTTCCTGGCCTTCCTGCGCAACACGCTCGGCCCGCACGTCATCACCGAGCACCGCTGCGACCACCCGGAGATCGACGTGGACGGCGACACCGCCACCGGCACCTGGTACCTCGCCGACACCGTGCTGATCCCCGCGCACAACATGCTGCTGCGCGGCGCCGCCTTCTACACCGACCGCTACCTGCGCTGCGACGACGGCCGCTGGCGGATCGCGCACACCGGCTACGAGCGCACCTACGAGGTGGTGCTCTCGCTCAGCGACCTGCCAAGCCTGCGGCTGACCTCCAGCCGCTGGGGGCTGCTCGCCAACGAGGACGGCATCGCCCCGCTGCAGCGCGACCCCGGCGGCACCGCCTAGTCCGCGGCCGCGACGAGCGGCTCGAGCATGAGCCCCTTGTGCTCCTTCTCGATGTACTGCAGCCGCCACTTGTCACTGAAGAGCGCGAGGATCGCGCCGTCGCTGCGGGTGAAGACCTCGACCCCGCGCTGCCGATCCAGCTCCGCCGCGGAGGCGGCGTCGGTGCGCCGCGCGATCGAGTAGCCGAGGAAGTCGAGCTTGGTCTCCACGTTGTACTCGCCGAGCATCCGCGCGGTGACCACCTCGAACTGCATCGGCCCGACCGCGGCGAGCACCGGCGAGGCGTCACCGCGGGCGTCGTTGCGCAGCACCTGCACCACGCCCTCGGAGTCGAGCTGGTCCATGGCCTTGCGGAACTGCTTGTACTTGCCGGCGCTCTCCGCGCGCAGCACCGCGAAGTGCTCCGGCGCGAACGACGGGATCGGCGGGAACTCCACCTTCCGGTCGACGAAGAGCGTGTGCCCCGGCGCCAGCGCGGTGGCGTTCACCAGGCCGACCACATCGCCCGGGTAGGCGGTGTCGACGGTGGTGCGCTCCCGGCCGAAGACGGTGAGCGCGTACTTGGTGGCGAACGGCCGCCCGGTCTGCGCGTGCGTCACCACCATGCCGCGCTCGAACTCGCCGGAGACGATGCGCATGAAGGCGAGCCGGTCGCGGTGCGCGGTGTCCATCCCGGCCTGCACCTTGAAGATCACCGCGCTGAACGGGTCGGTGGTCTCCCGCGGCGTGCCGGCGATATCGGTCCGCCCGCGCGGGGGCGGGGCCAGCTCGATCAGCGTCTCCAGCAGCTGCCGGACGCCGAAGTTCAGCATGGCGGAGGCGTAGATCACCGGCGAGGTGTGCCCGGCGAGGAAGAGCTCCTGGTCGTGGTCCTGTCCGGTGGCGGAGAGCAGCTCGCTCTCCTCGGCGGCGGTGCTCCACGCCTCGCCCTCGCGCTCGGCCGCGCTCGCCGGGGCGACCGACTCCTCCGGCGCGATGGTGGCGCCGCCCGCGGTGCGGGTGAAGTGGATGTACTCGGCGGCGGCGCCGTCGGGGCCGCGGCGCAGCAGCCCGCGGAAATCGCCCGCGATGCCGACCGGGAGGAAGAGCGGGGTCGGGGTGAGCCCGATCCGCTCCTCGATCTCGTCCAGCAGCTCCAGCGGGGCGCGGCCGGGGCGGTCCCACTTGTTGATGACGGTGATCACCGGGATGCCGCGGTGCCTGCAGACCTGGAAGAGCTTGAGCGTCTGCGGCTCCAGCCCCTTGGCGGCGTCGATCAGCATGACCGCCGCGTCCACCGCGGTGAGCACGCGGTAGGTGTCCTCGGAGAAGTCGGAGTGGCCCGGTGTGTCGACCAGGTTGATCACGTTGTCGATGTCGGAGCCCGCGGTGCGGTAGTTGAACTGCAGCGCGGTGGAGCTGACCGAGATGCCGCGGGCCTTCTCCATCTCCATCCAGTCCGAGACGGTCGACTTGCGCCCGGCCTTGCCGTGGATCGCGCCCGCCTCGGAGATCACCCGCGCGTGCAGCGCCAGCGCCTCCGTCAGGGTCGACTTGCCCGCGTCCGGGTGCGAGATCACCGCGAAGGTGCGGCGGCGCGCGACCTCCGCCGGCAGCCCGCGCGGGACGGAGACGACGGCGCCGTCGGGGGAGGCGGTCACTGGATTCGACCTTTCGGGAGCGGATTTGCAACCTGTCCAGCCTACGCGATTCGCGCGTGACCTCCCGATTCCAACGGTGCTGCGCCGCTGGGGTATGGTGGTCGGGTTGTCTCGGCGAGGGTGACCGCCCAGCGTGCACCGTGATCGACGCGGCTCGGCCTTCCGGCCGTCCGGTCGTTTCCATTCGCCCGACGAGTAGACCATCGCGCAGGACGTCCAGCGCGTAGCCCGTGTCCAGCCCGGAAGAGCCGTAGGAGTATTTCAGTCATGTCCGACGTCAACGTCCTCGAGGCCGTCGTACGCACCGAGTTCGGTAAAGGTGCCGCCCGTCGCACCCGCCGCGCGGGCAATGTCCCCGCCGTGCTGTACGGCCACCAGTCGGATCCCCAGCACCTGGCCGTGAACGCCCGGGATTTCGCCGCGATCCTGCGGCAGCACGGCACCAACGCCGTGCTGAATCTGGTGATCGACGGCACGCCGCAGCTCGCGCTGACCAAGTCCGTTGTCGTGCACCCGATCCGCCGCTACATCGAGCATGCCGACCTGCTCATCGTGAAGCGCGGCGAGAAGGTCACCGCCGACGTGAACATCGTCGTCACCGGTGAGGCCGCGGCAGGCACCCTGGTCACCCAGGACGCCACCACCGTCGCCATCGAGTCCGACGCGCTGAACATTCCCGAGTCCATCGAGGTCTCGGTCGACGGCGCTGAAGAGGGCACCCAGATCAACGCCTCCGACCTGTCGCTGCCCAAGGGCGTCGAGCTGGCCGTCGATCCGGAGACCCTGATCGTCAACGTCATCACCGCGCCGGTGGCCCAGGACCTGGAGGCGGAGACCGCCACCGACGAGTCCGCCGAGGCTGCCGAGGGCGACGAGGCCGACGAGGCCGCCGCCGAGAGCGCCGAGTAACACCGGGTCGTGTCCGAACCCGCCGCCGGGCCTGCGCTCGTCGCAGGCCTCGGCAACCCCGGGCCCGAGTACGAGCGGACCCGGCACAATGTGGGCTTCCTGGTCGCCGACGTGCTCGCCGAGCGCGTCGGCGGCCGGTTCGCCGTGCACAAGAAATCCGGCGCCGATCTGCTGCAGGCCCGGCTGGACGGGCGGCAGGTGCTGGTCGCCAAGCCGCGCTCGTTCATGAACGTCTCCGGGCGGCCGGTCGCCGCGCTCGCCCGCTTCTTCTCGGTGCCGCCGACCGAGGTCGTCGTCGTGCACGACGAGCTGGATCTGCCGTTCGGCGCGATCCGGATCAAGCGCGGCGGCGGCGAGGGCGGCCACAACGGCCTGCGCAGCATCTCCTCCGCGCTCACCACCAAGGAGTACCTCCGGGTCCGGATCGGCATCGGCCGCCCGCCCGGCAGGCAGGACCCGGCCGACTTCGTGCTCAAGCCCTTCGCCGCGCCGGAGCGCAAGGAGGTCCCGGTCATCGTCGAGCAGGCCGCCGACGCCGTCGAGCTGCTGCTCCGGGTCGGCCTCGAAGCCGCGCAGAACCAGTTGCACTGAGGGGTCATGGCTTCGAACGCACAGCGCGCCGCCGCGCACCGCATCGCGCCCTTCGTCCTCGGCCCGGTCGGCGGCACCCGCCGGGCGGACGCGGTCCGCCTCGACGGCACCCGAATCCTGCTGACCGGCGCCTCCTCCGGGATCGGCCGGGCCGCCGCGCTGCGTACCGCCGCCCGCGGCGCCGAACTGCTGCTCGTCGCCCGCCGCGCCGACGAGCTGGAGCGGCTGACCGCGGAGATCACCGCCACCGGCGGCAAGGCCGAGTACCGCGCCTGTGACATGGCCGACCAGGCGCAGGTCGCCGAGCTGGTCGAGAGCCTGGACGGCCCGGTGGACGTGCTGATCAACAATGCCGCGCGCTCGATCCGCCGCCCGCTCACCGAATCCTTCGACCGGCTGCACGACTTCCAGCGCACCATGGCGGTCAACTACTTCGGCGCGGTGCAGCTCACCCTCGGCGTCGTCCCCGGCATGCTGGCCGGCGGCGGCGGGCACGTGCTCGACGTCTGCACCTGGACCGTCGCCGCCGACAGCTCCCCGCGCTTCGCCGCCTACCACGCCTCCAAGGCCGCGCTGGCCGGCTTCAACCGCAGCGCCGGAGCCGAATTGGCCGCCGCCGGAATCGCCTTCACCACCATCGGCTACCCGCTCGTGCACACCGCCATGAGCTCGCCGACCGAGCGGTACCGCCGCCTCCCCGGGCTCACCCCCGAGCAGGCCGCCGACTGGATCCTCACCGCCCTGCGCACCCGCCCGGTCCGCATGGTCCCGCGCTACGCCGCCCTGCTCCGGGCCGTCAACCAGTTCTCCCCCCGCACCGTCGACCGCCTGCTCGTCGGCCGCGCCTGACGCTCAGTCCAGGTGTGCCGCGGTGGCGGCGCGGCGCAGCTTTCCGGAGGAGGTCTTCGGCAGCGCGCCCGGCCCGAGCACGGTGACCGAGCGCGGCCGCACGCCGACCTCGGAGAAGACCGCGTGCACCACCTCGCGCTCGAGCCGCTTGACCTGCTCCTGGTCCTCGTGGTCGTTGCTCTCCACGACCACCGCGAAGCTCTCCCGCTTCTGCCCGGCGTCCAGCCGGACGGCGACGGCGTTGCCGGGCCGCACCCCGGGGACCCGGCCCGCGGCGCGCTCGATGTCGGTGGGGTAGATATTGCGGCCGCCCATGATGATGACGTCCTTGATCCGCCCGCAGACCACGATCAGTCCGCGCTCGGTGAAGTAGCCGATGTCGCCGGTGTCGAGCCAGCCGTCGGCATCCTGCGCGGGGCGGAAGCCGTCGACCGTGACGTAGCCCGCGGTCACGGCGGGGCCGCGCAGCTCGATGACGCCGACCGAGCGGGTCGGCAGCGGCTGCCGGTCGGCGTCGACGACCCGCCCCTCCAGCTGGTCGACCAGGTAGCCGAGGGTGGGCAGCGCGCGCACCGGGCCGTGGTGGCCGCGCTGGTCGCGGATCGGGACCGCCTTGCCGATGGCCTCCAGCAGGTCGGCGTCGACCACGTCGACCACCTGGCCGAGCCCGGGGTCGGGGATGGAGACGGCCAGCGTGGTCTCGGCCATGCCGTAGACCGGGGTGAGCGCGGCCGGGTCGAGGCCGAAGCGCTCGCCCGCGACGGCGAGCGCGTCCATGGTGTCCGGGTCGACCGGCTCCGCGCCGTTCCACATGTAGCGCACGCTGCTCAGGTCGTAGGCGCCGTCCTCGGCGCGGGAGAGCCGCCGGGCCAGCAGCGAGTAGGCGAAGTTGGGGGCGGCGGTCACGGTGCCGCGGTACCTGTCGATCAGCTCGGCCCAGAGCAGCGGCTTGGCGAGGAAGTCGAGCGGGGTCACGCAGACCACCTCGGCGCCGAGCTGCATGGGCACGCTGAGGAAGCCGACCATGCCCATGTCGTGGAAGAGCGGCAGCCAGCTCACCATGACGTCCTGGTCGAGCTGGAACTTGACCCGGTCGAACATGGCGTAGGCGTTGACGAAGAAATTGCCGTGCGTGATCCGCACCGCCTTCGGCGACCCGGTGGAGCCGGAGGTCAGCTGCTGCAGCGCGATGTCGTCCTCGCCGGTGGGCAGCGGGTCGGTGTCGGGGCCGTCGTGCAGCCGGTCGATCAGCACCACCTCGATGCCGCGCTCCCGCAGCAGCGGCTCGGCCACCTCGAAGGGCGCGCCGAGCACCACCGCCTTCGCCTCGATCATGCGCAGCACGGTCTCGGTGTCCTGCGCCCAGACGGCCAGGTCGGTGCGGGGCGTCGGCTGGTGCAGCATGGTGATGGAGGCGCCGCGCATCCAGACCGCCTGGCAGGCGGGCGCGATGTCGACCGGCATCCCGGCCAGCACCCCGACCGCGTCGCCGTGCCCGATCCCGGCCGCGGCGAGCCCGCCCGCCATCCGCCGCGCCTGCCCGTGGATCTCCCCCCACGTCTGCCTGCGCGGCTCGTTCGGCTCGCCGGTGACCAGGCCGCGGGGACTGGCCGCACCGGTCGTGTACATCTCGTCGGTGAACCTGCTCACGTTCCACTCCCTCGCCTCGGCCCTGCCCTGCTATCCCGCCGGAGCGGGCGGACGTTAACTCCCGGTGGTGATTCGCCCGGAGGTAGCGAGCGGACGAGTCAGCGCCGCGGTGGGAGCGGTACCCGCTGCAGATCGTGCGCAACCACGAGTTCCCCGTCGAAGTGCCGCCCCGCCTCCCTCCGATGCTCATCCAGGGTGCGGTAGCGCTGCGAGAAATGGGTCAGAACCAGCGTCCGAACCCCGGATTCGGCGGCGACCCTGGCCGCCTGGGCCGCGGTGAGGTGCCCGTACTCGGCGGCCAGGTGCGCGTCGGAATCCAGGAAGGTGGCCTCGATGACCAGCATGTCCACCCCCGCCGCCAGCTCGAACACGCCGGGGCAGAGCCTGGTGTCCATCACGAAGGCGAAGCTCTGCCCGCGCCGCACCTCGCTCACCTCGGCCAGCGTGACCTCCCGGTCGCCGATCGGGAGCGCGCCGGTGCGCTGGAGTTCGCCGACCGCTGGCCCGCGCACCCCGAGCGCGGCCAGCCGCTCCGGCAGCAGCCTGCGGCCGTCCGGCTCGGTCAGCCGGTAGCCGAACGCCTCCACCGGGTGCGAGAGCGCCGCCGTCGTCAGGGTGAACGGCGCCCCCGGCGCGGCGAGCGGGCCTGCCGCCGCGATCGGGTGCTCGGTGAGCTCGACGGTCCGGCGGAAGGCGCTGGCGTCGCAGAGGTTGCGGAACCAGTGCGCGCCGGAGGCCGGGTAGTAGGCGTGTACCGGGTGCGCCACGGCGTCCAGGCTGATCCGCTGCACGATGCCGGGCAGCCCGAGGCAGTGGTCGCCGTGGAAGTGGGTGAGCGCGATCCGGGTGATCGCCGATACCGCGACCCCGGCGTGCGTGAGCTGGCGCTGGGTGCCGTCGCCCGGGTCGAAGAGCAGCCCCTCGCCGTCCCAGCGCAGCAGGTAGCCGTTGTGGTTGCGCTGCCTGGTCGGCACCTGGCTGGCGGTGCCGAGCACGACGAGTTCGCGGGCCGACATCTACAGCGCGGCCACGGCGGCGACGAACCGGTCCAGCTCGGCGTAGGAGACGAAGCAGTGCGGCGAGGCGCGCACCACCGCGTCCAGCCCGCGCTCGGTCATGTCCAGCAGCGTGGAACTCGCGCGGCTCACCGTCACGGTGATGTTCCGCTCGGCCAGCCGGTCCCGGATCGCCTCCGGCGCGATGCCGTCCTTGGTGAACGAGACGATGCCGCCGCGCGCGCCCGCCTTGCCGCCGAGATCACGCACCGTGACCCCGGCCAGCGCGCCCAGCGCTCTGCGCAGGTGCGCAGAGCGGTCCGCGACGGCCGCGTAGACGGCCTCGGGGCCGAGATCGAGCAGGTAGCGCACGGCCGCGCCGAGCCCGAGCCGGGCCGCGACATCGTGCTCCCAGAACTCGAAGCGCCGCGCGTCCGGGGCGAGCTCGTAGCTCTCCGGCCCGGTCCAGGTCGCGCTGTGCAGGTCGAGCCGCTGCGGCTCCATGGTCGCGGCCAGCTCCGGCCGGAGGTACAGGAAGCCGGTGCCGCGCGGGCCGCGCAGCCACTTGCGGCCGGTGGCGGAGAACGCGTCCACGTCGAGTTCGGTCACATCGAGGGGGAGCTGCCCGGCGGCCTGGCAGGCGTCGAGCAGGACCAGCGCGCCGCTCGCGCGGGCCAGCCGCGCCGCCTCGGCGACCGGGTTCACCACCCCGCCGTTGGTCGGCACGTGCACCAGCGAGACCAGCTTGACCCGCTCGTCCAGCATCCCGGCCAGCGCCTCGAGGTCGAGCAGCCCCGATGCGTCGCTGGGAATTCGCTCGACACTCGCCCCCGCCGCCCGCGCGCGCTGGAGCGTGGCGATGGCATTGGCCGCGTAGTCGATGCCGCAGATCAGCACCCGGTCGCCGGGGCCGAGCGGCACCGAGTAGAAGAAGTCGGTCCAGGCCCTGGTCGCGGAGTCGCTCAGCGCGATGGCCCCCGGTACCGTCCCGAGCAGCTCCGCGATCGAGCGCCTGACTCCGTCGAGCTCGTCGATCCGCTCGTTCGCGGCCCGGTAGCCACCGACCTCGGCTTCGCGCCGCAGATGCGCGATCACGGTCTCGGTGACGACGCCGGGCGGTAGCGAGGAGCCCGCGCTGTCCAGGAATACGTGACCGGTGGCCGGGTCGGTGGGGTCGAGCCCGGAGCCGAGGCCCGGGGTGTCGGCGCGGAGCCTGGCGTCGTCCATGTCGCGACCCTATCGGTAGCGGCCGACGGAGTTCCGGCCCTTTTCTTGTCGGCGGACGCCGCTACCCTTGACGGTACGACGCGATCCGGTCCCCGTCCGCGAACACTCGACCCGCTTGCCCGAGCTCGAACGACAACCCGCCGACCGGGTTACCCCGGCCCATCGCAGTGCCCCGCCGGATCGAACCCCCTTGCACAGCAGCAGTACGGATACGAACGACGCACCACGGTGGAGGTTGGCATGTCGGTTACGCTCGAGCACCCGGAACCGCCCGGTCAGACGGTCGATCAGGAGGTCATGTCGTCCCGCGCCGCGGCGGAGGCGTACGTCGGCGGGGTCTGTTTCAAGCTCGGTCCACCGGCGCTGATCGGCGCCGAACTGGAGTGGCTCACCGTCCAGGGTGGGTCTTCGGCGTACTCGACGGACGCCCCCCGCCCCGCCCTGGACGATCTCGCGGCCGCACTCGGCCCGCACGCCCCGCGCTCGCTCGCCCCCGGCTCGCCGGAGCTGGCCCTGCCCGGTGGTAGCCGGGTCACCGTCGAACCCGGTGGCCAGATCGAACTCTCCAGCTCCCCCTACCCCGATGCGCAGGCGCTCTCCGCCGCACTGCGCGCCGATGCCGCCGTGCTCCGCGACCTGCTCGCCACCCGTGGCATCCGCACCGTCTCGCTCGCCGCCGACGCCTCCCGTCCGCCGCGGCGGCTCCTCGAACTCCCGCGCTACCGGGCGATGGAACGGCACTTCGCCGGGATCGGCCCGTTCGGCAAGCTCATGATGTGCAATACCGCGGCCGGCCAGGTCAGCGTCGACGCCGGAGCCGATCCCGCCGAGGTCGCCGCGCGCTGGCACCTGCTGCACGTCGCGGGCCCCGCGCTGGTCGCCGCCTTCGCCTGCTCGCCGCGGTTGAAGGGCGCGCCGGGCGGGGTCTGGGCCTCGCAGCGTATGCGCACCTGGCTGCGGCTCGACCACAGCCGCAGCCGTCCGCCCGCCGAGCAGTGGGCCGACCCCATCGCCGGGTACGCGAGCTGGGCGCTTGATGTCCCGCTGCTCTGCGTCCGGCCCTGCGGCCAGGACCCGGCCGGCCCGAAGTGGACCGCCCCGCCCGGCGCCACCTTCGCCGACTGGCTCTCCGGCGCGCTGGACGACGAGATCGGCCGCCGCCCGGCCACCGCCGACCTCGACTACCACCTGACCACGCTCTTCCCACCGGTGCGCGCCTCCGGCTACCTGGAGATCCGCTACCTGGACGCACAGCCCGGCGACACCTGGAGCACCCCGGTGCACGTCGTCGAGGCCCTGCTCAGCGCCCCCGCGGTGGTCGCGGAGGGCACCGCGCTCGCGGCGCCGACCGCGGGTCGCTGGCAGGAGGCCGCGCACGCCGGGCTCGCCGACCCCGAGCTGCGCGCCTGCGCCGAGGCGCTGCTGCGGCTGGCCGCCGCGCACTCCGGGCAGGCGGCCGAGATCGAGTCCGCCGCCGAACGATGTCGCACCGGTCGCACCCCGCACGACGACGACCCGGAGGTGAAGGCATGACCATCCAGTTCTCCGACAACGCGACGACCGATCGGCTGCGCGGCGAGATCGCCGAGGTGCTCACCAGGGCCCGCGCCCGCACCCTCGCACTCACCGGCTGCCTGGACGACGCCGAGCTGGCCGCGCAGCACTCCCGGCTGATGAGCCCGCTGGTGTGGGATCTCGCGCACATCGGCAACCAGGAGGAGCTCTGGCTGGTGCGCGACGTCGGCGGCCGCGCCGCCGTGCGCGGCGACATCGACGAGCTCTACGACGCCTTCAAGCACGCGCGGGCCGACCGCCCCGAACTGCCGCTGCTCGACCCGGCCCAGGCCCGCGGCTACGTCGGCTCGGTGCGCGACGAGGTGCTCGACGTGCTCTCCAGTGCCCCGCTGCGCGGGAATCCGCTGGTCGAGGGCGGCTTCGCCTTCGGAATGGTCGCCCAGCACGAGCAGCAGCACGACGAGACCATGCTCGCCACGCACCAGCTGCGCACCGGCCCCGCCGTGCTGGCCGCGCCGCCCCCGCCCGCAGCGCGGGTCCCGGTGCGCGGCGAGGTGATCGTGCCGGCAGGCGAGTTCGCCATGGGCACCTCCACCGACCCGTGGGCGCTGGACAACGAACGCCCGGCGCACCCGGTGCACGTCCCCGGCTTCGCCATCGACGCGGCGCCGGTCACCAACGGGGAGTACCTGGCCTTCCTCGCCGACGGCGGGTACGAGCGGCCGGAGCTGTGGTCCGAGCGGGGCTGGCGGCACCGGCTCGACGCGGGGCTGGTGGCGCCGCAGTTCTGGGAGCGCGACGGCTCCGGCACCTGGTGGCGCCGTGCCTTCGGCGCACCGACCCCGCTGCGGCCGAACCAGCCCGTCGTGCACGTCTGCTGGTACGAGGCCGAGGCGTACGCGAACTGGGCGGGCAAGCGGCTGCCCACCGAGGCGGAGTGGGAGAAGGCCGCGCGCTTCGACCCGGAGACCGGGGTGACCCGCCGCTACCCGTGGGGCGATGCCGACCCCGGCGTGGCCCAGGCCAACCTGGGCCAGCGGCACCTGGAGCCCGCCGACGTCGGCGCCTACCCGGCCGGCGCCTCGCCCGCCGGGGTGCACCAGCTCATCGGCGACGTCTGGGAGTGGACCTCGTCCGGGTTCGAGCCGTACCCGGGGTTCCGCGCCTTCCCGTACGCCGAATACTCCGACGTCTTCTTCGGCGGCGACTACCGGATGCTGCGCGGCGGCTCGTTCGGCACCGACCCGGTCGCCTGCCGCGGCACCTTCCGGAACTGGGATCACCCCATCCGCAGGCAGATCTTCTCCGGCTTCCGGCTGGCGCGCGACCTGCGCGCCGGCGAGGGCCGGTGACCGGGGCCGAGCGGCCCGCGCGTTCCGGGGGGCGGCGCTGATGTGCCGTCACCTGGGATACGTGGGCCCCGCCGTGCCCGTCGGCACTGTGCTGACCAGGGGTTCGCACTCGCTGCGGACCCAGGCGTGGGCACCGCGCGACATGCGCGGCGGGGGGACCATCAACGCGGACGGGTTCGGGGTCGCGTGGTGGCGGGAGCCCGATGTCTCCGCCGGGCCGCCGGCCGCCGGGCGCGAACCCGGCGGGCCCGTCGGTGGGGCTGGGCGCGAACCCGATGGGTCCGTCGCGGGGGCTGGGCCCGTGGGTGCCGTCGCGCCGGGGGAGACCCCGGCCGATCAGCGGCCCCGGCCGGAGCCGGTCGTGACCCGCTACCGCAATCCCGCGCCGATCTGGACCGACCCCGCGGTGGACGAGGTGCTCCCGCAGCTCGGCTCCACCGCGGTGCTCGCCGCGGTGCGCTCGGCGACGGTCGGCACCCCGATCGAGCGCACCGCCTGCGCGCCGTTCACCGGCGGCCGCTGGGCCTTCAGCCACAACGGCGTCGTCCCGGACTGGCGGCTCGCGCTCTCCGCCGCCCTCTCGGACCTGGATATCGCCGCCACCACCGCGGGCGCCACCCGCCGCTTCCAGACCATCGACCTGCTCGCCGCCGAGGCCCCCACCGACGCCGCCGCGCTCTGGGTGCTGCTGCGCGGCCTGCTCGGCGCCGTCGAACCCGGCGACGCCGACGGCCCGGCCACCGCGCTGCGCGACCTGGCGGCCGCGGTGCTCCGGCACGCGCCGGAATCCCGGCTCACCCTGCTCCTCGGCAACGGCGAGCGGCTCTGGGCCAGCACCGTCCACCACGGGATGTCCGCGCTGGTCACCGCCGATTCCGCGGTGCTCGCCTCGGAGCCCTACGACGACGACCCCGGCTGGCAGCCCATCGCCGACCACATGCTGGTGACCGCCGCCCCCGGCGACCTCACCGTCCAGCCCCTGCTCGATGCCAAGGAAGGCGCCCCGCGATGACCGCACCGACGCTGGAGATCCACCTGTCCGACGCCGACCTCACCGCCGCGCTCCGCACCGACGCGACCACCGGCCTGACCTCCGCACCGAAGACCCTGCCCCCCAAGTGGTTCTACGACGCCCGCGGCAGCGAACTCTTCGAGCGGATCACCGCGCTGCCCGAGTACTACCCGACCCGCACCGAACGCGCCCTGCTGGAGAGCGTGGTCGACGAGATCGCCGCCGCCGCGCAGGCCGAGGTGCTCGTCGAACTCGGCGCGGGCTCCGCCGCCAAGACCCGGCTGCTGCTCACCGCCGCCCGCGCCGCCGGGCCGCTGAAAACCTATGTGCCGCAGGATGTCTCCGCCGCCGCACTCCGCGAGTCGACCAGGGAGATCGCCGCCGAGTTCCCCGACCTCGCGGTGCACGGCGTGGTCAGCGACTTCACCGACACGCTGCACAACCTGCCCGGCGGCGGCAGGCGCATGGTGGTCTTCCTCGGCGGCACCATCGGCAACCTGGTCCCCGCCGAGCGCGCCGAGTTCCTGGCGAGCATCCACGACGTGCTGGAGCCGGGGGAGCGGCTGCTGCTCGGCGCCGGCCTCGTCATCGACCCCGCGATCCTCGTCCCCGCCTACGACGATGCCGCCGGGGTCACCGCGGAGTTCAACCGCAATGTCCTGCACGTGCTGAACAACCGCCTCGCCGCCGATTTCGAGCCGGAGAAGTTCGCGCACGTCGCGCTCTGGGACGCCGAGCGGGAGTGGATCGAGATGCGGCTGGAAGCGGCCGAGGACATGACCGTCCGGGTCCGCGAACTCGACCTCGAGGTGCGGTTCGCCCGCGGCGAGCAGCTGCGCACCGAGATCTCGGCCAAATTCCGCGTCGACGGCCTGCGCGCCGAGCTGGACGCCGCCGGATTCGACACCGAACACACCTGGACCGACCCGGAGAATCGGTTCGTGCTTGTGCTCGCCGGGCGGCGGTAGCTCAGTCGCCCGCGCCGCCGACGACGGCGGAGAGCCACTCGACAAGGGGGCGCACGTCCTCCCATGCGGTCCTGATCTCGTCGGCGGTGCGCGGCGTCTCCAGCCAGTCCGGGGCGCCGAACTGCCTGCCCGCGGTGATCGACTTGTGCCGGAGCAGGTCGATCCGCGGGTGGTCGGCGGCGAACCCCTTCGGCTTGGTCTTGAGCTTCTCGCCGCCGATGGTGAAGCCCGCGGCGGCGGTGGCCGCCAGGATCGTGCGCAGCTCGGTGCCGCGCACCTCGTCGTCGACGGTGCTCCGCAGCTGCGCCAGCTGTCCGGGCGAGCCGTGGTAGAAACCGCCGCCGACGAACAGCCCCGGCGCCCCGATTTGCACGTACCAGCCGACGCCCGGCGCGGTGTGCACCACCGCGCCCTGCGCCGTCTTGTACGGCGTCTTGTCCTTCGAGAACCGCACGTCCCGGTACGGCCGGAACAGTTTCGCCGGGCCGAAATCGGGCTCCAGCAGTGCGGTCAGCGCGGCCATCGGCTCGCGCACGGCGCTCTCGTACACGTCCCGGTGCGCCGTCCAGAACGATTTGGAATTGTCCGCCTCTAGATCCTCGTAGAAATCCAGGCCGGCCAGCGGGAAACCCGAGAAACCGCTCATACTCGCAAACTACGCCGCGCTCACGGCCAATTCACGCCGGGGATCACGTTGCGGCCGAACGCGAGCTGCACCGCGAGCCCAACAATCATCGCGCAACCCGCCGTGACCGCCGCCCATTTCCCGCGTTCCTCCCTGCGGGTATGGCCGGTGATTCCCAGCGCGATTCCCGCCGGGCCGAAAAGGACGGGGACCAGGAACAGTGCGGCGAAGGCGCAGACGAAACCGAGGATCGCGAAAAGCTGGATCTCCGTCTTCTGCCGTTCCAGGGGTTTGCCGGGCAGGTAGTTCGGGTCGTTCTGCTGCCAGTCGGCGGGGATGCGGACGGTCGCGCCCGCGTCCGGGGTGAGGGCGCCGCGCGGGATGCGCACCGTCTCGCCCGCGCCCTGGTTCACCCAGTTCTGCGGTGCGGGCTGGTCGTTCGCGCGTGGTGCAGGGGCACTCGGGCTGCCCAGCTTCCAGCCGCTCGCCGGAGCCGGGGGAGGGGAAGGGGGGTGGGGGCGGAACGCGTTCTTGGGGTCCCGGGCGGGCGGAGTTATTGCCGGGAAGCCGGTCGGCGGTCCCACCGGTACCGGGCCCGGCCCGGGTACCTGTGGGCCGATCGGCGGGGCCGCCGATGCCGCCGGGGTACTCGGTCTGCCGGGCGCAGGACGGGCGCTCGGGCGAATCGCAGGCACGGGTGGGCCGCCCGCGGGTGCGGGCGGACCGCTCGGCGGAGTCGCGGGTGGACGGGCCGTCTTGTCGTGGCCGATCGGCGCGCCGAACACCGTACTCGGGAGGAAGACGGTCGGCGCGGCAGCCGCAGTGGAGTGCGCCTGCTTGTCCAGCGGGACGTCGTCGGCGACGGCCCCCTGGTCGACAGTCGGCGCTTCGGCCACTTCCGCCGCGGAGAGTTCGACGGTGCCCACGGCTTCGGCCGATTCAGTCGGCGTCCCGACCTCCGCCGCGGCACTTCCGGCTTCGCCGGAAAGTGGCACGTCCGCCGATGTTTCCCCGCCCGCACGCGGCGCCGCACTGTCGCCGGAATCGGCAGCGCTCGTACTCGGCACCACACCTGCGGCGATTCCCGCGGAATCCGCATCCGGTGGCGCCGCGGGCTTCGCGAATCCTTCGCCAGGGGTCCGGCCCTCGACGGTTTCCGAGGGTTCGTTGCCCGATGCCTCGCCCGCACCGAGCTCCTCCGGAGCCGGTTCCTCGGCAGCTCCCGACACCTCCTCGACCGGCGCCCGATCATCCGCCACCGCCGCAGCACCTGCACTCGGCACCGCCTCGGCCGATTCCAGAGCGTCCTCGTCACCACCCGTCGGCTGCGCGTCGCCTGCTTCCGAGGCTTGGTCATCGATCGGCTGCGCGTCACCCGTCTCCGGGGCTCGGTTGTCGGTCGGCTGCGCGTCGCCTGTCTGTGGGGCTTGGTCATCGATCGGCTGCGCGCCGCCCGTCTCCGGGGCTTGGTCGCCGGTCGGCTGCGCGCCGCCTGTCTGTGGGGCTTGGTCGTCGGTCGGCTGCGCGTCGCCCGCTTGCGGTACCTCGTCGTCGACGGACTCTGCGGGTCCATCGGCGGGTGCTTCACCGGCCGCAGGTGCTGCGGTGCCGTCGATCGGCGCCTCGGCATCGGCGGGCTTCGCGGCGGGCGCGTCCGTGGATTCGTCCGCGGCGAGGCCCCCCTCGCTCGGCGCATCTCCGGCCGGGGCGTCCTCGACCGCCGGGATGTCCGCCGACTTCGCAGGCGCGGACTCGCCGCTCGACTCCACGGCCTCGGCACCCGAATCCTCGCCGATGACCTTCGCCACACCGGCCGATTCCTCGGCAGTTTCTCCACCACCAGAGCCTCCCGCACCGGCCCCGGGCGACCCCGGCTCCGGCTCGTGCGGTCGCCGCTCCTGCGGTGTACTCATCAACGCCTCCGTTCGGTCGAGCTACCGGCGGGGTACCCACTCGGGCCGTCACTGTACGTGCGGTAGCTGAGAGCGGCCTGGGGCGGAAACGGGGACGGGCCCGAGGTCACAGAAACCCCGGGCCCGTACCGAACGAAGAACTCAGGCGTTGCCGTTGAACAGCCCCGTGACCGAGCCGTTCTCGAACACCTCGCGAATGGTCCTGGCCAGCAGCGGCGCGATGGAGAGCACCGTGAGCTGCGGGAACTTCTTGTCCTCGGTGATCGGCAGGGTGTTGGTCACCACCACCTCGCGGGCGCCGCAGGCGGCGAGCCGCTCGGCGGCGGGCGCGGAGAGGACGCCGTGCGTGGCGGCGATCACGACGTCGACGGCGCCCGCCTCGCGCAGCACGCGCACGGCCTCGGCGATGGTGCCGCCGGTGTCGATCATGTCGTCGATCAGGATGCAGGTGCGGCCGTCGACGTCACCGACCGGGCGGTGCGACTTGACCTGGTTCGGCACCAGCGGGTCGCGGGTCTTGTGGATGAAGGCGACCGGCGCGCCGCCGAGCGCGTCGGCCCACTTCTCGGCGACCTTCACGCGGCCCGCGTCCGGCGAGACGACGGTGACGTTGTCCAGGCTGTAGTTGGCCCGCACGTGCTCGGAGAGCTGGAAGAGCGCGTGCATGTGGTCGACCGGGCCGTCGAAGAAGCCCTGGATCTGGTCGGTGTGCAGGTCGACGGTGATGATCCGGTGCGCACCGGCGGTCTTCAGCAGGTCGGCGACCAGGCGGGCGGAGATGGGCTCGCGGCCGCGGTGCTTCTTGTCCTGCCGCGCGTAGGGGTAGAAGGGCAGCACCGCGGTGATCCGCTCGGCCGAGCCGCGCTTGAGCGCGTCGATCATGATGAGCTGCTCCATGAGCCACTGGTTCAGCGGCGCGGGGAAGCTCTGCATGACGAAGGCGTCCGAGCCGCGCACCGACTCCTCGAAGCGGACGAAGATCTCGCCGTTCGCGAATTCCCGCGCGGTCTGCGGGGTGACGTGGACGTCCAGCTCCTTCGCGACCTGTTCGGCCAGCTCAGGATGGCTGCGCCCCGCGAAGAGCATGAGGTTCTTCTGGTTGTCGGTCGAGAACGCGGTCACTGCTGTTCGCCATCCTTTTGCTCTGTTGCCTGACTCGCTGTATCGCTGGCCGCGATGGCCTCCGTCGCCGCGTGCGCCGCCGCGGTTCCCGGCCGGTTGCGCGGCACCCAGTTGTCGAGATTGCGCTGCGCTCCGCCCGACACCGCGAGGGCGCCGGGTGGGACGCTTCTGCGCAGTACGGTACCCGCTGCCGTATAGGCGCCGTCACCCACGGTGATCGGCGCGACGAACATCGTGTCGCTGCCGGTGCGCACGTGCGAGCCGACCACGGTGTGATGCTTGCGCACCCCGTCGTAATTGACGAAGACGCTCGACGCGCCGATGTTGCTGTGCTCGCCGATGGTGGCGTCGCCGACGTAGGTGAGGTGCGGGACCTTGGAGTGATCGCCGATGGTGGCGTTCTTGGTCTCCACGAACGCGCCGAGTTTGCCCGATTCGCCCAGTACCGTTCCCGGTCGCAGGTAGGCGAACGGCCCGACGGTCGAGCCCGCCCCGATGGCGGCCCCGGTGCCGTGCGTGCGCACCACCGACGCCCCGTCGCCGACCAGCACGTCGGTGAGCGTGCTGTCCGGCCCGATCTCGGCGTCCTCGCCGATCACGGTGGTGCCGAAGAGCTGCGTCCCCGGCCGCAGCACCGCGTCCCTGCCGATCCGGACACCCGCGTCCACCCAGGTGGTGGCCGGGTCGATCACGGTGACCCCGGCCCGCATGTGCCGCTCCAGGATGTAGCGGTTCAGGGTGCGGGTGGCGGCGGCCAGCTGCACCCGGTCGTTGACCCCGGTGACCTTGGCCTCGTCCACCAGCCGGGCGCCCTGCACGGTGTGGCCGTCCTCGCGGGCGAGCCGGAGCACGTCGGTGAGGTACAGCTCGTGCTGGGCGTTCGCGGTGGAGAGGTGGGTGATGGTGCTGCGCAGCACCCGGGCGTCGAAGGCGTAGACGCCGGAGTTGACCTCGGTGATCGCGGCCTGCTCCGGGGTGGCGTCGGCGTGCTCGACGATCTCCAGCACCTGGCCGTCGGCATCGCGCACGATCCGGCCGTAGCCGTTGGCGTCGTCCGGGACGAAGGTGAGCACCGTCACGGCGGGGCGCTCGGCGTAGCTGCGGTGCTCGTCGAGCAGCGCGGCCAGGGTGTGGCCGTCGAGCAGCGGGACGTCGGCGGAGGTGACGAGCAGGTCGCCGTCGAAGTCCTCCGGCACCGCGCGCAGCGCGCACTGCACCGCGTGCCCGGTGCCGAGCTGCTCCTCCTGCAGGGCGGGCAGGATCTCCCGCCCCTGCTCGGCGGCGACCGCGGCGACCGCGGCGCCGACCTGTTCGCGGTCGTGCCCGACCACGGTGATGAGGTATGCGGGGTCGATCTCGTTCGCCGCATGCAGCGCGTGCGCGAGCATGCTCCGGCCGGCCAGCGAATGCAGCACCTTGGGGGTCTTCGACCGCATTCGCGTTCCGGCGCCAGCGGCGAGAACGACGACGGCGGTCTGCTGTGGCATGGATCTCCCTCGGCTGCCTGTCATCGTGCTGGGCCAAACGCGGGGCCCACGATAGTCACATGTGCGTGCTCCGCCGCCAGGACTCGAACCTGAACTATCTGAACCAAAATCAGAGGTGCTGCCATTACACTACGGCGGATCGTCACACCGGCCGGCTGTGCCGTTTCGGCACGACCCGCCGCTGTGCCCACGGCACGGCATGAATCCTCGCATGCCGACCTCGCTTCCGTCGAACCCGCGCGGCCGCGAGGAAGTGCCCCACTGTTACGCCCGGGACGCTGTCTGGAACAGTTGAAACCTCGGAGGGCCCGGACCCGTGACCGCGGTACCACGACATCGCAGGAGGCGAAGCGATGCCATCGGGTGAGACCCAGCGGCCGCAACGGCCGCGCATGACGGGTACCCAGCGGCGCCAGCAGCTGATCGAGATCGGCCGTTCGATCTTCGCCGAGCGAGGGTACGACGGCACCTCGATCGAGGAGATCGCGCTGCGCGCCCAGGTCTCGAAACCCGTGGTGTACGAGCACTTCGGCGGCAAGGAGGGGCTCTACGCGGTCGTCGTCGACCGGGAGATGTCGATGCTGCTCGACATGATCACCTCCTCGCTCACCCGCAACCGCTCGCAGGAGCGGCTGGAGCAGGTGGCGCTGGCGCTGCTGACCTACATCGAGGAGCGCACCGACGGGTTCCGCATCCTGGTCCGCGACCAGCCCGCGGCAACCGCCGACGGGCGCTACTCCAGCCTGCTCAACGAGGCGGTGAACCAGGTCGCGCACATCCTCGGCAACGACTTCGGGCGGCGCGGTTTCGACACCAGCCTCGCCACCCTCTACGCTCAGGCGCTGGTCGGGATGGTCTCCACCGCCGCGACCTGGTGGCTGGACGTGCGCGAACCGTCGAAGGAAGTGGTGGCCGCGCATCTGGTGAATCTGTGCTGGAACGGTCTGAGCCACCTGGAGGCGGCTCCCCGGCTGACCTCGCAGCGCAGGGCCGAAGCGGGGGACGCGGTCGAGTGTTAGCTCGCGAATTGCGCGGTGCGCCCGGGCGAATGCGCGAATTGCCGGGGGCGGTGCCGCCGGGTGGTACGGTTCACGCATCCTCTCAGTGCTGTTCGGGTGGTAAGTCGGTCTACTTCGGGATGTCGGTCTACTTCAGGATGGCTGGTTTTTGGATGACAGGCGGATCTGATGGCTAGGCAAGCGCGCGCGGAGATCACCCGCGATTCCGTTCTGGCAGGCGCTGCCGATGTCTTTCTGCGCTTGGGATATGCGAACGCGAGCCTGAGCGAGATCATCGCCCAGTCGAACGTCACCAAGGGCGCACTGTACTTTCATTTCGGCTCCAAGGAAGAACTGGCCCGCGCCGTCGTCGATCAGGGCAACGAGCGGCTGATCAGTTCCTGCCAGGGGTTCTTCGATTCCCGCGTGCCCGCCCTGGAGGCGTGCATCGGCATCACCTACGTCGTCGCCGACCTATCGATGAACGACCCGATGGTCGGGGCCATGCTCAAGCTGACCCACCAGATCGGCGACTACCGCGGCGCCCAGGGCGACAACATCGCCAAGACCTGGGGCGAGACGTACCGCGTCCTCTCCGAGCGCGCCATCGCCCAGGGTGACCTGGAGCCCGATCTCGACGCCGAGGTGATCGGCCTGCTCCTCCAGGAGATGACGGCGGGCGTGCACATCACCGCCGTCGGCACCGAGTCGATCGACCAGATGGCGGTCCGCATGGAGCGCGCCTGGTACTTCCTGCTCCCCGCCATCGTGCCGGGGGAGAAGCTCTCCTACTTCCGCGAGTTCGCCGCCCGCAGGCTGCGGAGATATGTGCCGTAGGGGGTAGGCACCCCGCGCCGGGGAGCTGTCACCCAGCACCGATAGACTTTTTTCATGTCTGCCCAACCCCCACCCCTGGCGGGGCTGGCCGCGGCGGCCGGCGCCGATCAGGCGCTGCGCACCGTCGCCGATCTGGTCGGGAAGTCCTCGGTCGCGCTGGTCGCCCCCGGCCCGGCGCGCTCGTTCGTCGCCTCCGCGCTGGCGAACGAGGAGAGCAGGCCGCTGGTGGTGGTGACGGCGACCGGGCGCGAGGCCGACGACCTCACGCTCGAGCTCACGGAGATGCTCGGCGCGAGCGTCGCGCAGTTCCCGTCGTGGGAGACGCTGCCGCACGAGCGGCTCTCCCCCGGCGCCGACACGGTGGGCCGCAGGCTCTCGGTGCTGCGCAGGCTGGCGCACCCGGAAGACGCCGTCTCCGGCCCGCCGCTGCGCGTTGTGGTCACCACGGTGCGCTCGCTCATGCAGCCGATGGCGGCCGGGCTCGGCGATATCGAGCCGGTGGTGCTGCGCCGCGGCGCCGAGTTCGATTTCGACGAATTGCTCACCCGGCTGGTCGAATTCGCCTATTCCCGGGTGGACATGGTCGGCAAGCGCGGCGAGTTCGCGGTGCGCGGCGGCATCCTCGATCTCTTCCCGCCGACCGCCGACCACCCGGTGCGCGTCGAGTTCTGGGGCGACGAGGTGAGCGAGCTGCGCGCCTTCTCGGTCGCCGACCAGCGCTCGCTGCCGGAGATCACGGTGGCGACCGTGGTCGCCCCGCCCTGCCGGGAGCTGCTGCTCACCGAGGCGGTGCGGCTCCGCGCGGCCGAGGTGGCGATCGACAACGCCGCCGACGCGGCGCTCTCCGAGATGCTGGCCAAGCTCTCCGACGGCATCCCGGTCGAGGGCATGGAGGCGCTGCTTCCGGTGCTGCAGCCGGGTGCGCTGCGGCTGCTCACCGAGGTGCTGCCGGAAGGTAGCCACATCCTGCTCTGCGACCCGGAGAAGGTGCGGACCCGCGCCGCGGACCTGGTGCGCACCGGCGAGGAATTCCTCGAGGCGTCCTGGACCGCGGCCTCGTTCGGCGGCACCGCGCCGCTCGGCGCCAACGGCCTCGACCTCGCCGCATCGGCCTATCGCCCGCTGCCCGTCATCCGGGAGAGCGCGGACCGCAACGGCCTGCCCTGGTGGACGCTGAGCCCGCTGGCCTCCGGCGACCCGGCCGAGGTCGAGCTGCCGATCACCGCGGGCGCCACCGCGCGCGGCTCGGACGAACTGGTCGCCATGCTCTTCGCCTCGCTGCGCGCGCACCTCGCCACCGGCGGCCGGGCGGTCGTCGTCGTCGCCGGGCACGGCACCGCCCAGCGCGTGCTGGAGCGGCTCGCCGACGCCGAGGTGCCCGCCGCCGCACTGGATCCGGGCGCCGAGCCCGCGCCCGACGTGGTCGGCGTGCTCTGCGGCTCGCTGCACGGCGGCGTGGTCTTCGGCGGCGCCGGGCTGGTCGTCGTCGCCGAGTCCGACCTGACCGGCAACCGGGTGGCCGCCGCGGGCGAGGGCAGGCGGCTGCCTGCCAAGCGGCGCAACCAGGTCGACCCGCTGGCGCTCGTCGCGGGCGACATGGTGGTGCACGACCAGCACGGCATCGGCCGGTTCGTGGAGATGATCGAGCGCACCGTCGGCGGCGCCAGGCGGGAGTACCTGGTGATCGAGTACGCGCCGGGCAAGCGCGGCCAGCCCGGCGACCGGCTCTTCGTGCCGATGGAGTCGCTGGACCAGCTCTCCCGCTACGTCGGCGGCGAGCTGCCGAGCCTCTCCAAGCTCGGCGGCTCGGACTGGGCGAACACCAAGCGCAAGGCGCGCAAGGCCGTTCGTGAGATCGCGGGCGAGCTGGTGCAGCTCTACGCGGCGCGCCAGGCCGCGCCCGGCCACGCCTTCGGCCCGGACACCCCGTGGCAGCAGGAGATGGAGGACGCCTTCGCCTTCACCGAGACCGTCGACCAGATGACCGCCATCGCCGACGTCAAGGCTGACATGGAGAAGGCGGTCCCGATGGACCGCGTGGTCTGCGGCGACGTCGGCTACGGCAAGACCGAGATCGCGGTGCGCGCCGCCTTCAAGGCGGTGCAGGACGGCAAGCAGGTGGCGGTGCTGGTCCCGACCACGCTGCTCGCCCAGCAGCACCTGCAGACCTTCGCCGAGCGGGTCGCCGGGTTCCCGGTGAACGTCAAGGGGCTCTCCCGCTTCACCGACACGGCCGACGCAAGGGAGGTGCTGCGCGGCATGGCCGACGGCGAGGTCGACATCGTGGTCGGCACGCACCGGCTGCTGCAGACCGGCGTCCGCTGGAAGGACCTCGGCCTGGTGGTGGTCGACGAGGAGCAGCGCTTCGGCGTCGAGCACAAGGAGCACATCAAGGCGCTGCGCACGCACGTCGACGTGCTCACCATGTCGGCCACGCCGATCCCGCGCACGCTGGAGATGAGCCTGGCAGGCATCCGCGAGATGTCCACCATCCTGACCCCGCCGGAGGAGCGCCACCCGGTGCTCACCTACGTCGGCAGCTACAACGACAAGCAGGTCACCGCCGCGATCCGGCGCGAGCTGCTGCGCGACGGCCAGGTGTTCTACGTGCACAACCGGGTCTCCTCGATCGACAAGGCCGCCAAGCACCTGCGCGACCTCGTCCCGGAGGCGCGGATCGCGATCGCGCACGGCCAGATGAACGAGGACACCCTGGAGCGCACCGTGCAGGGGTTCTGGGAGCGCGAGTTCGATGTGCTGGTCTGTACCACGATCATCGAGACCGGCCTCGACATCTCGAACGCCAACACCCTGCTCGTCGAGCGCGCCGACAACCTCGGCCTCTCCCAGCTGCACCAGCTGCGCGGCCGGGTCGGGCGCAGCAGGGACCGCGGCTACGCCTACTTCCTGTACCCGCCGGAGAAGCCGCTCACCGAGACCGCCTACGACCGGCTCGCCACCATCGCGCAGAACTCCGACCTCGGCGCGGGCATGGCGGTGGCGATGAAGGACCTGGAGATCCGCGGCGCGGGCAATGTGCTCGGCGCGGAGCAGTCCGGGCACGTCGCCGGGGTCGGTTTCGACCTGTACGTGCGGCTGGTCGGCGAGGCGGTGGAGGCGTACCGGGCCGCCGCCGACGGCAAGCCGATCACCACCGAGGAGGTCAGGGAGGTCCGGGTCGACCTGCCGGTGGACGCGCACATCCCGCCGGACTACGTCGCCAGCGACCGGCTGCGCCTGGAGGCGTACCGCAAACTCGCCGCCGCGCACGACGATGCGACGCTGGCCGGAGTGATGGAGGAGCTGGTCGACCGGTACGGGCCACTGCCGGAGGAGGTCGGGCGGCTGGTCTCGGTGGCGCGGCTGCGGCTGCTCGCGCGCGAGTACGGGGTGACCGAGATCGCGGTCACCGGCACCACGATCAAGATCGCGCCGCTGACCCTGCCCGACTCCAAGCAGCTGCGGCTGAAGCGGCTGCACCCGAGCGCGAGTTACCGCGCCGCCGCCGGCATCGTGCAGCTGCCCATCCCCCGGGTCGAGGACAGCGTCGGCGCCGACCGCATGCGCGACGTGCAGCTGCTCCAGCTGATCGCCGACCTGCTGCTCGCGCTGGACGGCAAGGCGGCGGGCGCGGTCGACCTGCGGGTGCGCGCCGAGGCCACCGCGCGGTGACCGCCGAGCTCAGCGGCGCGGTCGAGCTCATGGACCGGCTGTGGCGGTTCGGCGGGTGGGAGAGCACCCAGACGCACGATTCGCTGCGGCCGTACCTGCTGGAGGAGACCTACGAGCTGCTCGACGCCATCCAGCAGGGCGATACCGAGACGATCCGGGAGGAGCTCGGCGACCTGCTGCTGCAGGTGCTCTTCCACGCCAGGATCGCCGAGGCGGCGGGGGAGTTCACCGTCGCCGACGTGGCCGCGGTGCTGATCGCCAAGCTGGAGCACCGCAGCCCGCACCTGGCCGCGCCCGAGGCGTTCGCCGGGGTCGCCGAGCGGATCGCCGCGCAGGAGCTGGCGTGGGAGGAGCGGAAGTCCGCGGAGAAGGCGCGGCGCTCCTGCCTGGACGGGATCGCGCTCGCGCAGCCCGCGCTCGCGCTCGCCGAGAAGGTGATCGCGCGGGCCGGGCGGGCCGGGTTCCCGGACGAGCTGATCCCCGAGGAGCTGCGGGTGGTCCGGCTCGGTGGCGACGAGAGCGCCGAGGAGCGGCTGCGCAAGGCCACGCTGCGCTTCGCGGACGTCATCCGCGCCACCGAGGACGCCGCCGAGCGCGCCCGCGGCGCCCGGCTGTCGCTCACCGCCGACGACTGGCGCGCATACTGGCCGGTCTGAACACCGGCTCTCAGCGTGACCTGGACCTCTGTATCGGGTCGCGTTCAGCCTCCTTCGCTATCCTGGCGACAACCTCGAGCCGAGGGCGGGCGGAGTCCGCCGGGAGGGACGTCGGGTCGATGCGCATCGACAGGGTCGCGGAGTATCCGCGACCGGATCACGTGTTGTTCCATTTCAGCGATACCCATCTGGTCGCCGAGGGCGACCTCTACGGCGACGTCGACGCCGAGCGGCCGCTGCGCGCGCTGCTCGCGCACGCCGAGACCACGGGCATCGTCCCCACCGCCATGGTCTTCACCGGCGACCTCACCGACCGCGGCGAGCCGGACGCCTACGCCCGGCTGCGCGCCCTGGTCGAGCCGTTCGCCGCGCGGATCGGCGCCCCGGTGATCTGGGTGGCGGGCAACCACGACGACCGCGGCGCGCTCCGCCGCGGCCTGCTCGACCGCCCCGGCTCCGCCGAGCCGCTGGACGAGGTGCACCTGATCGACGGCCTGCGCGTCATCGCCCTCGACACCACGGTCCCCGGCAAGCACCACGGCGAGCTCACCGACGAGCAGCTGAGCTGGCTGCGCGACGTCCTCGCCGAACCGGCCCCCTTCGGCACCATCCTGACGATGCACCACCCGCCGGTGCCCTGCGTGCTCGACCTCGCCGTCACCGTCGAGCTGCGGGACCAGCGCCGCCTGGCCGCCGTGCTGGCAGGCACCGACGTGCGCGCGATCCTCGCGGGCCACCTGCACTTCTCCACCAGCGCCACCTTCGCGGGCATCCCGGTGTCGGTGGCCTCGGCCACCTGCTACACCCAGGACCTCGCGGTCGAGCAGGGCGGGCAGCGCGGCCGGGACGGCGCGCAGGCCTTCAACTACGTGCACGTCTACCCGGACACCGTGGTGCACTCGGTGGTCCCGATCGATGCGGGCCCGACGGTGGGCGAGCCGGCCACCCCGGCTCAGGCGGCGGCGCGGCTGGCCGCGGCAGGCATCGTGATCCCGCCCGCGGCCCGCATCCCGCACGTCATGCGGCGCCCGGCGCGGACTCCGGAATCGGGTGGCGAGGCGGTGCGCTGACCCGCTCCCACGGTGCGGGCTCCGGGAACCAGCCGTCCAGGAACGCGGAGACCCGGCGCACCCGCTCGGCCTCGGTGACCTCGGGGAAGCTGCCGTCGTTGAGGCAGAAGAAGTCGACGTCCCTGGTGGCGCCGAGCTCGTCGAGCAGCGCGAGCCCGGACTCCGCGGTGGTGTCGACGTAGCGCATCCTGGCCGCCTCCTGCGGCACCGCGCGCCCGGTGAGCAGGGCGTAGTAGTGGTAGAGCGAGTTCGTCACCGAGATGTCGGTGGCGGCGCGGAACCGGCTCGCCGCGGTGCGCGCGAAGTCGGCGGCGAACTCGCTCTCCATCTCGTGCAGCACGCTGCGCCGCAGCGGCACCGGGGTGTGCTCAAGGTGCCGGGTGATGACGGTGCCGAACCGCTGCGCGAGCACTGCCCGGTTCACCCGGGCCGCGTTCTCGAACCCGCTGCGCCGCTCGGTGTTGCGGCCGGGGCCGATCCTGGTGTCGGCCTCGATGAACCGGCTCACCCCGGCCGGGGTGAAGAACATGGACGGCCGCACCGGGCGGGCGAAGAACATGTCGTCGTTGGAGTACAGGAAGTGCTCGGCCAGCCCGTCGATGTGCTGCAGCTGGCTCTCCACGGCGTGCGAGTTGAAGGTCGGCAGCCCGGCGGTGTCGGCGAAGTGCGCGAGCGCGGGGACGACGGTGACCTTCGGGTGCTCGGCCAGCCAGGACGGCGGGGTGGAGTCGGTGCAGAGGAAGATCCGGCGGATCCAGGGCGCGTTCTTCGCCACCGCGCGCAGCGCGTAGCGCAGCTCGTCGATCTGCCGGATGCGGGCGTCCGCGTCGTCGCCCTCGCCGACCACGACCTGCGCGAGCAGCCCGGCGCGGCGGGCGCGGAACTCCGGGTCGGAGCCGTCCACCCAGGAGAAGACCAGGTCGATGTCGAACTCCACGTCGGTGCTCTGCGGCGCGAACATCCCGGTGAGCGTCGGCCAGACCCGATCGAAGAGCAGCACCTGGCCGAACTCCACGTCGGCGAGGTCGAAGACGGTGCGGGTGAGCGCGTTGGGGCGCGGGCAGGTGACGGTGTCGCCGTGGTAGCCCCACAGCTCCAGCTCGACGTGGTGCGCCGGGTCGGCGTCCCGGCCCAGCCGGAACACCGCGGTGTCCAGCGGCTCGACCCGGAAGCCCGCGGCGCTCGCCGAGCTCACCACCCGCGCGACCATGGCGCCGTGCGCCGCGTCGGCGGCCAGGATCAGCCGGTGACCGCGATCCCGGACCAGCACGAACGGCACCTCGGCCGCGGCCAGTTCGGTGCGCAGGTGGATCAGATCGGCCAGCGTCGCGTCGGAGACGGCGAGGTTGCCCGCGGTGCGGTGCGCGGTGATCGGAATCGGCGTGATGTCGGGGGACACCTCGCGGGGCAGGTCGGACGAGAAGACCATGGCGCACTCACCTCACTCGGGACGGGACGCCCAAGGCGTCGGCTTTCGTAACGTGGCCGCTGATATTCGCGCAGCCGAGCCTTGCGGGCGTTTACCCGTGAGTGGCGCGTCGAATCAGGCGACCGTTGCCGGACGGTCGTCGGCCGGTAACCAAGAAGCCCCCGCTGAGCAGGGAACTGTTCACGATGATGCAGGCGTTTCGGGGATCCGTCAATCGGGTCCTCGCCGATGTTAGGATAGCCTCACCATAGTTCCAGGTGAGAAGGAGTGCAGCTCGTGCGGATCGTGATCCTGTTCGGGTCGGAGATGGGGACGGCCGAGTCGGCGGCCGAGGTGATCGCGGGCGAGCTGGCCGCCCATGACGTCTCGCTCTCCGACATGGGCGAGTTCGACGTCGACGACCTGGATCCCGGCGCGCTGCACATCATGGTCTGCTCCACCTACGGCGACGGTGAACTACCAACCAACGCCGAGCCTTTCGCGGCTGCGCTGGACAGCAGGCGTCCCGCGCTCGACGGGCTGCGCTTCGCCGTCTTCGGGCTCGGCGACAGCATCTACGGCCCCACGTTCAACCGCGGCGGCGAGATCATCGCCGAGAAGCTGAGCGCGCGCGGGGCGGTCCAGCTCGGCGAGCACGCGCGGCACGACTCCTCCACCGAGGTGAAGGTGAAGGTGCTGGCCGCGGCGTGGGCCAGGGAGCTGCGCGCGCTGCCGAGCTTCGAACTCGCCACGGCCTGAACGCATCTGCCCGGCGGGATCGCACCGGGCGCCAGCGGCGATGTCGGCCGTGGACTTAAACTGCTGGGGAAGCGCGGGAACAGCCCACCGCGCCGCAGCGATCCCCACGAGGTGACGAAAATGGCAGCAGGAGCGAGCCTGACCGAGCACGACCACACCGCCGACGAGCATCCGGAACTCGAAGCCCTGCCCGTGTGGCCGACCGAGACCATCGCGGTACTGGTGACGACCGACCCGTCCCCGCACGCCATCCCGGTCTCCTGGCCGGTGCGCGCGGGCGACCGGCGCATTCTGATCAGCCTGAAATTCGACCGGGGTTCGCTGGCGCGGCTGCGCGAGCAGCCGCAGGTCGCGCTGCTCATCCTCGGTGGCGGCGACGTCGCGCTCTGCGCGCGCGGCACGGCGACGGTGCTCGCCGACGGGATGCCGGGCGCGAGCGACTATGTTCCGGTACAGATCGATGTCGACACCATCGACGACCATCGGCAGTCGGCGTTCACGGTCGCGCAGGGCATCCAGCGCACGGTGCTCGACGAAGCCGAACTCGACGCGCTGCGCGGCCGGGTGGCCACGCTGCGCGAATGGGCGGAGCAGAACCCGAACACGGAAGGATGACATGAGCGTCACGCTGGCCAAAGGCGGCAACGTCTCGCTGTCCAAGCAGGCACCGAACCTGACGAAGGTCTCGGTCGGCCTCGGCTGGGACGTCCGGACCACCACCGGAGCCGACTACGACCTGGACGCGAGCGCGCTCGCGACCGGGCCGAACCTGAAGGTGCTCTCGGACCTGCATTTCATCTTCTACAACAACCTGCGCTCGCCCGAGGGCACCATCGAGCACACCGGTGACAACCTCACCGGCGAGGGCGACGGCGACGACGAGACGATCAATGTCGACCTCGCGGCGACGCCGCCGAGCATCACCAATATCTTCTTCCCGGTCTCGATCCACGACGCCGACGCCCGCGCGCAGTCCTTCGGCCAGATCCGCAACGCCTACATCCGCGTCACGGACGCCGTGACCGGTGCCGAGCTGGCGCGCTACGACCTCTCCGAGGATGCCTCCACCGAGACCGCCATGGTCTTCGGCGAGCTGTACCGCAACAACGCGGAGTGGAAGTTCCGCGCCATCGGCCAGGGGTACGCCTCCGGTCTGGCGGGCATCGCCCGCGACTACGGCGTGAAGATTTAGCGGCGAGCGGGTTCGTGCCCCGGCACGAACCCGCTCAGTTGTTGCCCGCCGCCAGGCCCAGGGGCGGGGTGTGCGCGTGCAGTGTCACTGTTTCGCGTTCGCGCTGGTCGAGCAGGGCGAGGTAGCGGTGCAGCATGAGCCCGGCGGTAGCCGCGAGCCCCGCGGTGAGGCCCCACCAGATGCCCGCCGCGCCGAGGCCGAGCGGGAAGGCGAGCAGGAGGGCGGCGGGGAGCCCGACGCCCCAGTAGCCGACCAGCGAGAGCCGGAACCCGGCCGAGGTCTCCTTGAGCCCGCGCAGCAGCCCGGTGCCGATGTTCTGCGCGGCATCGAAGAACTGCAACACGATGCCGATCAGCAGCAGCGTGTGCGCCAGCGCGACGGCCGACTCGTCGCCGGTGTCGATGAACGGGGCGAGCACCAGGTCGGGGGCGAAAATGTACACGAGCCCGGTCACCACCGCGACCAGCGCGGCGCCCTGCAGCGCCAGCCGCGCCTGGGTGCGCGCCCGGTCGAACTCGTCCCTGGCCGCCGCGTGGCTGACCAGGATGGAGGCGCCGTGCGAGATGCCGATGGCGACCTGGAACACGATGTAGATGATCTGGTAGACGACATTGTGCGCGGCCAGCGCGGCCGGCCCGATGGTGCCCATGGCCAGCGCGAGCACCGAGAACATCCCCGCCTCGGAGCCGTAGGTGAGCGCGATCGGCACGCCCAGCTTCAGCTCGGCCCGCACCGTGCGCGCCCGCACCGGCCACGGCCTGCGCGGCAGCGCACCGGCGAGCCGCGGGTCCCGCCGCACCAGCACGCCGAAGGCGAGGAACATGGCGAGGAAGACCAGCGAGGTGGCGATGCCGATCCCGGTCAGCCCGAGCGCGGGCAGCCCGAGCCAGCCGTGCGCGAGCGGAAGCGCGAGCCCGAGGTTCAGCGCCACCGAGCCCAGCGTCACCAGCAGCAGCGCCTGCGGCCGCCGCATGCCGACGGTGTACTGCCGCAGCACCTGGAACCACAGGCAGGGCAGCAGCCCGGGCGCCAGCGCGACCATGAACGGCCGCGCCGCCGCGAGCACATCGGCGTCCTGCCCGAGCCACTGCAGCGAGTAGCCGAGCCCGACCAGCACCGCGCCACCGAGCAGCCCGGCGACGGTGGCGATCAGGAAGCTGCCGCGCACGATGTCGCGCACCTCGGCGTCGGCGGAGTCGCCGCGCTTGCCCGCGGCGCCGACCGCGCCCGCGATCCGGTTGCCGCTCGCGGTGATCAGCCCGACGCACATGGTGCGGATCTGGTTGAAGAGCACCAGCGCGAGCCCGCCCGCCGCCACCGCGCCGACCCCGAGCGAGCCCATGAGCGCGATATTCGTGGTGGAGACCGCGATCTGGGCCAGCTGGGTGGTGGCGATCGGGGTGGCGAGCGCGGCCAGCTGGCCCGCGTCCGATCTGCGCATCCGGTCGATCATCGCGCCGCCACGAGGTTCGTGCCCGCGAGCGCGGGCGACCAGCGGTCGAGCAGGGCGCCGACCGCGCGCTCGGCGCCGGGGTCGAGCAGGTCGCGCTCGGCCATCCAGGCGTCGTCGAAGACGGTGTCCAGGTACTTCTCGCCGCCGTCGCAGACCAGCGTCACCACCGTCGAGCCGGGCGGGAACTGCTCCAGCCGGACCAGCGCGGCGTGCACCGAGCCGCCCGCCGAGCCGCCGATCAGCAGCCCGAGCTTCGCGGCGACGGCGCGCGCGGTGGCGAAGGCGTCGGTGTCGGTGACCTTCACGCCCTCGTCCAGCAGCGTGTAGTCGACCGCGGTGCCGATGCTGGCGCCGGGCGGGGTGCCGGTGCCGGACTGCCAGTACGGCCCGCCCTCGCCGCCGAAGGCGATCGAGCCCTCCGGCTCCACCCCGACCACGTACGGCACGTGGCCGAGCTGCCGCAGCCGGGTCGCGGTGCCGAAGAGCGAGCCGCCGGTGCCGACCGCGGAGAGCAGGATGTCGACCCGCTCGACCTCGGCGAGCAGCTCGTCGGCGACCGGGTAGTAGCCGACCGCGTTGGCGTCGTTGTTGTGCTGCTCGGTGAAGTAGGCGCCGCCATCGGCGGCCGCCATCGCCTCGGCGAGATCCTCCCGCGCCGAGGTGGCGAGGCTGTCATCGCCCGCGTCGGCGACGTACACCAGTTCCGCTCCCATGGCTCGCATCGCGCGCAGTTTGTCCTTACAGGCGTGGTGATCGACGACCGCGGTGAAGCGGTACCCACGTTCGGCGGCGACTACCGCGAGGCCGAGCCCGGTATTGCCGGACGTGGACTCGATGATATGACCGCCAACTCCCAGCAAACCACGCCGCTCGGCGTCGAGCACCATCTCCCGCGCCATCCGGATCTTCGCCGTTCCGGTCGGGTTGAAGGTCTCCAGCTTGAGCAGCAGCCTGGTGCCGGTCGCGGTGCGGGCGAGCTCGAACAGCGGGGTACGGCCGATCAGGTCCGTCACGCGCGTGACGAGCGGCATGGGATTGTCTCCTCTTCGATCTCAGGCAGGCGCCGCGTCGAGGCGCCAGCGCAGCGCCTCCCCGTGCTCGGTGAGCACGATCTTCGGCGGCACGGGAAGGTCGTGGAAGGCGGACTCGTTCGAATCCATCTGGTAACCGGCGGTATTCGGGTAGATCAGCAGGTCGCCGGGCTCGGCCCGGCGGGGCAGCGGCACCCGGCGGCGGCTGAGCATGTCGGAGTCGAGGCAGGTGGCCGCGCCGACGCTGGTCGGGGTGCGGACGCCGGGTCGCGGCGGCCACAGCACCGGGTCCGGCAGGTATTCGCTGTCAAACCACTGCTCGGAAAGGCTCAGGCTGGTGCCGTCGACGGTGAGCAGGTCGTAGGGCTCGCCGCCGACCAGCCGCGTCTTCCGGCCCTGTACCCGGAACACCGTACAGCCGGCGCGGTCCAGCAGGGCCCGGCCCGGCTCGACGGCGAGCACGGTGTCGGTGGCGACGAGCCGCTCGGCGAGCCCGCGGTGCCGCAGGATCGCGGTGAGCATGGCCGCGCCCGGCACCGGGAAGTGGTACGGGTAGTAGGAGCCGGGCTCGGTGTCGCCGTGGAACCAGTGCGGTCCGGCCGCCGCGGTGAACTCGGCCCACGCCGCGGCGGGGACGTAATCGACCCCGAAGCCGCCGCCGATGGAGAGCGTGCGGGCCGGGTGCCCGCTCGCCGCCGCGCTCGCCAGCCGATCCAGCAATTCGTGCGCGAACTTCGCGCGCTGCGCGGCGTCGTAACCGGAGAGGTGGAAGCTCAGCCCCTCCCAGCGGACCCGGCCCGCGAGCCCGTCCAGCCGGGCGTGCGCCTCGTCCAGCTCGGCATCGGTGAGCCCGAACCGGCTGGTCGAGCCAGCGGGCAGGGCGCGGAGCAGGATGCGCGGCGGCGGCGCGCCGTCGGTGGCCGCGGGCAGCCGGTCCAGCTCGTCCAGCGCGTCGACCGCGATCAGCGCGCCGTGCCTTGCGGCCAGCCAGAGCAGCTCGTCCGGCTTGGCCGGGCCGGTGACGACGAGCTCGCCGCCGCGCACGCCCTGCGCCAGCGCGCCGACCAGCTCGCCGGTGCTGGCCACGTCGATCCCGGCGCCCGCCCTGGCGCAGGCCCGCGCCACGCAGGCCGCCTTGTTCGCCTTCTTGCCGTAGTAGATCGCGCCGGTGACGCCCGCGGCCTCGAAGGCCGCCCTGAACTCGTGCACCGCGCGCAGCACCCGGTCGGGGAAGAGCACGTGGAAGGGGCCGCCGAGGATGCTCGCGAGCTCACCGAGGAGCACGGGATCGGCCAGCAACCGCTGCTCCCACCGGTCGCGGTGGGCAGGCAGCGGCGCGGCGGCGATCCCGGTCAGTCCCACAGCGGCACCTCGACGCCGCGGCCCTCCGCGATCGCGCGCTCGGCCAGCGCGTGTGCCACCGCGACATCGGTGAGCACCAGCCCGCTGTTGTAGACGAAGATCTTCTCCTCGTCGCTGCGCCTGGCGACCGCGCGCCTGCTCAGGATGCGCGGCAGCTCCGCGTCCACCGCGCGCAGCACGCCGTCCGGGCCCGCCATGTCGGTGCCGGTGAGCGCCATCTGCTCGGCGCTGGTGGCGATCACCCGGTCCGCCCGCTCCAGCGCCGACGGCGCGAGCCCGTACCCGACCAGCACCGCGGTCGATCCCGGCGCCAGATCGGCGGCCTCCAGCGCGACCTCGGTGCCCGGCCCCGCGGTCGCGAGCACCACGTCCGCGCCGCTCGCGGCGGCCACCGGATCCTCGACCACCTCGAGCAGCGCGTGCGGCTGGTGCACCGCCAGGTTCTCCCTGACCGCGACCAGCCCGTCCGGGTGCGTGCCGTAGACCATGAGCTTGCGCAGCTGCGGATTCGCCGCGAGCAGGTGCGGCAGCGCGTTGCGGCCCTGGGTGCCGGTGCCGATCAGCAGCACGCTCTCCGCGCCGCGGCGGATCGTCTCGCGGACCAGCAGCGCCGAGACCGCCGGGGTGCGCAGCGCGCCGACCCTGGCGCAGTCCATCATGGCGATCGGCGCGCCGGTGGTGTCGTCGTAGAGCGTGATCGTGGTGTAGTACCGCTTGGTGCTGCGGTCGTGGCCGGGATCGAACTTGTACGAGGTCTTCATGGCGACCACCCGGCGCCTGCCGTCCCGGCCGAGCATGGCGTAGGCGACCGACCAGCCGTCCGGGTTGGCGACGCTGAGCTTGCGCGGGTTGTCCGATTCGCCCGCGGCCAGCGCGAGGTACGCCTCCTCCACGGCGCGCACCACGTCGGCGGGGGTGATCGGCACGTCGGCCAGATCGCTACGGCTCAGCACACGCAGGGGCGTGCTCCGGTCACGGTTGCTCATCGCTTCCTCGATCATCGGAGGTGTCCCGTTCTGTCACCGTGCGAAACGGGGCAACGATCTGCTGCCCGTACCCATTCTCACGGTTCTCGGCGGCGCGCCTGCGCCGCTCGGGAAGACGAATGTTGACGCGTTTGAGCCACCGGTCGGTGCCGTCGTAGCGCGCGGTGAACGGCACCCGGCCGTGCACCGCCACGTCGTTGTCCACCAGCAGTAGCTCGCCGGGGACGAGCGCGGCCACCCGGCAGACCCGCTCCAGCTCCGCGCTCAGCCGGGCGTAGGCGCGGCGGAACTCGGCGTCGGCGTCGTCCAGCGGGGTGTAGGCGGGGTCGTAGCGGGTGGTGAGTCCGGTTGCGGCATCGGCGGATTCGATATCGCCCTCGTGCCAGAGCGTCGGTAGCGCGGGTGCGGTGGCGCGGTCGTGCGCGTCGCCGTAGGAGACGTCGGGCAGGATCGGCAGCACCGGTGCCGCGAGCAGGCGGCGCTCGGCGGCGGTGAGCTCGACCTGCCGCACCGAGGAGACGGTGGTGCCGACCATGTCGTGGTTGCGCAGGCAGCCGAGCATGAGCAGGTGCGCACGCTCGGGGTGGAAGGCGTCCTCGGTGTGCGGGGCGAGCAGCGTGCTGCTGCTCGCGCCGGATTGCTCGTGCTCGTGCCCGGCGGCCGGGACGATGTTGTTCACCAGCCGCCCGCCCTGCTGGCCCCGCCAGCCGAACGGCTCGCCCGCCGCGGCGGCGAGCAGCAGCATGGCGATATCCAGGCGCAGCGAGGCCGCGGTGGGCGCGGCGGCGCCGTCCCGTCCGGCGGCGGCGCGCCAATTCGCCGGGGTGCGGCCGATTTCCGTCTCGCGCACCGGCAGCCCGCCGACGATGGTCGCGCCGGCGGAGGTGCTCGGCGGGCGCACCGCGGCCGCGATCGAGCCGGGTAGCCCCTGCGCGTAGCGCCGGACCGCCGCGACCACCCGCGGATCGGTCAGCGTCTCGGCGGCGACCCGGTCGCCGTCCAGGCCGAGTGTGATGCAGATCGCATCGGCGGCGGCACGGATCGCGGCACCCGCGGCGGGTGCGATCTCGCGTCGTTCGACGGCTTGCGGGTGAAACGTCCGACGTTCGGAGAGAACGCTTTTCACCGAGTGGGGTCCCTTCTTCGGATCGAGCCGGAGGCAGATGAGACGATTCGAGTCCGAAGGTAGTTGGTCGGCATTGGGTTAAGCAAGGCTTGCCTAATTTGCAAGAACACACATAGCGGTATGACATGACCGGAACGGGCGCCGACGATACCCTTTCGGCAACTTCCGGGCGAATTCCGGCTGCGGCGAGTCGCGCACATGCCGCGCGGCCGAGAACGCGCGAGCATTAGGCTAGCCTGGCCTTGCTGGTGTGTCGACGGCGCGCGGCGAGGGCGTTTGTGACGCACCGGATTACGCGACGCGGCTGTGCGCCGTGCCGGAGCTGAACAGCCGCCTCCGGTCCGGTTGATGACACTGAGTTCGATTGTGCACAGCATCGCCGACCCGGGGAGCGAACTCGGCTCCGCGACAGCGTTTTCCGACTCCGCCGATCGCCGAAGTCCCATCCGGCGACATCGCGCTCAGCACCGCACCGTCGCCCGGCTCACACCGCTCCAGGGCATATTCGCCACGATCAGCCCGCCTACGTCTACGGCTGACAGCAGCCGCGCTGAGCTGGGTATCTACCCATACCCGGCACAATGGACCGGGTGGTGTGGAGAAGAGCGGGTGCGGCGACGCTGATCGTGGCGACCCTGGTGCTCGCCGGGTGCGGGTTCGGGCCGGAGCGGGAGCCGCTGCCGGAGGGGATTCCACCGGGGCCGGGGACCCCGCTGCCGGTGATCGACGTGCACGCCCCGGGGCGGGCGGCGCTGCAGCTCAGGGGCTGGGCGGAGGAGCAGGCGGATCGGATGGCGATCCCGGTGCAGGCGCTGGAGGCGTACGGGTACGCGGCGGCGGTGCTGACGAACTCCCGCCCGGACTGCGGCATCGCCTGGACCACGCTGGCCGGGATCGCGAGCGTGGAGAGCAAGCACGGCACGTACCGCGGCTCGCAGGTGGGGGAGGACGGCGTGATCCGCCCGCCGATCATCGGCATCCCGCTGGACGGCGGCCCCGGCGTCGCCCGGATCGCCGACACCGACCGCGGCGCCCTCGACGGCGACCGCGAGTTCGACCGCGCGGTCGGCCCGCTGCAGTTCATCCCGGAGACCTGGAAGCGCTGGGGCGTCGACGCCAACGGCGACAACGTCGTCGATCCGCAGAACATCGACGACGCCGCGCTCACCGCGGCCCGCTACCTCTGCGCCAGCGGCGGTGACCTCACCTCCGAGCTGGGCTGGCAGCGCGCGCTGATGACCTACAACCAGTCCAACAGCTACCTGCTCACCGTGCGCGACCGCGCCGCCGCGTACAGCATCGGCCGCCGGGTGTAATCGCGTCGGAGTGCCGGTTATCGGCCGGGCCGCAGGAACGATAGGCTCGCAGCGCACGGGTCCGTCTCGTGTGATCATGCCTGTCAGCTGCCGAAGGAGTTCGTTTTCGTGGCCATCATCGAACAGGTCGGAGCACGCGAGATCCTGGATTCTCGCGGTAACCCCACCGTCGAGGTCGAGATCGCCCTCGACGACGGCACCCTGACCAGGGCGGCCGTGCCGTCCGGCGCCTCCACCGGCGAGCACGAGGCGGTGGAGCTGCGCGACGGCGGCGAACGCTACCTGGGCAAGGGCGTCCAGAAGGCCGTCGAGGGCGTGCTGGACGAGATCGCCCCGGCCGTGATCGGGCTGGACGCGGTCGAGCAGCGCACCGTCGACCAGGTGCTGCTGGATCTGGACGGCACCCCGGACAAGTCGCGGCTCGGCGCGAACGCCCTGCTCGGCGTCTCGCTGGCGGTGGCGCGGGCGGCCGCGGAGTCCTCCGGGCTGGAGCTCTTCCGCTACCTGGGCGGCCCGAACGCGCACGTGCTCCCGGTGCCGATGATGAACATCCTGAACGGCGGCGCGCACGCGGACACCGGCGTCGACGTGCAGGAGTTCATGGTCGCCCCGCTCGGCGCGCCGACCTTCAAGGAGGCGCTGCGCTGGGGCACCGAGGTGTACCACGCGCTCAAGTCGGTGCTGAAGAGCAAGGGGCTGGCAACCGGGCTCGGCGACGAGGGCGGCTTCGCCCCTGACGTCGCGGGCACCCGCGAGGCGCTCGACCTGATCGCCACCGCCATCGGCAAGACCGGGCTCACCCTCGGCCGTGACGTGGCGCTCGCGCTCGACGTCGCCGCCACCGAGTTCTACAACACCAGCACCGGCTACACCTTCGAGGGCACCGCGCGCAGCGCGGACGAGATGGCGCAGTTCTACGCCGAGCTGCTCACCGCCTACCCGCTGGTCTCCATCGAGGATCCGCTCTCCGAGGACGACTGGGACGGCTGGGTCGCGCTCACCGACCTGATCGGCGACAAGGTGCAGATCGTCGGCGACGACCTCTTCGTCACCAACCCGGAGCGGCTGGAGGAGGGCATCGTCAAGGGCGCCGCCAACGCGCTGCTGGTGAAGGTGAACCAGATCGGCACCCTGACCGAGACCCTGGACGCGGTCGAGCTGGCGCACCGCAACGGCTACAAGACCATGATGAGCCACCGCTCCGGCGAGACCGAGGACACCACCATCGCCGATCTCGCGGTCGCGGTGGGCAGCGGCCAGATCAAGACCGGTGCCCCGGCGCGCAGCGAGCGGGTCGCCAAGTACAACCAGCTGCTGCGGATCGAGGACGCGCTGGGCGATTCCGCCAGGTACGCGGGCGACGTCGCGTTCCCGCGGTTCGCCTTCGAGGGCTGACGGATCGGTGATCGGCGGTAAGGGATGACGGAGCGGCGGACGCGCGGCGCCGGCCCCGGTGGCCGGGGCGATCGGCGCACGTCGCGGTCCGCCCGCTCCCGCCCCGCCGCCGATCACGCCGCCGCGAGCCGGGCGCCGCGCAGGCGCGCGGAATCGGAGAAGAAGCGCGAGCGGAAGCTCGGTGAGGGTGGCCGCCGCTCCCGCCGCGCCGACCGGCCGGAGCGCACCTTCCTCGGCCTCTCCACCGGCCGGGCGGTGATCCTGGCCATGGTGGTCTTCGGGCTCGGGCTCACCCTCGCGGTGCCGATGCGCACCTACTTCTCCCAGCGCGCCGAGGCCGTGCAGCTCGCCAAGGACCGGCAGCTGCTGGAGGCCGATGTCGCGGAGCTGCGCGATCGTCGTGTGCAGCAGCAGGATCCGGCCTACATCCGCGCCGAGGCCAGGGACCGGCTGCGGCTCGTCCTGCCCGGCGAGACCCCCTACATCGTGCAGGTGCCCGGCATCGAGGCGCCGCCGGTCGCCGCCGCGCCGACCCGCTCGCGCGAACCCGACCCCTGGTACACCGACCTCTGGCGCACCCTCGACCAGCCAGCCCCCACCCCGGAAGGACCCCGGTGACCGCCCCCACCCAGCACGACCTGGAGATCGTCGCCCGGCAGCTGGGCCGGGAGCCCCGCGGGGTGCTCGGCATCGCCTACCGCACCCCGGACGGGCTGCCCGCGGTCGTGCGCACCGCCCCCAAGCTCCCGGACGGCACCCCCTTCCCGACGCTCTACTACCTGACCGACCCCCGGCTCACCGCCGAGGCGAGCAGGCAGGAGTCGGCGGGTGTCATGCGCGAGATGACCGAGCGGCTCACCGCCGACCCCGCGCTGGCCGCCGCCTACCGCGCCGCGCACGAGAGCTACCTCGCCGAGCGCGACGAGATCGAGCCGCTCGGCACCGATTTCACCGGCGGTGGCATGCCGGACCGGGTCAAGTGCCTGCACGTGCTGATCGCGCACGCGCTGGCCAAGGGGCCCGGCGTGAACCCGCTGGGCGACGAGTCGGTGGCGCTCGCCGCCGAGCACGGGCTGCGCGGCACCGCGGTCCCCGCCGACTGGCCCGAGTACCGGGTCCTGCGAGAGGAGAACGAGGCATGAGCAACCGGGTAGCGGCCGTGGACTGCGGCACCAACTCCATCCGCCTGCTGATCGCCGACGTGCAGCCGGACGGCACCCTCGCCGACGTGCACCGCGAGATGCGGATCGTCCGGCTCGGCCAGGGGGTCGACGCCACCGGGGCCTTCGCGCCCGAGGCCATCGAACGCACCAGGGTCGCGCTGGCCGATTACGCCGCCACCATGCGGGAGGCGAAGGTCGACAAGGTGCGCATGGTCGCCACCTCGGCCACCCGCGACGCCTCGAATCGCGAGGACTTCTTCGGTATGGCGCGCGAGCTGCTCGGCACCGTCGTGCCCGGCGCCGAGGCCGAGGTCATCACCGGGGACGAGGAGGCCAGGCTGTCGTTCTCCGGCGCCATCGGCGAGCTCGCCGCCGACGAGGCACCGTACGTGGTGGTCGACCTGGGCGGTGGCTCCACCGAGCTGGTCTTCGGCGACGCCGACGGGGTGCGCGCCGCCTTCTCCGCCGATATCGGGTGCGTGCGCATCACCGAGCGGAGCATGCCGGGGAATCCGCCGACTCCCGACCAGCTCGCGGCTGCCCGTGAGTTCGCCGCCGAGCGGCTCGCCGCTGCCTTCGCCGCCGTGCCGGTGGAGGAGGCGCGGACCTGGGTCGGAGTCGCCGGGACCATGACCACCATCGCGGCGGTCGCGCTGGAACTTCCCGAGTACGACGCGTCGAAGGTGCACCTGAGCAGGCTCTCGCTGGAGCAGGTGCACGCGGTGTCGGATCGGCTCACCTCGCTAGACCACGATCAGCGGGCCGCGCTCGGGCCGGTGCACCCGGGTCGGGTGGATGTGATCGGCGGGGGTGCGCTCATCGTCCGGGTGCTCGCCGATGAGCTGTCCCGACGGGCGGGGATCTCCGAGCTCGTGGTCAGTGAGCACGACATCCTCGACGGGATCGCCCTCTCCATCGCCTGACCCGTGCTGCGCTACCTGGAAGCCGTCCGGCACGGCCAGACGCCGATCAACGCCGCCGGTCCCGCCGTGGCACGGCCCTATCTGCCCGACTCGGAGGTCTTCCTGACCGAGCTCGGCGAGCGGCAGGCGCTCGACGTCGGCCGCCGCTTCGCCGCGCTCCCGCCCGACGAGCTCCCGGACCTGGTGCTCTGCTCCCCGTACCCGCGCGCCCGCCGCACCTGGGAGATCGCCGCCGCCGAGCTTCGCTCACCCCCGGAGTTCCGCATCGATGACCGCCTGCACGACCGCGACCGCGGGCAGTTCCGCGTGATGTCGCAGGCGCGTGCCCGGCTCCTGCACCCCGACGAGGCCGCCGCCGAGGACCGCGACCCACTCGGCTACCGCCCGCCCGATGGCGAGTCTTTTCGTGACGTGGCCGACCGGGTCGGCGCCGTCGTCACCGAACTGCTGGAGCCCGGTCCCGAGCGGGTGCTGATCGTCGCGCACGACGCCGTCGTCCTCATGCTCCGCCAAGTCCTGGAGCGGCTCCCGAACGCGGAGATCCTCGCGCTGGCCGAGCGCGGCTTGGCGGGCAATGGCTCGGTCACCTCCTGGCGCCGCGACCCCGGCTCCGGCTTCCACCTGCTCTCGTACGACGACCGAACCCATCTGACCAGCTGAAACCTCCCTGGTTTCGAGCTGATCATGGGAGGTATTCGCGGTTCGTGCGCCTCCTCCGACTACCGGGCGTCTACCGCCCGCAAGCCGATACCTGGTTGCTGGCCCGGGCCCTCGCCGATGCCGCCCTGCCCCGGAACCCGCGGGTGGTCGACATCTGTACCGGAACCGGCGCCCTGGCCCTCACGGCCGCCCGCGCCGGAGCCACAGAGGTCACGGCCGTCGACATCTCCCGCCGAGCCGTCTCCACCGTCTGGCTCAACAGCCGGGCGCGCGGTCTCCCGATCGAGCTGCTCCGCGGCGACTTCCGCGAGGTGCTCCGCGACCGCACCTTCGACGTCGTCCTCTCCAACCCGCCCTACGTCCCGTGCGCCGACCCCGACCCGGCCCGTGGGCTGGACCGGGCCTGGGACGCCGGCTTCGACGGCCGTTCGGTCCTGGACGACCTCTGCGCGACGCTGCCCACCCTGCTCGCCCCCAACGGCGTCGCCCTGCTCGTCCACTCCGAACTCTCCGACGAGCAGCGCACCCTGCGCATGCTCCGGGAATCCGGCCTCAAGGCGTCCACCGTCGCCCGCTCGCTCACCCCCTTCGGCCCGGTCATGCGCGGCCGCGCGGAGTGGCTGGAGGGGGCCGGGCTCATCGCGCCCGGGCAGCGGGTGGAGGAGCTGGTGGTGATCCGTGCCGACCGCATCGAACAGTGAGCCGGAGCGGCGGCGGGTCACCCTGGAGCAGGGTGGTCCGGCGCTGATCGAGGGGCCGGTGGAGATCATCGGGGAGGACGGCTCGGTCGTGAAGTCCGACCGCTTCCTGGTCGCCCTCTGCCGCTGCCACCGCAGCGACATCTACCCCCTCTGCGACACCAGCCACCGCCGCCGCGCCCGGCGCACCGAGGACTGAAGCGGCTACAGGCCGAGCGAGCGCACCAGGTCGAGCAGCTCGATGCGGAAGAGCTTGCCCGGATTCTGCGATTGCGGACGCAGGTGCCCGTACACCTCCAGCGCGATCGGGCCGTGCATCCGGCCCCACATGCGCAGCGCGAGCGCCAGTGCGGCCGGGGGCAGGTCGGGATAGCCGGTGCGCACTTGTTCGGCGAGCTCGCGATCGAAATCCGACCAGGTCGAATCGCCCTCGGACTGCGTCCGCTTCGCACGCGGCCACGCCGCGGCGGCCAAGCCGACCAAGCCGTCGCAGGCGCGCAGCTCGGCGCCGCGCGCCGGGCCGCCGGGCGGCGGCCGGTACCCCGCGACCGGGTCCCCGTAGATCAGCCGGAACCCGGCCGGGTGTGCCACCGCCCAACCGCGCACCGCCTCGCCCCAGGCCACGATGCGCCCGCCCGGGTCGTCGGCGGGCACCGAATCGCGCGCGGCCTCGAGCAGAACCACCAGTTCGGTGTAGACGTCGGAAATCAGGGTGCTGATCAGATCGTCGCGGGTGGGAAAGTAGCCGTAGAGCGCACCCGCGGTCATTCCCATCTCCCGGGCGATGGCGCGCAGGGTGATCGCGTCCGGCCCGCCTTCGGTGAGCAACCGGAGGGCGGTGCCCTTGATCTCCGCCACCGTCTCCGCACGCAACCGTTCCCGGCGGTTCCTCACTTCGGCCACGGTTGACACCCTACAGCGTGCGGATACTATAACCCGTGTAGTTACTGAACGGCGTGTAGTAGTGAGGAGTGGTGACTGTGCGGATCGGGGTTTTCGGAGCCAGCGGGGTGATCGGCGGCCGGGTGGTGCGGGAGGCAGAGCGGCGCGACCACGAGGTGACGGCGTTCGCGCGGGACGCCGCGCGCCTCCCGGACGGGCTCGGAACGGCTCGGCGGGTGGTCGCGGACTGGCTGGACGCGGATGGCATCGCCGCCGCGATCGCCGAGCTGGACGTGGTGATCAGCGCGGTGAACGTCGGGCACGGCGTCGCCGACACCATCGCGCACGCCGACGATTTCGTGGCCGGAGCACACGCGATGGTGGCGGCGCTGCACCGGCACCCCGGTGTGCGGCTCGTCGTGGTCGGCGGTGGCGGCAGTCTGGAGGTGGCACCCGGACTCCAACTGGTCGATACCGGAGCGGATTTCACCGCGGTGCTGACCGAACGGCTCGGGGTGCCCGCCCAGTACCGCGCGGTGGTACTGGCGCTGCGCGAGGCGCTGGACGTCTATCGGCGGTCGAATCGGAACTGGACGTATCTGAGCCCGTCGTCCGGGTTGATCGAGCCGGGCGAGCGCACCGGCCGGTACCGGGTTGGCGGTGACCAGCTGCTGGCCGGGGACGCCGACATCTCGGCGGAGGACCTGGCAGTGGCGCTGCTCGACGAGGTGGAGGGGGCACGGTTCGTGCAGCGCAGGTTCACGGTCGCCGCCGCCTGATGCGCGAGGCGCAGGCTCCGGCGGCGCTGCGCGGCCGCGCCGAACAGGATCACCGGCGTTCCAGCGGCCACGGCACCGGTGGCTGCCCGTCGACCACCTCGGCCACCAGGTCCGCCCAGTGCGTAGCCAGATAGCCGACGTCGAACCAAGCGGCATGCAACTCCTCGGCGCTCGGCGGTGCCGGGCTGTGCATCGGTGTGCCCGATGATCCATTCCGCGATCTGACAACGCAGCGCCATGCGGCTCGCCTCGAATTCGGCTCCGCAGCCCGCGGAGTGGCCGCGCACGCGGTGCAACATGGCGAGCATCCTGGCTTGCTCCAGCAACCTGGTGCCGTGCCGACCGATCGGGAACCGGAAGGCCGTGGTGTCCGGCGATCGGGATCGGCTGATCCACGGACTCGGGTTCGCCGGATACGTGGAGTGGAGCGCGACGGGGGACTACGCCGCGGTCACCGGGCTTTCGGAGGCGGCGCTGGCGGTCCGAGGTGCGCACCCAGCGCTCGTTGCCTACGCGCAGATGCGTCGCGCGGAACTATCGGCTGCCCGCGGCGAGCCGCAGGACGCATATCGGACTCTGCTCGCAGCGGACGCGGCAACGACCGAGGCGAACGGCATGGAGCCTCCTGCGGCGATGTACTGGTGGACCCCGGGATTCGCCGCGGTGCAGCGCGGCGGGGTGCTGTCGCTACTGGGCGACAATGCCCGGGCAGTGGAGGAAGCGACCGAAGGTCTGTCGGAGATGCCGCCCGCACACCGTCGCACCGAGTGGCTGGCCTCTGCGCTTCGACGAGTAGATCCGGACATGAGCCCGTCGGGCTGAGGCCATTGCCTACTCCAACGGCTCGAGCAGGGAACTCCTCCCCGCCTCCCACGCCTCCAGCAGCACCCGATCCACCTGCTCCTCGAGCAGGTTCGTCACCTGGATCCCGAACACCACCGACTCGGTGAGCTCCGGCTCCTCGGCCACCAGCGGTGCGATCACCTGATGCCGCATGACCTGCTCATGCACCGCATCGGCCTCGACGTGCTCGGCATAGAAGCGCACGCACTCCGGCGCCGCGTCCAGCCGCTCCAGCACCGAAACCATGCGCCGCGACCCCGGCGACGACGTGATCTCCACCGTCGCGAAGTGCCCGACCAGCGCCCCGCGCAATTCCCGGTGCAGCCCGAACAGCGACATCATGTTCACCAGCGCCAGCATCGGCGCGGGCACCACGTCCAGGTAGTGCAGGTACCCGTCGTCCAGTCCGGCCGCAGCCATCAGGTCTGCGTAGAGCTTGGCGTGCACGCGGTCGGCGTGCCCACCCCCGTACTCATCGAACTCCACGGCGACCAGGGAAGCCTTCGCCTGACCCCGCAACCGCGGAATAGCCCAGGCGTACGGATCCGCCTCTTTGTGGTGATAGATAGACCGATGCGTGAAGTACTCCCGCACATGCCACCACTCGGCCCGCTCCAGCAGAAAGGCCCCGACCCCGGCCGGCTCACCCGGCTGCACCAGCAGCGCGTTCAGTTCGGCGTCGAGATCATCCCCACCGGGCACATCGGCCCGCATAGCCGCCAGGAACCGGCGCTCCAACTCAGCGCGAAATGCGAGCAGCCCGGGATCCCACTCCCAGCCGGACGCGACCCCGTCGAACCCCTGATAGTGCAGCTCGTACAGCGTGTAGAGCGCGAGATGCAGATCATCGCCGTACGGATCGACCTCACCCGCGGGCACGGAAACGGAAGTACCCGGCTCCGAGCGCAGCGCGGTGAGCACGGCTTCGGAGAGCGCACCCCGGGCACGCGGCAGGGCGAGACGGGTGCGAACGCTGGTCGTCATAGTGGCCGACTACCCGGATAAACCCAGCTCTACCTGACCCCGGACCCCTTGTCCGCCCGCCCGTTGATCAGATCGGCGAGCCGGTGCAGCGACTCCCGATTGCGCGGCGTCAGCAGCACCCCCTGCACGCGATCGGGCACCAGCACGCCGGGCCCCTTGACAGCTTTCTCGGCCATCTCGATCCGGGTGCGGCCCGGCCCCTCCTCGTGCAGCCGCAACCGGATGTAGGCGGCGCCGAACGGCCACAGCCGAGCTTCCAGCTCCAGTTGATAGGGCTGCTGAACAGCGCGAACGGTGGTGTGGTCCTGCATGGTGAGCGGCCACGGCCCGACGCTGTGGTGGATGCGCGAGCCGACCGCGGGCCACTCCGGGTCGACCGCGCGGATGTGCGAGGCGCCGACGACCCACGACGAGTAGAGCCATCCGTCGGTCAATGTGGCGAACGCCTCGTCGATGGGTACTTCCACGGTGATACCGATCTCGATCACGGGGGCCGAATGCCCTCGCCCGGCCGGGTGAAACCGGCCGGAGTGGCCTACCGGACCGAGTCGGGCGGTATGGGAAGGTGTGGCGCATGGCCGATACAGCGAATATCGAGCAAGCGGAAGTTCCGGAGCGCACCTTCTTCGGGCACCCGATCGGCTTGACCAACTTGTTCGGTGTCGAGCTGTGGGAGCGCTTCTCCTTCTACGGCATGCTCACCATTCTCGGCTACTACCTGTACTACTCGGTGACCGACGGCGGGCTCGGGCTCTCGCAGGACACGGGCGTCGGCATCGTCGGCGCCTACGGCGGCCTCGTCTACCTCTCCACGGTACTCGGCGGATGGATCGCCGACCGGTTGCTGGGAATGGAGCGGACGGTCTTCTACGGCGGCGTCGTCGTGATGGCCGGGCACATCGCCCTCGCCGTGCTGCCGGGGCTGGCCGGGGTCGGCGTCGGGCTGGTGCTGGTCGCGCTCGGCAGCGGCGCGCTCAAGGCGAACGCCTCCTCGCTGCTCGGCACGCTCTACCCCAAGGGCGATGCCAGGGTGGACGGCGGCTTCACCCTCTTCTACCTGGGCATCAACCTCGGTGCCTTCGCGGGCCCGCTGCTCACCGGGCTGCTGCAGCGCGAGTGGGGCTTCCACTACGGCTTCGGCGCCGCCGCGATCGGCATGGCGCTCGGCCTCACCCAGTACGTGATCTTCCGCCGCAACCTCGGCACCGCGGGGCGCGAGGTGCCGAACCCGCTGCCGCGCGGGCAGATCGGGCGGATCGCCGGGGTGCTGGTCGGGGTCGCCGCGCTGGTCGCGGTGGTCTGGCTGCTCGGCTGGGTGCGGCTGAGCAACCTCGCCGACGTCACCACCGGCGTGATCGCCGTCGCCTCGGTGCTCTACTTCGCGATCATCCTGCGCAGCCCCAAGGTGACCCCGGTGGAGCGCACCCGGGTGCGCGCCTTCATCCCGCTGTTCATCGCCAACGCGGTGTTCTGGTCGCTGTTCCAGCAGATCTTCACGGTGCTCGCGGTGTACTCGGACGAGCGGATGAACTGGTCCATCTTCGGCTGGACCGCGCCGTCCAGCTGGATCGGTTCGGTGGAGCCGGTGTGGATCATCGCGCTCTCCCCGCTCTTCGCCCTGCTCTGGACCCGGCTCGGCAGCCGCGCGCCGGGCACCCCGCTCAAGTTCGCGCTCGGCGTGCTCGGCATGGGGCTCTCGTTCTGGCTGTTCCTGCTGTTCGCCGGGGGCGAGGGGCGCAGCACCCCGGCGGTATTCGTGCTGCTCATCATGGCCGGCTTCGCCGTCTCCGAGCTGCTGATCTCGCCGATCGGGCTGGCCGTCACCACCCAGCTGGCGCCGGAGGCGTTCCGCGCGCAGATGATGGCGCTCTACTTCTTCTCGGTCGGCTTCGGCACCTCGATGGCGGGCGTGCTGGCGGGGTTCTACGAGACCGACCGGGAATTCGCGTACTTCGGGCTGATCGGCGCGGTCGCCGTCGTCGCGGGCCTGATCATGGCCGCCCTCGCACCGTGGGTGCGCAGGCACATGGAGGGCGTGCATTGATGCGAGGAACGGAGTCACCATGAGCACGACCCGCACCGGCGGATTGTTCCGGACCAAATCGGTCGAGCAGTCCATCCGCGACACCGACGACCCCGACTCCAAGCTCCGCAAGGACCTGACCGCGTGGGACCTCACCGTCTTCGGCGTCGCCGTCGTGGTCGGCGCGGGCATCTTCACGCTGACCGCGCGCACCGCGGGCAATGTCGCCGGGCCGTCGGTCTCGCTGGCCTTCGTCTTCGCCGCCGTCGCCTGCGGGCTGACCGCGCTCTGCTACGCCGAGTTCGCCTCCACCGTCCCGGTCGCGGGCAGCGCCTACACCTACTCCTACGCCACCTTCGGCGAGCTGGTCGCCTGGATCATCGGCTGGGACCTGATCCTGGAGTTCGCGCTCGCCGCCTCCGTGGTGGCCAAGGGTTGGTCGCAGTACCTGGGCGAGGTGTTCACCGGGATCGAGCCGGTGATCCACCTCGGCTCGGTCGAATTCGATTGGGGCGCGGTGGTTCTGCTCGCGGTGCTCACCGTGCTGCTCGTCGTCGGCACCAAGGTGTCGTCCCGGGTCTCGGCCATCGCGGTGGCCATCAAGCTCGGCGTGATCGCGCTGGTGGTCGTGGTCGGGCTGACCTACTTCGACAAGGACAACCTCTCGCCCTACATTCCGCCGTCGCAGCCGGGCGAGGGCGAGGGCGGCTTGCACCAGTCGCTCTTCTCCTGGGTCACCGGCGCCGGGAGCAGCAACTTCGGCTGGTACGGGCTGCTCGCCGCGGCCAGCCTGGTGTTCTTCGCCTTCATCGGCTTCGACGTCGTCGCCACCACCGCCGAGGAGACCAAGGACCCGCAGCGCGCCGTCCCGCGCGGCATCCTCGGCTCGCTGGCTATCGTGACCGTGCTGTACGTGGCGGTCTCGCTGGTGCTCACCGGCATGGTGCCCTACACCGAGCTGGCCGGCGACGACTCCACGCTCGCCACCGCCTTCGCGCTGAACGGCGCGGACTGGGCGCAGAAGGTGATCTCCATCGGCGCGCTGGCCGGCCTCACCACCGTGGTCATGGTGCTCTTCCTCGGCCAGACCCGGGTGCTCTTCGCGATGTCCCGCGACGGCCTCATGCCGCGCGGGCTCGCCAAGACCGGCCGCTTCGGCACCCCCGCCCGGCTCACCGTGCTGGTCGGCGTCGTCTGCATGCTGCTGGCCGGCTTCGTCCAGTTCGGGACGCTGGAGGAGATGGTGAACATCGGAACGCTCTTCGCGTTCGTGCTGGTCGCCATCGGAGTGCTCGTGCTCCGCCGCACCCGGCCGGAGCTGGAGCGCGGTTTCCGGGTGCCGCTGGTGCCGTTCGTCCCGATCCTCGGCGTGCTCGCCTGCCTGTGGCTGATGGTCAACCTCTCGGTCGAGACCTGGGTGCGCTTCCTGCTGTGGATGGCGATCGGCCTGCTGGTGTATTTTGCCTACGGACGACGGCATTCCCTGCTCAATCGCACGGCGACATCGAGTCCCGCTTCGGAATAGAGGCATCATGCGAAACCTGTGGAGACGGCGCTCCCGCGAACCGCAGCCCGTTCCGCGCCGTCTCCCCGGGGTCACGCAGGTCAACGACTGGATCGACGCCGTCGCCACCGGCCTCTGCGACCACCGCCGGGAGCCGGAGGCCGCGGCCGCCCGCGCCTGCGACGCGCTCTTCACCGCCGCCACCGTCGCCGCCGTCATGGTCGAGCGCGGCAAGCCCTGCCCCGAGTACCGCGCCGTGCACCAGCGCTGCCTCACCGGTGCCATCGAGTTCATGAAGCTGCTCGGCGAAGACACCCTGCGCAGGCACCGCGTGCAGACCCGCACTCCCCTCGGCTGGGACGAACTCGGCCCCGCCGACGCCGTCACCATCGCCGAGCACCTCACCGGCCTCGGTGAAGCACTCCAGATCGCTCTGTGCGCGCTGACCACCGACCCGCGGGTCGGCCCCGACCTCCGCGAAGTCGCCGACGTGCACGGCCTCCCCGCCGCCGCCGTCATCGTCGACTCCTGCTTCTTCATCCGCGCCGACCCCGCGGTGTGAGTTCGGTATCGGACCCGGCGGTCGAATTCCGGTACAGGCGTACGGGTCCGGTACTCTTCTCCGGGGCGCCCCCATAGCCCAATTGGCAGAGGCAGCGGACTTAAAATCCGCCAAGTGTCGGTTCGAGTCCGACTGGGGGCACCGAATTCATACAGGTCGTGCGTAGTTTTCTCCGCCTTCGAACAGGTAGGCGCGGAAGGCTCGCAGGTACTCGTCGAGTTCCCGCTGATCGGCGAACCTGGTTTCGGTGGGATCGAACCATTCGTCCGGTGTCGGGCGCCACGCGATCATGTAGTCGAGCGCTTCGCGCACCAGGGCCCCGTAGGCCGAATCCGTGGCGCAGGCAGCGCGTAGCGCCGGGGCGTGATGCGGCCATCCACGGCCGCGTTCTGCGCGGTGCATGTCCACCAGCGGCCACTGCAGGCCATTGATGTGCGGGATCTCGTCCCACCACGTGGTTTTGGTGCGCGGAGTTTCGCCGGCCCGCACTCGGCCGTTTGCCGCTGTGACGGGCGGCGGGTAGTCGGTGGGCGCACCCCTTCGGTCGATGTCGTGGGTCGGCCCGAGTCCGAGATTTACGGGTGGATACCACACGCCGCGCCACACCGAGACTCCGAAATGGTGGGGATTCACCGGCAGCGGCTCGGCCAGCGAGATGTCGGCGGTGATTCGGTGCACGGGTGGCATCAGTCCGTCGGGGAAAAGATCCGCGACCATCGACAGGCAATCCAGCACGTCGAAGCCGGTCACGCCGACGCCCTGCCAGAACCGGGCGTCGAACGACTCCTGCGGGTCGAATTCGATCCAGAACCGGCGCAGCTTGGTCATCCGCGATCTCCTCCCACCGGCGCCGATGTCGAGCGCCGACCTCGATGATCCCAGGGCCGGGGCCTTCACACTCGGCCTCGTGCGCGACCGTGAACGCCCGGTTCCCGCTCGATGCCGAGCGGTAGCCAAGCACCGCGGTCAGTCGAGGATGAAGAAGAGCATGGTGCCGATCGGCAACGTCAGCACGAGCAGCTGCCCCCAGCCGGTGTCCTGGTAGACGAACCAGGTGATATTGCCCGCCAGGACCGCGCCGAAGAAGATCGCGGTGACGATCCTTCTGCGCCTTGTCCACGGTCGCTTCGGCCGGCCGTACTGCAGTCCGGCCGACACGATGACGAGGACGCCCGCGACGATGCCCGCCATGGCGATCATCTTGGACGCCGCCAGGTCGTGCCAGTCTCCGCTGATCGCCAGCCTGATCAGACCGGCGAGGTACAGGCCGAGCACGGCGAGCGCCGCTGCTCCCCGGAACCTCGGCCGTCGCTGTCTCACCCCTTGTGTAGTCACGATTCGAGCGTAGAAGTCCGGCGGTGGCCGTGCCTGGTTCTTCGGTGCGAGTTCACAGCGAATTCGATTGCCGTATCGAATGGTTGAGCACCTCTCCGGTCACCGGGGTGGAGTTCGAAAAACTCTGCACCGGGTGCGGAGTTTTCTGAAAGAGGTCACCGGGTCGAGCCGAAGTAGGGACGCGGCAGTGGGGCGTCGGCGGCTATCCGGCCCGGCTCGATGATCAGCGCCTGATCGGCGGAGGGGTGAGCACGCCGGGACCGCAAGGTTAAGGTCTGGCTCCAGCGGCCGGTATCGACGTGCGCGGCGAGGGATCGGAGTTCGGCATGGATCCAGTCTTCAGGCGGGCGATCGAGACGCTGTGGGAGTTCACCCGGCTCCGGCACGCGGACCGGGTGACCGATGTGGGGATCGGGCTGGGGAGCCATGATCCGAGCGTCGCGAGCCACGCGGCGGAGCTGTATCACCGCGGGCTGATTCCGCTGATCGTCTTCACCGGGGCCACCACTCCGATCACCGCGCCCAGGTTCCCGCGCGGCGAGGCGGTGCACTACCGCGAGATCGCGCTGGATCTCGGCGTGCCGGAGGAGGCGATTCTGGTGGAGTCGAGGGCGACGAATACCGGGCAGAACCTCGAGTTCTCCCGGGAGCTGCTCGCCGGACGCGATATTCGGTCGGTCACGCTCGTCAGCAAGCCGCAGCAGGCGCGGCGGAGCTACGCGACCTGCCGGAAGGTGTGGCCGGAGGTGGAGACGGTGTGCTCGTTCACCGCACTGCCCTTCGACGAGTACGTCGAGTCGATCGGCGACCTCGATCTGGTACTGACCTCGCTCGTCGGCGAGACGCAGCGGATCTGGGTGTACGCGGAGCGGGGGCTGGCAGTCGCGCAGGACGTGCCCGCCGGTGTTCGCGACGCCTTCGACACCCTGCTCGCGGCGGGCTACACGGGTCGGCTCGTTCGAGATAATTGAACCGCTGATCGACTCGAACATATGTTCGCCAGGGTGTAGCGTCGTGCCATGCCTGAGCCATCCCCACTCGATCGGGCCACCGAGGAACTGCGGCAGACGCAGCGGCAACTGCTGGACGCGGCCGCGTTCGGCAAGCAGCTCTCGCCCGAGCAGCTGGAGCGGGCGGCGGGGCGGATCGGGGAGGCGCTGCGGGCCTATGCGGGGGTCGCGGCGGAGCCTGCGCGGCACGTGTGCGATCGGCCGCGCAGGCACCGGTGATCAGCGGGCGCCGGTGACCTGGGCGTAGGAGTCGGCGACCAGGAAGCCGGTGTGCTCGATCACGACCAGGACCGGAAGGGGATGGTCGAGGAGCGGGCGAATGCCCTGCTCCAGGCGGTAGTGGAACGCTGCCGCGGCGGGGACGTCGCGCTCGGTGATCGCGCCGTTCTCGTCGCGGTACGAGCGGTGCGGAGTAAGCAGCACGGAGTCCGGGCCGCTCGGGGTCCAGCGGAACAGGACGCAGTCGGAAGAGCCGGGCCTCGCGTACGCTACCGAACCCTCACCGTCCGGGCGGAACACGAGTTCTTCGTCCTGCATCGAGGAGTGGTACCCGTAGTCGGAACTCCAGGTACCGATGAGATCCTCGGTCACTCGACGAGGTGCTCTGCGGCTTTGGCGAAATCGCTGCGCAGTTTGTCCTCGCGCTGGGCGCGGACGGCTTCGTCCTGGGTGAAGAGCGCCTGCTTGCTGGTGTGGTAGGTCGGGATGACGACGAGTTTGCTCGCGACCTCGGGGTGCTGGCGTTCGAAGCGGCGCCAGGCGGCTTGGGCGTCGAGGCCGTGGGCCAGGATGACCTTCAGCTTCGGGAGCAGGGCGATGACCTGTTCCAAGGGAGCGATGCCACGGTCGATGTCGGCGGTGGATGGCTTGCGGGTGGTGTACCAGGGGTAGGCGTTCCAGGTGATGAGGTCGCCGATGCGGAGGCCGGAGGTTCGGAAGAACTCCAGGTAGCGTTCGGCGGCCTGGTCGTCGTTCTCCAGGGAGAGGAGGCCGCTGCTCTGCTGGCCGGAGCGGGTCTTGGGGCCCGGGTCGCGGAAGAGGGAGAGCACTCGGGCTTCGGTGCCGCCGTAGATGGGGGCTAGGTGGGGGAGGGGTTCGCCGGTTTCCTCGGTGAGGCGGTCGACGAGGTGGTTGAAGGGGGCGATCGGGCCCTCGTAGCGGGTGGCGAACTGTTCGTCGCGGTAGGTGCTGTCCGCCAGGCGGCGGGCGGTGAGGATGCGTTCCTCCACCTTGGGGGCGGCGGTTTTGCGCGGGGTGGACTTCGCCGCCGCGGTCTTCTTCGCGGGTGCCTTCTTCGCCGGTGCCTTGGTTGCCGCCTTGGCCGCGGTCTTCTTGGCCGGTGCGCTCGGGTCGGCCGTCTTCGCTGCCGCCTTCTTGCGTGGAGCGGCCTTCTTGGCCGGAGCGGTCGCGGGTTCGACCGCCGCGGGCGGCGTCGGCTCGGCCTGCGGTGTCGCGGCGGCAGCCGGGGCTGCTGCGTCCGAAGGCGCGTCCGCAGTGGTGGTCGTGCTCGGCGCATCCACCGCGGGGCCCTCACCCGCAGGCTCGGCAGCCGCTACGAAGCCGTCGGTCGGCGCGACCTTGTCTCCCTCGACGCCTGCGGCGGGCTCTGCGCTCTCGGCAGACTGCGCCGGCGCGACGTCGACCCGCGCGGCTTCGACGGGCGCGACCTCGGTGGCCTTGGCAGGCGCGACGGCGACAGGCGCGGCTTCGACATGCGTGGCGTCGGCCGGCGCAACATCGACAGGCGTGGCTTCGACGGGCGCAACATCGACAGGCGCGGCTTCGACCGGCGTGGCTTCGACGGGCGTGGCGTCGACGGGCGCGACCTTGGTGGCCTTGGCCGACGCGCCGTCGACAGGCGCGGCCTTGTCCGCTTCGGCATCAGCGGCGCCGACGGCAGCCGGGGGTTCAGCGGTCTCGACCGCGCGCACGGGTGCGTCGGAGACCGCGGAATCGGTCGGCCCGGCAACCGGTGCGTCGCTGACAGCCGAAGTGCCTGCGGAGCCATCGGCAGGCGCCGTACCCGCGGAATCGGCGACACCGTCCGCCGAAGAATCCTTCTTCCAGAACAACAAGGCCGCGATAGCGCGCTTCGTCACCCCGCGGGGCGCGTTCCTGCCGGTGGACATCGAGTGGGACTCCGTTTCAATTCGACGGTTCGCGGTCGGTGACACCGACGGGGTAGCCGCCTCGGTCAGATAAGAAACCTGGTCGGTACGGACTACGAGGGTATCCCTGCCGGGGCCGGAATGAACCCCGACGCCAGGAATTCCCGGACATACGCGGCCAGAACTTCCCGGTCGACCGGTCGGCGAAGCACGCCGGTGCCTGACAGCATCGCCTGTGTGTGCTCGTCGCGCCAGTCGAGATGCACCGGCAGCCCGGCGAAATCGGTGGTGAGCAGCGCGGCGCGGGTGAGGGTGTCGTCACCCGCGGCCTCGCGGAGCCGCGATTCCCGCTCCAGGGCGTCCCGCACGCGCTCCAGGGAAACGATCTCGACCGGTACCCCCTGCTCCCGCAGAATGTCGTAGATCGCCGACACCGCAACGGGTTCCGGGTTCACCAGGTGGTAGACGGTCTCGGTGCCCGCCCGCCCCGCCATGGTGACGACGGCGTCGGCGACGTAGTCGACCGGCACCAGCGAGACGGCGGCGTCCCCGAGGTCGGGCGCCATGCCGAGCACGGCGGTGGCGCGCAACAGGTTCCACAGCGCGTCGGAGGTGCTGTTGACCCCGGCCGATGCGGTGCCGCTGATGGTGCCGGGCCGGTAGATGCGGGCGGGCAGCCCGCGCTCGGCGGCCTTGCGGACCAGCTCCTCCGCGGTCCACTTGGACGCGATGTATCCGCTCGCGGGCAGCTCGTCGGCGGTGAGCCTGGTGTCCTCGGTGATCGGCCGGTCGGCGGCGCGGACGGCGGTGTTGATGGTGGAGACGAAGTGCAGCGGCTTGATCCGGCCGGTGCGGGCGAAGCGCAGCACCTCGCGGGTGCCTTCGACGTTGGCCGCGCGCAGCCTGGCGTACGGCTCGATGTGGTTCACCCGAGCCCCGTTGTGGTGCACCACGTCGATCTCGGCGGCGAGCCGCTCGTAGTCGGCGGGGGCGAGGCCGAGCCGCGGCGCGGCGAGGTCGCCGGGCACCGGCCGGACCCGTTCGAAGCCGTCCTCGCGCAACCGGTACCGGCGCAGCGCCGCCAGCACCCGCTCCACCGCCTGCGCCTCGGAACCGGCCCGGACCAGGCAGTACACCGTCGCCGGGGTGCGGTCGAGGAGTGCGCGCAGCAGGTGCGCGCCGAGGAAGCCGGTGGCGCCGGTGAGCAGCACGGCGCGCGGGGTCATGGTGAACGGCGAGATGTCGTCGTCGAGCACGGCGTCGTCGGCGGGGCTCGCGGCGGCCGCGGTCTCGGCGCCGCCGATGTAGCCGGCCACGCCCGCCGCGGTCGGGTCGCCGAGCAGCGCCGCCATCGGCACCCGCCGCCCGAGATCCCTGGTCAGCCGCTGGTGCAGGGAGAAGGCGAGCAGCGAGGAGCCGCCGAGGTCGTAGAAGTCGTCGGTCACCCCGACCTCGGGCAGCCCGAGCACGTCGGCGAAGGCGGCGGCGACGGTGGCCTCCAGCGGGGTGCGCGGGGCGACCAGCGAGCGGGAGGCGAAGACCGGGCTCGGCAGCGCCGCGCGGTCCAGCTTGCCGCTGGTGTTCACCGGCAGTTCGGCGAGCACGACAACGGCCGACGGCACCATGTACGCGGGCAGCGCGGCGCTGACGGCGGTGCGCAGCTCGTCCGGGTCGAGCGCGGCGCCCGGCGCCGGGACGACGTAGCCGACCAGGTGATCGCCGGTGTCGCCGGTCTTCACCACCACCGCGGCCTGGCCGACCCCGGCCCGCGCGAGCAGCGCGGCCTCGATCTCGCCCAGCTCGATCCGGTGCCCGCGCAGCTTGACCTGGAAGTCGCTGCGGCCGAGGTAGTCGAGCGCGCCCTGCGGGCTCCAGCGCACCAGGTCACCGGTGCGGTACATCCTGGTCCCGGCGTGGTCGTACGGGTTCGCGACGAACCGGTCCGCGCTCAGCGCCGCCCTGCCGTGGTAGCCGCGGGCCAGCTGCACCCCGGCCAGGTACAGCTCGCCGACGGCGCCGACCGGCACCGGGCAGAGCCGCGAATCGAGCACGAGCACCCGGGAATTCCACTCCGGGACGCCGATCGGCACCCGCAGCGCGGCGTCGTCGGCCGGGCCGACCCGGTGCTCGGTGATGCTCACCGCGGCCTCGGTGGGGCCGTAGACATTGTGGATCCGGGCGGCGCTGCGCTGCGCGAAGGCGCGGGCGGTCTCCGGGGGCAGCGCCTCGCCGATGACGAAGATGTCGCGCAGCGTGCTCAGCTCGGCCGGTTCGCAGTGCGCGGCGAAGGCAGCCAGCATGGACGGGACGAAATCGGTGAGCGTGCAGCGGTATTCGGCGATCAGGCGGGAGAGCGCGCCGGGGTCGCGGTGCTCGTCCGGCCCGGCGAGCACCAGCGTCGCGCCGGAGCGCAGCGGCAGGAAGTGCCCCCACAGCGAGACGTCGAAGGTGCCCGGCGTCTTCTGCAGGTAGACGTCGGCGGCGGTTACCAGGTACTCGTGCCGCATCCACTCGATCTGGTTGACGATGGCGCGGTGCGTGATCACCACGCCCTTGGGCTTGCCGGTCGAGCCCGAGGTGTAGATGAGGTAGGCGGGGTTGTCCGGGTGCAGCGGGGTCAGGCGATCGGCGTCGGTGACCGGGGTTCCGGCGAAGCCGGAGAGGTCGAGGGTGTCGACCAGCTCGGCCGGGGCCGCCGTGAAGGCGTCCGAGCCGGTGGAGAGGATGCAGACCGGCCGGGCGGAGTCCAGCACGTAGCCGATCCGTTCGGCCGGGTGATCCGGGTCGATCGGCACCCACGCGCCACCGGCCTCGACCACCGCGCAGAGCGCGATGTACTGCGCGAGCGAGCGGCGCATGGCCACCGCGACGACCGCCTCCGGCCCGACCCCGCGCCCGATCAGCCAGCGCGCCAGCCTGCTCACCGCGCCGGACAGTTCCGCGTAGGTGAGCGACCCGCCCGCACCGGTCACCGCGAGGGCGGACGGGCTGGTCGCGGCGAACCGGTGTAGCGGCGCGAGCAGCGATTCCGTCAGTACCGCCCGCACCGGCCCGGTCGACCAGGCGCGCAGCAGCCGCAGCTCGCCCGGCTCGATGACGTCGAGATCGCCGACCACCCGGCCGGGCGCGGCGGCGATCTGCTCCAGCAGCCGCAGGTAGCCGCCGACGAAGCGCTCCACCGTCGCGGCGTCGAAGAGGTCGGTGGCGTAGGTGAAGCGGACCACGATCGGCCCGGGCGCGCCGTCGTCGGTGCGCGACTCCACCACGGCGATGTGCAGGTCGGTCTTCGAGGTCCTCGTCTCCAGGTCGAACCCGGAGAACGCGACGCCCGCCATCGACATGCGCGCCTCGGAGAAGTTCTGGAAGGCGAAGCCGACCTGGTAGAGCGGGTGCCTGCCGGGCGAGCGGAGCGGGTCGACGGCATCGACGACGTGCTCGAACGGCACCTCCGAGTGCGCGAAGTTGGCCAGGTCGCGCTCCCTGGTGCGGCCGAGCAGCGCGCCGAAGCTCTCGCCGGGGTCGACCCTGGTGCGCGAGACGGTGGTGTTGACGAACATGCCGACCACGTCGTCCAGCGCGGCCTCGGCCCGGTTCGTCATCGGCACCCCGATGGTCACGTCGGTGACGCCGGAGAGCCGGGCCATCAGCACCGCGAGCGCGGTGCGCATGACCATGAAGACGGTGGCATTGTGGCGCCGCGCCACCGTGCGCAGCGCGCCGTGCAGCGCGGCCGACGCCTCGCGCTGCACCGAGGCGCCGCGCAGCGAGGCCACGGCCGGCCGCGGGCGGTCGGCGGGCAGCTCGAGATCGTCCGGGATGCCCGCGAGCTCCTGCTTCCAGTAGGCGAGCTGGCGGGCGAGCGGGGACTCCGGGTCGTCGCGGGAGCCGAGCACCTCGCGCTGCCACAGCGAGTAGTCGGCGTACTGCACGGCGGGCGGCTTCCAGGCGGGCGGGGTGCCCGCGCTGCGCGCCGCGTAGGCCGCCGCGATGTCGCGGGCGAGCGGCGCCAGCGACGACCCGTCGGCGCAGATGTGGTGCATGGCACAGACGAGCACGTGCCGGTCGCCGGTGCGAAGCAGCCCGACCCGGAGCGGCACCTCGCGCGCGACATCGAAGCCGCGCCACAGGATTTCGTCCACCCAGGCGGCGACGGCGGGGGAGTCCGGTTCGGCGGTTGCCTCGTGTACCCGGAGCGCGGAGAGCGCCGCGTCGGCGTCGAGCACCACCTGGTGCGGGCCGTCGGCGTCGGCCGGGTACCTGGTGCGCAGCGATTCGTGCCGGATCACCGCGTCGGCGAAGGCGGCGTGCAGCGCGGGGACGTCGAGCGCGCCGGTCAGGGTGAGCGCGAAGCCGAGGTTGTCCACCGCGGAGGCGGTGTCGAACTGGTTGCGCAGCCAGAACCGCAGCTGCGCGGGGGAGAGCGGGATCCGGTCCGGCCGCGCCCTCGGCAGCAGCGGCGCGCGGGCCGGGTCGAAGAGCTCGGTGCGCACGGCGACCGCGAGCCCGGCGACGGTCGGGTGGTCGAAGACCAGCCGCGGCGGCACCTGCGCGTTCAGTGCGTCGCCGAGCCGGGCCGCGACCTGGGTGGCGAGCAGCGAATTGCCGCCGACCACGAAGAAGTCGTCGTCGGCGCCGACCCGGGGCCGGTCGAGCACCGCGCGGAACGCCTGCGCCACCAGTTCCTCGCCCGCGCCGGAGGGCGGGCGGTAGGGCGACTCGTCCACCGGGCGGGCGCGCAGCGCGGTGCGGTCCGCCTTGCCGGAGGTGGTCAGCGGGATGCGGTCGAGCAGCGTGATCGAGTTCGGCACCATGTAGCGCGGCAGCACCCTGGCCACCGCGTCGGCCAGCGCCGCCGGATCGGGGGCGCTGCCCGGCTCCGGCTCGAGGTACGCGACCAGCGCGGTGTCGCCACCGGGCGAGCGCCGGTCGACGACCACCGCCGCGCGCACGCCCGGCTGCGCGCTCAGCGCGGCCTCGATCTCGCCGAGCTCGATCCGGAACCCGCGCACCTGCACCTGCCGGTCCAACCGCCCCAGGTACTCGAAATCGCCGGTTCCGTTGCGCCGCACCAGGTCTCCGGTGCGGTAGAGCAGCGCGCCGTTCGCGTCGGCGACGAAGCGCTGCGCGGTGAGCGCGGGCCGCCCGCGGTAGCCGCGGGCCAACCCGGGCCCGCCCAGGTAGAGCTCACCGGCAACGCCGACGCCGACCGGGCGCAGCTTGGTGTCCAGCACCCGGCACTGCACGCCGGGCAGCGCGGCGCCGATGGTCACCGGGGCGCCCGGCGTCATCGGGCCCGCGAGCGTCGCGGCGACGGTGGCCTCGGTCGGGCCGTAGGCATTGAACAGGGCGGTGTGCGCCGCCCAGCGGTCGGCGAGGGCAGGCGGGCAGGGCTCGCCGCCGACCACGAGCACCCGCAGCGCGGGCACGCCCGCGGGGTCGAGCGTGGCCAGCGTGGACGGGGTGAGGAAGGCGTGCGTGACCCCGTGCCCGGCCAGCAGCGCGGCCAGGTCGCCGCCGCCGAGCACGGTGGGCGGCGCGATCACCATGGTCGCCGCGGCGCCGACGGCGAGCAGCAGCTCCAGGATCGAGGCGTCGAAGCTGGGCGAGGCGAAGTGCAGCGTGCGGGCCTCCGGGGTGAGGCCGAAACGCGTGACCTGTTCCACACAGAGCCCGGCGAGCCCGGCGTGCGTGACGGCGACGCCCTTGGGTTGCCCGGTGGATCCGGAGGTATAGATCACGTAGGCGGTATCGGAGGCCCGGAGCACGGTCGGGCGGTCCAGGTAGGAGATCGGGTCCGCGGCTTCGGCGGCGATCAGGCCGGTCGTGTCGGCGGTGTCGACGGTGAGCCAGGAGAGCCGGTCCGGCAGCGACCCGGCGTGCGCCCGGTCGGTCACGCCGAGCAGCGCGCCGCAGTCCCGCACCTGGTAGTCGAGGCGCGCGGCGGGCAGCGCGGGGTCGATCGGCACGTAGGCGGCGCCGGTCTTCGCCACCGCCCAGAGCGTCACCACGGCGTCGATCGAGCGCGGCAGCGCCACCGCGACGGCGGCCTCGGGGGCCGCGCCCCTGGCCAGCAGCACCCGGCCGAGCCGGGTGGAGCGGTCGTCGAGCGCGCGGTAGGTCAGCGAATCGTCCCCGCAGACCACCGCGACACCGTCCGGATTGCGCTCGGCGGCGGCGGCGAGCAGGGCGGCGAGCGTGGCCGCGCGGGCCGCGGGCGCCCGCTTGCTGCGGGCACGGCGCGAGGACGGTGGCGTGTGCCGGGTACTGCTGGTCACGATGAACGTCCTGTCGAGCGAGGCCTAAACGGGCCGAATACTACGGCTGTCGACCACCGCCCGCTACTGCGTGCTCCCCGGTGCGGGGGTTTTCCGAGCGCTGATGGTTTGCCGAGGCAAGAATATTTTTCATAGCCGTTTGGTATGTAGCCAGAAATTCGCGGTGCTTGTCGAGCTCTTTCCGAATGGACGCGCCGGGCACTGTTCGGGGCGGATTTCGTCAAGGGCGGGGGGCAGTTTCGCGGTGCCGAGCGGGGGCATCCGGCGAATACGGCTCGACTATCGAAGGTGTGTGTGATGACCGAAGCGCAATGGGAGATCCCGCCGCTCGACGGCGCCCCCGATATCGCCCGCGGGCGGGGCGCCGGTTCGACGCTCGCGGACACCAGGAACTGGGCGGGCTTCGGGCTGCTCGGCATCGGCGGTCTCGCCGCCGTGATCGCCGCCATCACCTCGCTCGGCGGGTGGTCCGAGGGCGCGCTGTTCCTCGTCGTCATCGCGGTGGTCGCGGTGCTGACCGGCGCCGCCCTGGTCTTCGAGCAGCGCAGGAAGCAGCAGCAGCGCGAGCGCAGCCGGGAGCTCAACGGCGAGGTGTGGCGGCAGACGGTGCCGCCGCGGGTCTGATCGTCAGCCCCGTAGGGTCCGCGCGGCGTCGATCCCGGCCTGCCGCGCGGTGACGATGTCCCTGGCCAGTGCCTGGGTCTCCGCGTCGATTCCAGCGGCCAGCTCGGATTGCGCCAGCGCGACCGCGCGGCCGTGGTGCTCGACCACCAGGTCCAGCCACTGCCCGTCGAACTCCGCGCCCGCCGCCGCCACCGCGGCGATCCGCCCGGGGCCGAGCAGCGCGAGCTGCCCCGACCCCTCCATACCGGTACCGGCCTTCGCGCCGAAGCCGTCGAGCAGCGCGGTGATCCGAGCGGTCTCCGGCCCCCGCTCCTGCCGCAGCGCGACCGCGAGGTCGCGAACCCGCTGATCCGTCGCGCGCTCCGCGGCCAGCCCGGCGATCTCCGCCGACTGCTCCTGCTGCGCGGTCATGCCCTGCAGGAACTCGACATCCCCGCGCTCGAGGCCGTTCCGCACGGTGGTCGGGGCGGGAGCCGGGCCGGAATCGCCGCCACCGCAGCCGGTGGCGAGCAGCGCGGCCGCCGCGACGAGCGCGGCCGCGAGCAGGCGGACGATGATCTTCACCCGGGGTACTGTGCTGCCTCCCCCGCCGGCGGGGAACGGATCGGCGCCGCTCCGGCGGTGAAGATCAATGCCGGTCAGGAGGTCGCGATATCCACGATCAGCCGCGTCGGATTGTTCGCCGTGCGCACCTCGAAGGGTGGCCGGTCACCGCGCACCCCGATGAAGGACTGGGTCTCGCCCTCGAAAACGATGGTCCGGTACACCCCCGTCACCCCCGGCGCCTCCGGGTCGCGCACCGGCTCGGAGTTGTCGAACGGGGTCACGCCGGTGTCGAAGGGATAGGCGGAGCCGAGGATTCGCACCTCGAGGACCGATTCCGCGTCCAGGTCGAGGACCGTTCCGCTGCCGTCCTGCACCGCCCGGTCGGTGTACTCGACCACCCAGCCGGGCGTTCCGGTGCCGCCGAGGTCGTAGACCACCCGCTCGAAGCCGGGGTGGTGGCCGATCCGGACACCGGTGACGGTGAGCATCGCGCCGCGGCTCTTGTCCCCCCGCTTCGGCTGCGCGTCGGCGGGAACCGGCTCGGGCGCGGCGGTGGTCGTGGGGGCGTCGAGCGCGGTGCTGACCGAACCGGGGGAGGGGGCCAGCTCCGGCGAGCCGCTGTCGGCACAGCCGGTGAGCACGGCGGCCACGGCGAGAACCGTCAGCAGCATCGGGGTCCGCATCGGCCGATGGTAGGCCCGCGAGCGGGGCATTTCCGGGATTTGGGCGCGCGCCGCGGTTCGCGGGGGCGGGGTCGGTGCGACATGGGGGCAACGATCCAGCACACTTGAGAGCCGTGGGCGATGTGGACGACGTGCTGGGCCGATTGCGCCGGTATCCGGATGTGGAGGCGGCGAACCTCTATGCCGTCGACGCCGCCGACCGCCTGCTGCTCGACGTGGCGGCGGATGCGCTCGCCGGCGCGGGCGCGGGCCAGGTCGCGGTGATCGACGACGGCTACGGCGCGCTCACCCTCGGCGCCGCCGTCTCACACGACCTGCACAGCATCCGGGTGCACCAGGACGTGCTCACCGGGGAACTCGCGCTCGCCGCCAATGCCCGCGCGCTCGACCTCTCCGGGCGCTACCGCGCCCACCCGCTCGGCCCGTCGCTGCTCACCGGCGCCACCGTCGTGCTGCTCCGGCTGCCGCGCGGGCTGGCCGGGCTCGCCGAGATCGCCGACGCCATCGCCAGGTACGCCGACCCCGGTGTCCTCGTCTTCGCCGCGGGCCGGGACAAGTACCTGACCCCGGCCATGAACGAGGTGCTCGGCGAGAGCTTCACCGAGGTGCGGGCCAGCCGGGGGCGGCAGAAGTCCCGCGCGCTGCTGGTGTCGGGGCCGAAGCCGGTGGGCGAGCCGCCCTTCCCGGTGCGCGAGCACCTGGCCGAGCTCGGCCTCGACGTGGTGGCGCACGGCGCCGCCTTCTCCGGCCCCAAACTCGACATCGGCACCCGCTTCCTGCTCCGGCACCTGGACCGGATGAAGCCCGACGCCCGCAACGCGATCGACCTGGGCTGCGGCACCGGCATCCTGGCGGTCGCGCTGGCCCGCTCGCGCCAGCGGATCACCGTCACCGGCACCGACCAGTCCGCGGCGGCGGTGGCGTCGGCGGTGGCGACGGCGGCGGCCAACGGGGTGGCCGAGCGGGTCCGCGTCGTCCGCGACGACGCCATGGCCTCGCTGCCGCCCTCCAGCGCCGACCTGGTGCTCTGCAACCCGCCCTTCCACATCGGCGCGGCGGTGCACACCGGCTCCGCGATCAAGATGTTCGCCGCGGCGGGCCGGGTGCTCCGGCCCGGCGGTGAGCTGTGGACCGTCTACAACAGCCACCTGAACCACCGCGGCGTGACGGCGCGGCTGGTCGGCCACACCGAGGTGATCGCCCGCAACCAGAAATTCACGGTGACTAGATCGGTACGTGGTTTACGGGACGTAGAACGGTAGAGTCCGAATTGTCCGCTGACCGGGAACTGTTTCCGGGGGGCGGGCGTTGTACGGACCAGCAGTAGACGCGATCCGGACTCGAGAAAGGGATCCCTTGCGTACCTCCTCCAATCCAGTCTTCCGGCGCCTGCCTCGGCAGGAGGGAGTGGGCGGTTACGCGAACTTCGGTTCCGGCGTAGCCGGTGCCGGCCAGTTCGGCCAGCAGCAACAGCAGCAGCCGCACGGCCAGTACCCGCCGCAGCAGTACGGTGAGGCGCCGCAGTACCAGGCGCCGCAGGCCACCAGGTCGATGACGATCGACGACGTGGTGACCAAGACCGGCATCACCCTCGCGGTGCTCGCCGTCTCCGCCGTCATCTCCTACGCCCTGACCAACGCCAACACCTCGCTGGCGCCCGCCTTCGTGATCGGCGGCGGTCTCATCGGGCTGGTCCTGGTGCTGGTGGCGACCTTCGGCAACAAGATGGACAACCCGGCCCTCGTGCTGTCCTACGCCGTGGCGGAGGGCTTCTTCCTCGGCGCGCTGTCCTTCATGTTCACCAATATCGAGTTCGGCGGCGCGGGCGGCAGTGCGCTGATCGGGCAGGCGGTGCTCGGCACCTTCGGTGTCTTCGCGGGCATGCTCGTGGTCTACAAGACCGGCGCCATCCGGGTGACGCCGCGCTTCACCCGGATGATCGTCGGCGCCCTGATCGGCGTCGTGGTGCTGGCGCTTGGCAACCTGGTCGCGAGCTTCTTCATCGACGGCGGCCTCGGCCTGCGGGACGGCGGCCCGATCGCCATCATCTTCAGCCTGGTCTGCATCGCGATCGCCGCGTTCAGCTTCCTGCTCGACTTCGACGCCGCGGATCAGCTGATCCGCGCGCAGGCGCCGGAGAAGGCGGCCTGGGGCGTTGCCTTCGGCCTGACCATCACCCTGGTCTGGCTCTACGTCGAGATCCTGCGGCTGCTGAGCTACTTCCAGAACGACTAGTCACCGACGCGAAGCGGGGCGGTCACCGATCGGTGACCGCCCCGCTTCGCGTCGGT